>JAYREN010000101.1:0-11472 GCA_041908845.1 Holophaga sp. | reverse complement strand
CCCTTCGGGATGTGCCTTCGGCCCTTTGGGCCTCAGCTCACAAATCCGCCGTCCCACTCGAATACCACTGGCCCGCGAGCTAGCCGAGGAATGCCTTGAGCGTTTTGGAGTAACGCGGATGGCGGATCCTGTTCGCATCCCTTCGGGATGTGCCTTCGGCCCTTTGGGCCTCAGCTCACAAATCCGCCGTCCCACTCGAATACCACTGGCCCGCGAGCTAGCCGAGGAATGCCTTGAGCGTTTTGGAGTAACGCGGATGGCGGATTTTACGCAACGCCTTGGACTCTATCTGACGGATGCGTTCGCGGGTGACGGCGAACTCGCTGCCGACTTCCTCCAGGGTGTGCTCGGAAGCTTCGTCGCCCACCCCGAAACGCATGCGGAGGACCTTTTCCTCGCGCTCGGTGAGGGTCTGGAGCACGGAGTTGACGGTCTCCTTGAGGCGCTGCTGGACCACCTGCTCCACGGGAGAGGTGACGGTCTTGTCCTCGATGAAGTCGCCAAGGTGGGAGTCTTCTTCTTCGCCGATGGGGGTTTCGAGGCTGATGGGTTCCTGGGCGATCTTCATCACCTTGCGCACCTTGGACACGGGCATGTCCATGGCGTGGGCGATTTCCTCGCTAGAGGGTTCGCGGCCCAGCTTCTGCACCAGCTCGCGCTGGGTGCGGATGAGCTTGTTGATGGTCTCGATCATGTGCACGGGGATGCGGATAGTGCGGGCCTGATCCGCGATGGCGCGGGTGATGGCCTGGCGGATCCACCAGGTGGCATAGGTCGAGAACTTGAAGCCGCGGCTGTACTCGAACTTGTCCACAGCCTTCATCAGCCCGATGTTGCCCTCCTGGATGAGATCCAGGAACTGCAGACCACGGTTGGTGTACCGCTTGGCGATGGAAACCACGAGACGGAGGTTGGCTTCGATGAGCTCGGCCTTGGCGCTGCGGCTGATGCTCTCGGCATCCTTGAGGGAGCCATAGTCCTCATGGAAACGCTCGCTAGTGGCCTCGAACTTGGCGAAGAACCGAGTGAGCTCGCTCTCGATCTGGGCGATCTCCTTCTCGTACTTCTCCTTCAGACTCGCGAAGGCCGGGTTCTTGAGGCGATCCGTGAGTTCCCGCAAACGGCGTTCGCCTTCCCGCACCTGCTTGTGGTTCTGGGTGATCTTGTCGATCAGCCTGGTGACGGCGAGGCTGTTGAGCCCCAGGCGGCGCACCTGTCGGGCCACGCGGCCCCGCGCCAACAGGATTTCCCTATCAATCTTCCGCTTCTTGGCCAGTGGCTTGCCGCTGACCTTGAGGGCGATCAGATCCTGAAGGGCCTGTTCGTACGAGAGCAGCTTCTCGAACTGATGGTGGACATGCTGAGTGGCCGAGGTGCTTTCGGCATCCTCGTCCTCGTCCACCTCATCAGATAGACCTACAACCTCGCGTATCTTGCCGGGGTTCTCCTTCAGCATCTTGCCGATTTCAATGAGGAGATGGGCTGCCAGACGGGAACGTGACAGGGCCCGCATGACTCGGCGCACGCCGATCTCGATGCGCTTGGCGATCTCGACTTCGTCCTCGCGCTTGAGAAGGGGGACCGTGCCCATCTCCTTGAGGTACATGCGTACCGGATCGTTGAATTTGTCGCTATCCGGAGAGTCGATGTCGACCTCGAGATCCTTGTCCAGCTTGACCGGTGAGTCGGAGGCGTGGACCTCGGGTTCCAGCTGTTCCCGATTGGCGAGGGCCTCTTCGGCGTTGGCACCCACCCCCACACCGAGCTTGCCGAACATGCCGATGACGTTTTCGACATCGTCTGGCGAAGAGGCGGAATCCGGCAGGAAGGAATTGAGCTCATCCACCAGGATGTAGCCACGAGTCCTGCCGAGCGAGATTAGCGCCTTCGTGAGCTGAAAGTAGCTGTCACGGGATGGGGTCGGAACCATCAAGACCTCAAAGAGCCACGGATCGCGCGATCCAGGTGAAAGAAACTGCGGGGGTAGGAATCGGAGGCCGGCCGAAGGGTAGAGAAATCCCATAATGCCAAGGGCGCCCGGAACCTTTCAGTATAGGAGGGTTCCGGAATCCCGCAAGGGCTGAGAATCAAAGAGACGCAAAGCGTCGGCGCCGCTGCTGTTTTTGTAGTTCGGACTTGCGGGAGAGAAGGCCGAGCAGGCGGGTTTCAAGCTGCCTCCCTAGGACCGCATCGGCCATGGTGGCGGGATCTTGAATCTGGCGATTGAGGGCCTGGATCTCCCGTTGCACGTAGGCGGCCTCGAGCTTCTGCACTGCGCCCTCTGGTGCGAGTTCTGCGTCATCCTTGGGGGCCCAGGCCGCCTGGGCGTGGCGGAGGGCGGCTAGGGCTCCCTCCGGGATGCGGTCATCCTCGCCGTCTGCGTCCAAAAGGCACTGCAACAGGGGAGCCCCTGCCAGGCCCTCCCACCAGGCGATGGGCACCTCCGCCACCCGGGCCCGCACCTGGGCATCCATGCACAGGGCCAGGAAGGGGCGCAGCAAATCGTCCACTTCTTCAAGATCTTCCCCGGGTTGGCTCGGGCTCGGGACCGGCTCAGAGGCGGCATGAAGACGGGATTTCTCGAATTCGAGGGAGCGGTTCACTTCGTGGCGCGGGATCTCCAGTTCGTGAGCGATGCTCTGGATCAGCGACCAGTTTTCCGGAGTGCGGGGCAGGTAGACGAAATAGGAAACGAAGGCCTTGAAGACCTCCATGCGCTCCACGGCCTTCTTCATATCTTTCTCGGCCCGGGCCTGATTGACCACGAAACTCGTCCAGTCCGGTGCGTTGCGAATCAGTTCCCGGAAGGCCTCGGCCCCGAGCTTCAGGCACCAGGTATCGGGATCCTCTCCCTGGGGAAGAAGCAGCAAGCGAACATCAAAACCCACGGGCAAGGCCAGTTTCAGGGCCTTCTCCATGGCCCGGATGCCCGCGGCATCGCCATCGAAACAGAGCACCAAGCGTTTGGTGAAGCGTCCGACCATTTGTAGGTGATTCTCCGTGAGGGCCGTGCCCAGGGGCGCCACGGCCTGATTCACGCCCTCCTGATGCAGCTGGAGCACATCGAAATAGCCTTCAACGATGAGCGCCCCGTCCCGGAAGCCGCCCTTGGCGCGGTTGAAACCGAAGAGCACGGAGCCCTTGCTGAAGAGGGGCGTTTCCCGCGTGTTCAAGTATTTCGGCTTGTCGTCCCCGAAGGCCCGCCCTCCGAAGGCGATGAGGCGTCCCCGGGCATCGTGGATGGGAATGGTGAGCCGGTTGCGGAGGAAGTCGATGAGGGAGCCTCGTTCGCTGCGCGCCGCAAGGCCCGCCTGCTCGGCCACTTCGCCCGAAAATCCCGCCTTGCGGAGATGCCCCACCAGGTTTTCCCAGCCATCTGGCGCAAAGCCGAAGCCCGCTTCCAGGGCGAAAGCTTCGCTGATTCCGCGGTTCTTGAGATAGTCCAGAGCCTTGGGCGTCTCCTGGAGCCAGGCCTGGTAGTAGGCCTGGGCGGTGTCTAGGGCCGCCCGCAGCCGCTCCTCCAGATCCATCTCAGCGGCCGATCGCTCCCGCACCTTTGGAAGATCAATGCCAGCCTGACGGGCGAGTTGTTCCAGGGCTTCGGGAAAAGTCAGCCCTTCCCGTTCCTGCAGCCATGTGAAGGCGTCGCCATGTTTCTGGCAGCCGAAACAGTGGTAGAAGCCCCGGTCCCCCACCACCTGGAAGCTGGGGCTGCGTTCGGAATGAAACGGGCAGAGCCCCACCCAGGCGGATCCCTGCTTCCGAAGCTTCACCGCTTGGCCCACCAGGGCCACCAGATCGGTCGCGTCTTTCACGCGCTGGACGAGCTCTCGGTCGCGCATTCGGGCCTACCAGAATACCTGCCGAAGGGTGACGGGTCCACGAATGGTCCTAGGCCTAGGCCCCGGCGGACCTGGCCCCGGCTCAGAGCATGGCGGGCTGAATACCGCTCAAGGCCTCCGTCAGCGCGGTCTGCAGTGCCTCCCGCTCTGTACCTGGAGGTTCCGTGGCCAATGCCTTCGCCAGAGCCTCCTGGCCCTCCACGCTCCCCAAGGCGTACAGGGCGCGCAGGGCTGCGATGCGAATGGGAAGAGGCTCTCGGGTGTCGTGGAAAAATCCCTTGTGCCTCATGAGCAGGTCCGCAAGAACGGGAATGGAGGCGGCGGAGCCCAGGTGCCCCAGCACCTCCAGAGTTTTTTCCCGCACCCCATCCAGGCCGGGACGCGTCTTTCCTTTGGACGCCTTCAGCAGCTCCAGCAGGGCTGGTACGGCAGTCCGGGCCTGGAGCTCATCCAGGATGAAGAGCACTTCGAGCTGAGCCTCGGCATCGGGACGCTGCAGCACGCGCAGCAACGCCGTTTCCGCCCCTCGACCGCCGATCCGGCCCAGGGTGCGCACGGCCGCCAGGCGCACCCGCGCATCCCCATGATCGAGAAAGGGCTCCAGATCCGGAACCCGCTCGGGACCGGCGACCTCTGCCAGCACGATGAGGGCATTGCGCACCACGAACCACTCGCTGGATTTGAGGGATTCCAAAAGGGGAGCCTCGGCGACAGGACCGCAGGCCTTCAGGGCTTCCAGGATGCGCCCCCGACGACCGCGATCTGTTTCCAGGGAAAGGCGTTCTACCAGGTGGTTGGCGGCGGAGGCACCGAGCATCGCGAGGTAGGGATGCACTCGCGCTGCGGCCTCGGAGCGATCCAGGTGAAAGAGGAAGGAGAGCACTTTGTCCAGGCGCTCGCGGGTGCCTAAACGCTGGAGCAGCTCCACCGTGGCCTGTTCCTTCCAGGCTGCCGGAAGACTCAGTTCAGTCACCACATCCTGGAGGCCAGCGAAATTGGCGTGAGCCTTCTGCGGTTCCCCCGACTCCACCAGGAACCAGAGCAGGTGCTCCAGCGCCTTCGAGAAATGCTGATGCACCTCCGGGTCCTTCTCCCGGCCATAGGCGCGGGAAAGGGTCTCCGTCAGTTCATCCATGATGGCGGGAGGCATCCCGGGAATATCCACCCAATCAGCGATCTGCTCGAAGGCCTGAGCAACGGCCATTCGCCGTCCCACGGCGGGAACCAGCAGCCCCGTGGCGAAGTGACGCAGGAGGCGCATGAATTCCGCGTTGCGCCCCCCTTCCAGCAGTTCACGCAGGAAGGCCAGCACCTTTTCCACGGGCATCTCAAAGATGCGCTGTCCTTCGAGAAGAGTCTTGATCCGCTCCGCCACAGGGCGGCTTTCCCAGGTCAGAATTTCCACGAGGTTCTTGAGTTGCCCCTCGGACATGCCTTCCCGACGCAGGGCTTCCGTGACCTGAGTGGCCCAGGCCTCGGGGGAGGGCATGATCGCCTTGATCTGGTCGGCGGTGGCCATCACCCGCTCGGGGGTCATGGCGCCCTTGGAGTAGGCATTGGCCAAACCAGGTGCGGCGAGGGTGGTCGAGAGACGCCCAAAGAGGTTTCGCAGAGGCCCAGGCCGCAAAGTGCCAGACCCCATGAGCACGCCGAGTTGCTGTTCAGGGCTCAAGAAAGAAATAGCCTTGGTGATCATCCCCTGGGTGGTCGGCTGGACCCCCTGGCGATCGAGTCCCATGCCCTCCAGGTAGGCTCCGAGGCCACTTACATCAGCGGTGTGCCCGCCCCTCGCCAGAGAGCCCAGAAAGGCCTGCAACTGTCCCACGACCTGCGAAGGGCTCAGGTTTGATCCACCTCCAGGGATCGCGCTCCCGCTCACCCCCGCCGGAGAAGGCCCCGCTGCCTTCCCTGCGATGACCCCATCCGCCCCTTCCCCTGGAGCCACGCGGACCAGGGTGGGAAGCTGGTTTCGCCCAGAATCACCGTTCCCATTTCCAGGTCTGGCGAGACCAGCCAGGGTTTCCATGAGGGCGGCCGTGACCTCGCCAGCCTCGGAAACTTCCTCCAGGCGCGTGGCCAGAATCCGCACGTGGGTCACCCCTTTCGCTTCCAGATGCTTCGTCGCACCGCCCAAGGCCCTGAGGGCAGACGACTTCATCGTGAGCACCGAGAGGAGAACCTCTAGTTCTTCGGTGCTGGCGCCGGGAAAGAAAACCAGTGCGTGAATGGCGCGCGCTTCAAGATCCCGGGCCAGGGTGCGCACCTGGAGGTTGTCCATATCCTCCATCTCTCCATTCACGAAGAGCCGACCATTCCGGGCGGCGACCTGCACCTGTCCTTGTCCTTCCAAAAGGCGCCGGTAGCCATCCTCCATTGCCGCCAGAGATTCCTGGTGCCGGGGATGGGTGGACGCATACATTTGCGAGACCTTGAGGGCCCGCTGAAAGGTCATGACGAAATCAATAAAGAGTGTCATGGAGACTCCGAACCGCGATGTTGTCCCGGTATAGCCGATTTACTCCAAGCCGAATTCATGAATATCACCAACTGCCAATAGGAGTACCCCAACCGCCTTGGGGCTGCACGAGCATCCTCGATAATCCGGCCTTGGCCTCACCGCGATCCCATGGCAGTCTGGGTCGTTTGCACGGAGCGCACCCTCATGCCGAATCCCATCCTAGATACCGTCCTGCTGTTTTCCCTGCCGGCCTCGGGCAAGTCCGAGACTCGCACCTACATGGCCAGCCTCACACCTGAGCAGTGTGTGCAAGAGATGGCCATGGGGCCCACGGTTCAGCTGGACGACTACCCCTACGTTCACCTCATGCACCGCATCGACGAAGAGATGGTCGCCAACGGTTGGCGGCGCGCCTTCTACCAGGGACCCACGCGGCCCTTCCAGGATGACTGGACCTGGGCCGTGCTCATCGAGCTGCTCAACGAGGACTACGACAACCTGGTGAACCGCCGCACCTTCGCTCCCACCAGCGCCGGGCAAGCCATCATGGACCGCCTGGATGCCGCCCGCGCCAAGGTTGGCCTTTCCGAACCCATGAGCGAGATTCCCTATGGCATTCGCAAGAAGGTGGCCGAAGCCATCGAGGCGGAAGCCCGTCACGAACTGGACGTGCTCAATGCCACCTGCAGCCAGGACCGCACGGGCAAGACCATCGTCATCGAGTGCGCCCGGGGTGGACCCAACGGCAGCGCCTTCCCCATCTGCCCGCCCCACGGCTACTGGAGCGCCTTCCAGCAGTTGAGCCCCCAGATTCTCGAGCGGGCCAGCATCCTCTACGTGTGGGTGGACCCCGCCGAGAGCCGCCGCAAGAACATCGAACGCGGCCTACCCAACGCCCAGGGCAGCATCCTGAATCACAGCGTGCCCATGGAGGTGATGCTGGCCCACTACGGCACCGACGACATGGCCTGGCTCATGGAGCAGTCCGACAAGCCCGACACCGTGAAGGTCGAGCGCATCGTGGAGGTTGGGGAGCGCTTCGAGACCAAGGTCTACTACCTGCCCGCTGCTCGTTTCGACAACCGCCAGGACAAGACCAGCTTCGTTCGCAAGCCCCAGGCCCAGTGGAAGCCCGAGGAGATCAAACCCCTGCATGAGGGTTTGGCAGGCGCCCTGCAGACGATCCGCAAGGTGCGAAGCGGGCTCTGAGCCCTAGCCTTGAATCACAGGGAACGCCCCTCGTTGCCATCGCCCAGGACGCCCCATGCCGCTGCCCTTGTTGCTCCCCGCCCTGATCGCTCAGACCCCTGCTCCAGCGCTGGAGAAGAAAGAAGCGGAAAAGCCCATCCAGGCGTACTTTCGCTATCACCAGACGGGGGATCCGAAGGGCCTCAGCGAGGCCTTTCATCCCGAGGCCCTGTTGCAGTGGTCCGAGGGTGGGGAGCGCAGGGTGCTGACCCAGGCAGACTGGATCGCCCGGGCCGAAGCCCAGGCGGTGAAAACGGCGGGCCAGCCCCGGCCGGAAGTCCGCTGCCAGATCGTCTCGCTCGAGATTTCCGGCAATGCGGCCATCGCCAAGGTGATCCTGGACTATCCCACTTTCCGCTTCATCGACTACCTGCACCTGCTAAGGCTCAAGGGTGAGTGGAAGATCGTGGACAAGATCTTCCACCGGGAAGAGGGCAGGCACTAGACCGATTGAGCCACCTCGTCAGGTGATGCCGGGTTCACTCCAGATCCTCGAATAGGCCCGGCTGGAGGGCCTGAGTCACATCCATCAAGGGCGGGAATGCCCCAGCAGGGGGCCAGGGGCGCTCGGCGCTGAAGGGCCCGGGAGGCGGGAGATCGGGCGGAATCCAGCGAATGGCAGGGATCGCGGACTGGCCCCTGAGGAAGGTCGCCACGGCCCCTTCCTGGGGCGGGCTGGGCACCCTCAGGCTGGCAACGGGCGGATGGGCCAGTAGCTCCACCAATGGAGAGGGGAAACGGGCGCGGGCCTCCAGCGAGGTCGCCTCCCGGGGATCCGCACCCAGCCCGGGAGAGAACACGGGAGCCGCAGGCGGCATGGGCAGGGTGGCACGCCAGGGAAGCCCCTCGCGCATCGCCTGATGACCGAGGGCAGCGGCCAACGAAAAGTCGTGGCAGCTCCCCCCCCAGATGGGACAGCGGAGCTCCGCCCTGAGACCCTCCAGCAGCTCCGCAACCTGGGCCGCGGCGGCTTCCCAGGTGCCACTTCCGAGCTCATGTTCCCGGCCCCCCAGGAATGCCACCCGCCAACCCGCCCTGCGGCGCTGGAAGGGGAAGGCTTCAGGCCAGCCATGAGCGGCCAGTCGCAGGCTGAAATCCCATTCCAGCCGCGCCTGAGCATCGGCCACGAGCGCAGCCACCTCTTGCACACGAACTTCGCCCAGGGCTCCCACGGGAAGCACCAGTTCGCCCCACAGGCTGCCCGAAGGAGGCTCGTCTCCTTCCTGGTCAGGAGCGACCTGGCCCAATCCAGGAAGGGACCAGACTGAGCCCCTATCCGGCACCCAGCCGACCCAACCCTGGCGCCAGACCTGCCCAAGACGGCCACTCGGGGCTTCAGTGTCGTGGTACCAGCCGGGTATCGGCCCATCCAGCCATTCCAGACAGCCTTCGCCCTTGAGGTGGAGCTCCACACCAGGCATTTGGGCGAGGGCGCCCATGAAGGCTCGCCGCAACTCGGGGCCGAGTTCATCCAGCCAGGCGAGAGGCGCATCCCACAGCAGGGCAAGGCCGCCCGGAAAGGCCCGGGCAGCCATCGCCACGGCCTGAAGAGCTCTCCAAGGCGTTTCGCGCACTGGCACGCAGGCATCCAGGCGATGCAGGGAGAGCCACCCCGCGAAAGGCCCATCCTCACCCGTGCGCAGTATGAAACCGCGACCCCCGTGAACCCTCATGGCTGCACCGGGGCGAAGGTGGGTCTGCCGGCACCACCCGGCAGGATGACCTGTGCCCAATGGTCGCGAAGCCAAGCGATCGCCTGCCGGGCCGCCTGCCGATCATCCGCCCCCAGCAACCGATATCCCAGCCAGGCAGAAGCCACCGTGCAACCTGTTCCCCGCCGGTCCCCGGCCTGACGCGGATGGGCCCCCAGGCTGCGGCAATCCCCAGCCTCGATCCAGAAATCTTCGACCGCCTCGCCGCTGGCGTGTCCGCCCTTCAGCCAAACGGCCCTGGCTCCGCTTTCCAGAAAGGCCCTCGCCAGAGTCAGGGGCTCCGAATTTTCGGGCACTCCACCCATGGTGGCCGCCTCCGGCCGATTGGGAGTGACCACCCACGTCCCGCTCTTCAACACAATGGTTGCCATCCTGCGCAGCGCGCAAGGATCGTGCAGCGCCACCCCACAGGTTGGGGCCTGGATGGGATCCCAAATCCTGGGACCCGGACCAATCGTCTCCAGTTCCGCCAACAAGGATTGCAAGTCAATTGGGTCGAGGGCGCTGAGCCCCAGCTTGACGCCCCAGGGCCCCGCAAGATGAGGACGAAGAGCCTGCAGCCGTTGAGCCGGACTCACCGAGGGTGCCAGGATTTGTTCACAGGCCAAGCCGTTCTGCACCGTTTCTGCGGTGCTGATCACCATGGGATGAACCCCAAGGGCGGCGAGAGTGAGCGCGTCCCGCACCAGCCCCGCACCGACAGAGGGGTCCATGCCCCCAAGACAGAGAGCCACTGGAATAGGGTTGGTGGGTGCGAAGTGAGGCATCCTCACTAGGTTGCCACACCCGGAGGCCGCTCACACCCTTCGGCTGGGGTCCACGATCTCCACAATGCGCAGGCCCAGGGAATCCTCCAGCACGGTCACCTCGCCGCGCATGAGCACCTTGCCCTTGCTCAAGACATCCATGGGCTCCCCGGCGCTCTTTTTCAGTTCCACAACGCTGCCGAGATCCAGTTCGAGCAGATCTCGGATGGTCATCCGGGTCTGGCCAAGCTGGATCTCCAGCGCGAAGGGGGTATCGATGAAGGGCATCAGCTCGGTCACCACGTTCTCGAAGGTGAGGACGCGATCGGTGTCGAGCTTGTCGGTGCGCTTATTGGCCAAGATGGGAATCCTCGCGGGCGTGCCCTGAAGGTCAAAGGATGGACTGGGGCAGCCAGGAAAAGCAACGGCCATGCCACGCGAAACTTATGCGGAGATCGCCCAGTCCACTACCAGCACATCCTTGATGGGTTTCTTGGGTCTCTTGGTCTTGGGATCTTCCTTTTCGCCAGGCTTGGGCGGCTTGGGCGCGAACTTCTCGTTCAGCTTGTCCTTTATCTCTTTCCGGATGAATTCTCGCGTCTCGATATCCGAGGCTTCCTCCAGTGTCTTTCCAGAGAGCAACTCCAGGAGGGTTGCGCGGATCTCGCTGGCTTCCGGGGTCGGCTTGTCGCTGGTGGCCGCCTTCCCCAGTTCCTGATCCCTGAAGATGATGTGCAGCTCCACCTTGAGGTAGGCGTTCTTGCGGTCCAGATTGACGATCTTGGGATACACCAGAATGGCGGCTCCCGCCGCCCCTCCGTGTCCCCCACCCTCAGCAGCGTCCTCGTCTTCGCCTTCTTCTCCACCGGGGCCTTGGGTTGCGGGCTCCTTCCCGGTCTCATCCTTCTTCGTGGCGTCCGCCTGGACTGCCGGCTTGGCCATGAACTTCTTCCAGCCATAGAAGCCGCCAACCCCGAGGATGGCCGCCAGCACCAAGCCGCCCCCCCCCATGATGATGATCTTCTTCATGCCCGCACTCCCCAGGATTGATCGCCAAACGGCGGCAAGACGCACAGAACCTCATCGGCCCGAACCCTGGAAGGTTGAGTTCCGTAGGTTTCCAGACAGACAAGGATTTACCGACGCTTCCAAGGCAATGCACAAGACTGGTTGGCCTTTTCAAAGCCACCCATTCCGAACGCAATAACAAGGGAAATCCAAACAAGATCCCACTTAGCCCCATGACTGCCAGAACTCGAGCTTTCCCTGGGTTCGACACTCCAAGAGAAATCCAGATCCACCCCAACCAGGGCCGCAAACCGAAATACGGTGGTGAGGCGAGGCAGGTCTCGGTGCCCCTCCGTCCCGTAGAGTTTCCGGACCATTGGCATCACTAATCGGAGAACTGAGCATCGCGCATAAACAGCTTGTGTAAAACCAGGCCTCGCCGTGCTCCACTTGAACCA
>JAYREN010000100.1:8737-11477 GCA_041908845.1 Holophaga sp. | reverse complement strand
GGCGTGACCCCAGCATACTGGAGGCATGCCGTTGCCTCCACTTCCCATCGACCCGCACCTTCCTCGAATCCTGGGGTTCCTCCGCGCCGGGCGCAACCTGTTGCTCACGGCGGAACCCGGCGCGGGGAAGACCACCCGGGTGCCCAGGGCCCTGCTGGAGGCGGGGCTCCTGGAGGCGGGCGAATGCTGGGTGCTGGAGCCTCGGCGTTTGGCGGCGCGCCTTGCGGCGGCACGGGTGGCGGAGGAGTTGGAGGAAGAGCTGGGCCAGCGGGTGGGCTATGCGGTGCGCTACGAGCAGAAGGTCTCCCGGGCCACGCGCATCCGCTTCGTGACCGAGGGACTGTTGCTGCGGCGACTCCAGCAGGATCCCCAGCTGCGGGGCATCGCCGTGGTCATCCTGGATGAATTCCACGAACGCCACCTGCACACGGATCTGGCGCTCACGCTGCTGCGGCGACTCCAGGCGGAGGCCCGGCCCGATCTCCGCCTGGTGGTGATGAGCGCCACCCTGGATGCGGAGCCCGTGGGAGCATTCCTGGACGCGGAATCCCTGCACTGCGAGGGACGGGTGCATCCCGTGGAGTTGCGCCACCTGTCCCGCCCCGACGACCGGCCCGTGGCCCTTCAGGTGGCGACAGTCCTCGAGCGGGTTCTGACCCAACACGCCAAGGGACACACGCTCATTTTTCTTCCCGGCGCGGCGGAAATCCGGGCCTGCCTGCGCAGCCTCACACCGCTGGCGGAGCGCTATGGCCTCAGCCTACTCCCGCTTCACGGCAGCCTCTCCTTCGAGGCCCAGAAGGCCGCCGTGGCGCCCTCGGAGCGGCCCAAGATCCTGCTCAGCACCAATGTGGCGGAGTCCAGCGTCACCCTCGATGGCGTGAACACGGTCATCGATTCCGGCCTGGGTCGGGAGGCCATCCACTCACCCTGGTCAGGGCTCTCGGGGCTGCGCACGGCGCGCATCAGCCAGGCCCGGTGCGTGCAGCGGGCGGGGCGGGCCGGACGGCAGGGGCCGGGCCTCTGCCTGCGGCTCTTCACCGAGGCCGATTTCCTGGGGCGGCCCGCCTTCGACGCCCCGGAGATCCACCGTTCAGATCTGGCGGAGACCCTGCTGGCGCTGCACGGGATGGGGTTGGCGGGGGACCAGGTGCGCTGGTTCGAGCCACCGCCCGTGGCCTCAGTTGAGGCGGCCGAGCGCCTGCTGCAGCGGCTGGGCGCGTTGGAAGGCGGAGGGCTGACACCCACCGGTCGCCGCATGGCCGCGTGCCCCCTGCATCCCCGCCTGGCTCGTCTGCTTGTGGCCAGCGAGGACCTGGGCATTCCGACCCTGGGGCGCCTGGCCGCAGCCTTGCTGGAGAGTGGGGATCTCCAGGCCCGGAGCGGCCTGGAGGGCCGGAGCCGCGAAGCCCAGCACGCCCTGGATTCGGATCTCTGGTCCCGGCTGGATGCCTATCGGGAAGTGGAAGCGGCCCATTTCGGCGCCGGGGCCATCCGAGCCGCCGGGTTCGACGGCGCCGCCGTGCGCCAGGCGAGGCTGGCCTGCGAGGCGCTCCGGGAGGATCGCCGCCCCGTACCGGAAGAACCTTCCGATGCGGAGGAACGGCTGCTCCGGGCCCTGCTCTCGGCCTATCCCGACCGTCTGGCCAAGGCGGGCGGCAACGGCACCTTCGCCCTGCTGGGGGGCGGCGGCGCGCGCCTGGATCCCGCCAGCCGGGTGCGCAAGGCCGACCTCATCGTGGCCCTGGAGGCCGAGGAGGTGCGCGGTGCCCGCAGCGAGGTGCTGATCCGTGCCGCCTCCCGGGTGGAACCCGAGTGGCTGCTGGAGACCTTCCCCGAGACCCTGAGGGAGGAGCAGGCCTGCGTGTTCAATGCGGCCAGTGGACGAGTGGAACTGAGCAACAGCCTCTGGCTGGAAGATCTCTGCCTGGAGACAACGCGCAGAGCCGCGGACCCCCAGGATCCTCGCACGGCGAAGATCCTGGCTCAGGCCGTCCTGGAGAAGGGGTTGGGAGAAGCGCAGGCCCAGGTGGAGGATCTGCTGGCGCGGGCGGAGTTTCTCCGTCGGCAACGCCCCGAACTTGGCCTGCCTGACCGGGATGCGTTGCTGAGCAGCCTAGCGGAGCAGGCCTGCCGGGGCTGCCGGAGCCTGAAGGAACTGGAACGGGTGGACTGGACCTGGAGCCTGAAGGAGCGGCTGGGGCCGGAGGCCGCGCGGCTGCTGGATGCCTGGGCGCCTGAGCAGGTGGCCCTGCCTCGGCGGCGGGTGAAGGTGCACTACGAGGGCGAGACGCCTTGGATCGAATCCCGTCTCCAGGATTTCTTGGGGTTGAAGGCGGGGCCGCGCATCGCGGGCGGCGCCCTGCCGCTGGTACTGCACCTGCTAGCGCCCAATCATCGCGCCGTGCAGGTGACCACCGATCTGGCGGGCTTCTGGGCCCGGGCCTATCAGGAGCTGCGGCCCCAGCTTTCCCGGCGCTATCCCCGGCATGCCTGGCCCGAGAACCCCCTCGAGGCCTTCAGCGAGCCCCCGCCCCGGAAGGGGTGACCCGAGGGCGTCTTTCAGAAGGCGCGAAGCACCAGGTCTGTCCCCTCTTATTTGAGTTCATGGTAAACACCGTGGCCAGGCTTGGCTTGGCCACGGTGTGGGGGAGCACGAGGGGGGACGCAGAGGGCGCAAAGCGGCCGGGCGGTCCCCCCTCGTGCAAATCAGCAGCCTTCCTTCTTGGCCCGGGCCGCC
>JAYREN010000100.1:0-8727 GCA_041908845.1 Holophaga sp. | reverse complement strand
GGGGTGGGGTGGGGGGGGGGGGTGGTTGGGCGGGGGCCCCCCCCCGGGCCGCCCCCCCCCCCCCCCGCAAATCAGCAGCCTTCCTTCTTGGCCCGGGCCGCCAGCTTGTCCAGGGCGTTCCAGATATCGTGGCAGTCCTCGCAGGAGGAACTGGGCTCGCCGCAGGGGAAGCCCTCGATGCCGATGCCCTGGCACTTGGGATTGCGGAAGAAGAAGGCGAGCTCGCTGAAGGTCTGATGCACGCGATCCCGGAGCTGGCTCTCGGGGAGGGCCCGGAGCTCCTGGATGAGCTTCCACTCTGCGGCGCTGAGCTCGGCTTGAACGTTGGACTGCGGCATGAAACCTCCAGGGCGACCCAAGTATACGGGTATGGGATGCCGGAGGGGCGCTGCGGATTCCCACCGGCAAATGGACCCCAGAGCTTCCATGTCCTCTGGCGGGGTTGATCAGAAAATAACCAGGGGCCATACTTGCTGCACATGCAATGCTTTTGGATAAAACCCTTTGGAGGTCCACTCCATGGACTCGCCTCGTCCCCTTCAGACCGCCATTCCAGTCATCGTTTTCGCGCCGTCGGGATTCATTCGGGGCACCCTTCACCTGCCCTCCGTGAAGACCCTGCAGAGCTTTCTCAACTCCCAGGACGAAATCCTGAAGCTGACGGAGGCCGTGCTGCCAGGTAGCGATCAGGTCCATTCCTTCCTGGCCCTGCACAAGAGCGCCATCACGCTGGTGGTGCCCCAGGGCCCTATCGAGATGCCCAAAACGGGCATCGGCGCGGCACCCCTGGAACAGCGCCTCGTAACCTGCCTCCTCACCCTCGGCAGCATGCGGGGCCATCTGGAGGTACCGGAAAGCCTGCGGACCTCGGATTTCCTTCTGCGCAACACCGGGTTCATTGAGTTCCATCAGTGCTACGTTGGTTCCACCTCCTACTTTGATCCCAGCGAAGCCACCGGCGCGCCGCTTCCCTTGGTCATCGTGAATTCTCGAAACATGGTGGGGGTCACGGAAGAATCCATGGCCGAGGCGACGGAGTAGGGTCCGTCTGCAATCTTCTCGAAAAGGGCTGAAAGGATTCTCTAGCCTGGGGCATTTCCTGGATGCAAGCCATCCACTGTGAGGTGCACCCCATGAAAAGCCCTGTCTCTCCCCTCCTTCTCTGCGCGGGCCTGGTCGGTACCGTTGCATGCGCCTGGATGACTCCAGGGAAGCCGGGCGCCGATGCGCCTTTGCAGACCCCGAATCCTCAATCAGAGGAAGGCCGGATCATCGAGGCCTTCGGGAAACAGGGCATCCGCATCAACATGGCCGAGGCCCAGGGCGTGCGCGCCAATGTGCGCCTAGCGCTCCAGGAGGCCCGCGCCCACGGCCTGGGTAACAGCAAGGTGGATTTCGCGGCGGTGGAAATCGCCCGGGATCTGGGGCTGGACGCGGGGCCTGGTTCTGGCACCGTGCGAAATATCGTGGCCGCCATCGGCTTCCTGGCGAAGGGCAGAGAGACCTTCGTCCCTCGACCTCCGGTGCCGCCCACGCCTCCCCTCGCCTGGCGCGACTACTTCCGAGAGACCGTGAACCTCTGGAACCAGCCGAGCTTCATGGCACTCATGGGGCAGAACCAATTCCATCCCGTGAAGATCAGCTGGGAGGACATCGGCCGCCACGCGAACAGCGTCTGGGGCGACCGCATCAGCGATGTGGGCATCTGGGTGCGAGAGGATGAAGGCAACCCGGCCTCGGCTCGCCTGGCGCTCTCGGTGCGGCGGGACGGCAACTACCGCGACAAGGTGCTGATGGTGCCGGCGGAGCGCATCAAGATCCACGTGAAGGAGGGAACCCGCACCGTGGAGAAATCCCTGCCCCAGCGTTTGCAGGAACTCGGCCTGGCCAGCGCGGCCCGGGACCGCAATGTGATCGTCTCCAATCAGTTCGCCATCGTGCCCGTGCCGGCCCGAAACATGCGCGGCGCCTGGCCCGAGGGAGTCCCACCCCGGGCAGCCTTCACCTTCAGCATCTTTCCCTACGGCTCGACCAACTTCGTCATCACGGATGTCATCGAAGGCAGCCATGAGGCCATCGTGGGGCCCGGCAACCATCAGCTTCTGTTCGCCAATATCCACGGGCAGAAGGCCCCTTTCACCGCCAGTCGGGCCGCAGACCGCTCGGACCTGCTGCGCTTGGAGCGGGAACTGAAGGCCCAGGGCATGGATGTGGATGTGCAGCGGTACTACCTCATCCAGGTTCCCTTGCGCCGGAACGTCCGGGGCCTGCAACTCAGCAACCTCGGCACGCCGCCCATGGGCAGGGCCACTGTGGAATGCGTCGCCGCCGGCGCTCCACCATCGCCCATGGATGCGGAGATGGTCTACAAGAGCGCATCCAAGCAGGCAGTCCGGACTGAGGTGCCTTCCGCTGGCCTGGATCGGGTGGCCATCGGCCACGGCGAGAGCGAGGGCGACTACTTCACGGGTTCGGGTTTCCGGGGGGCTCGGGCGGAGGAACCCATTCGGGTGACTGTGGTCTACTTCGTGACGCCTGTGGGAAAGGTGACGGCCCGCGACATGGCCACCTTCACCCAGGCCTTCAGCCAGTGGGACTCCCAGGCCATCTGGGGCGGGAGTTTCGTGACCAAGGAGAATTGAAGGAAAGATATTCCGTTTCCAGGAAGGGCGGCTCCTTTGGGGTCGCCCTTCTCCTTGCCGTCTCGTGCGAAGGCACGACTATGAAACCGGTTTCATTCGTCGGGCCGAAGGCTTGATAATCGGAGATGGAGGAGGTCTGCCCATGCCCTTGGCTCAACCGGAAGTGGCCGTCATTGGAAACATCGGCATCGATACCAATGTCTATCTGCCGGGCCAGGACGTTGACTGGAGCGTGGAAGCCAACTTTACGGAGAACCTTGACTACGTGGGGCAGGCAGGGGGCTACGCGAGTCGGGGCTATGCCCAACTGGGTTTTCGGACCACCTTCATCGGCTACGTGGGGGATGACTTCGGCGGGCGCCAGATTCGCGAGGAATTGGCCCAGGATGGGATCGACACCACTGGGCTCTTCCTCGACCCCACGGGCACCAGTCGCAGCGTCAACATCATGTACCGCGATGGTCGCCGGAAGAATTTCTACGACGCCAAGTCCCATATGAGCCTGTGCCCGGATCTGGAACTCTGTCGGCAGGCATTGACCGGTTGTCGTCTGGCGCACTTCAACATTCCTCATTGGGCACGAGGCCTTCTCCCCATGGCGAAGGAGCAGGGCGTCACCATCGCCTGCGATCTGCAGGATCTCGTGGATGTGCGGGATCCTTATCGGCAGGACTTCATCCGTCATGCGGACATCCTCTTCTTCTCGGCGGTGAACCACGGGGATCCCGCGCCGCTGATGCGGGAGTTCCTGCAGGGACATCCCGACCGCATCGTGGTTTCCGGCATGGGTTCCAAGGGCTGTGCGCTGGGCACCCGTACCGGGATCCAGTTCTTTTCCCCGGAGCCGATGACTCTGCCCATCCTCGATACCAACGGCGCGGGGGATGGATTGGCGGTGGGCTTCCTCTCCAGCTACGTGCTGAGAGGTTTCTCTCTGGCGGATTCCATCCGCCGAGGGCAGATTGTGGCCCGCTATACCTGTGCCCAGCGGGCCTCCACCTCCGCAATGATCTCGTCGGAACAGCTGGAACACTTCTTTCAAGTGGCCCAGGCTGGTTCCAGGAGTTGAAGCCTCATGCAAGCGACTGAACTCGTTCTTGGTGTGGATATCGGTGGAACCAACACGGCCCTTGGGTTCGTGGACCGGGAGGGCAACTGCCGTGTCACGGATGTGATGCCCACCCAGGGCGCGCAACCAGCCCCGGTTTTTTTCGACCGTCTCCAGAGCCGGGCCAAGGCTCTCCTGGAAGGGCTCGGCCCAGGCTTCCAACTTTCGGCCATCGGTATGGGTGCGCCTAACGCCACCTACTACCGGGGCACCATCGAGAATCCGCCGAACCTCAGCTGGGGCCATGTGGATCTCCGGGCCGAGTTGGCTCCGTCTTTCCAGGTTCCTGTCGTGGCCACCAACGATGCCAATGCTGCGGCCCTGGGTGAAATGCACTTCGGAGCAGCCCGAGGCATGCGGGATTTCATGGTCATCACGCTAGGCACGGGATTGGGCAGCGGCATCGTGGTGAAGGGCGAACTCGTCTATGGCTCCACGGGGTTCGCAGGAGAAGTTGGCCACATGATCGTGGAGCCGGGCGGTCGCCTCTGCGGATGCGGCCGCCTGGGTTGCCTCGAGACCTATGCCTCGGCCACGGGCCTCCGCCGCACGGTCCGGGAGCTCCTGGCGACGGGGTCTGAGACCTCGGAGCTCCGGGGGATTCCCTTCGAGCGGCTCTCCGCAAAGGAGATCTTCGACGCGGCCCAGAAGGGCGATCCCATCGCGCTGGAGGCCTTCGAATTCACCGGGGACATCCTGGGCAGGAAGCTTGCAGATGCCGTGGTCTTCACCAGTCCCGAGGCGATCATCCTCTTCGGCGGCCTTGCGGCTGCCGGGGAACTGATCTTCAAGCCCACCCGGCGCGCCCTCCAGGAAAACCTCTTCAGCGTTTTCCGGGACACGGTGAAGCTGCTTCCGTCGGGCATCCAGGGCGGAAATGCCGCTGTTCTCGGTGCTGCGGCCTTGGCTTGGGATGCCCTCGCCAAGGCTGTGCGGCCTACCTCTGGTCGCTGAATCCTAGGGAGCTTTCGCATGCTCACGATCCTTCGATTATCCGTCCTTGTCTTCGCGCTGTTCCTGCCCTGGGCAGAGGCACAGGTGACACCTCCCAGGACCCCTGCAACCCTCGCAGGGTTGCCCACAGGGCAGCGCTGGCTGGAGCATTTCCGCAACGATCTGCTGCCCTTCTGGAACCTGCCGGACGCCTGGGGTGAGCCCCGTGGGAATTTCCCGACCTTCCGCTGCAACGATGGTCATCTCCCATCTCCAGCAGGCCCCTGCCCAGAGCTTTCCAACGCACCTGGTTGGATCAAGGAACAATCGGGACGGGACTATGTCCGGATGAAGTCCCGGCAGACCTACTTCTACGGCGTGGCCTACCATCTCACCGGGAATCCGAAGCTGCTCGAACTGGCCCGGGATGGTGTGAACTACCTTCGGGAGAATGCCCTGGAAAGGGAAACGGGCAGCGCAATCTCCTATTGGGAGAAGGGTGTGGCGGGCCCGCCGGTGTTGCAGCGCACGAGCCAGGATCTGGCTTACGCCCAGCTGGGCCTTGCGATGTACTACTACCTCACCCGGGACGAGGCAGTGCTGGCGGATATCCTGCGGCTGAAGAACCACATCTTCAGCCACTACTGGCAGACCGAGTGGGGCATGCTCAGGTGGGTTGCCCAGGATCCCGGGGGCGTTGAGGACAAGCGCCAGGAGCTGGTGGCTCAGCTGGATCAGATCAACGCCTACATGCTGCTGTTGGCGCCCATCCTCCCGGAGCCCCACCAGACCCAGTGGAAAAAGGATCTGGTGATGCTGGCCAAGGTGATGATCGAAAAGTTCTTTGCCCCGGAGCACCATCTCTTTTGGGGTTCGCTCCACGAAGCCAACGCAAAGGCACTGGGATCGCGGCATACGGATTTCGGCCATTCCGCCAAGGCTCTGTGGATGATCGAGCGCATTGGTAGGCTCACGGGCGAGCAAGGCCTAGTCGAATTTTCCACCCGGGAAGGGGCCGAAGTGCTGAAAAAGGCCTACCTTGACGATTCCGGCTCCTGGGCTTCGCGGCTGCGGGGCGATGGCACCTTGGACATCCACAAGGAGTGGTGGATCTATGCGGAGCTCGACCAGACCGCCGCAACCCTGGCCCTGAATGATCCTGCCCAGGCTCGTTTCCTCCCGCAGACTTTCGCCTATTGGCTGCGGTATCTGGTGGATCCCAAACAGCACGAGATCTATGGCTGGGTGAATGGGCGAACCCATCAGGGGGGCGGAGATCCCAAGATCCACCACTGGAAGAGTGGCTATCACTCCGCAGAACACGCGCTGGTGAGCTACACCACCTCGCAGGCCTTGCTCGGAAAGCCGGTGACGCTCTACTTTGCCTTCAAAGCCAGAGGTGAGAAGGTGCGGCCCTATCTCTTCTCAGGCCGGGTGTTGAAAACCGAGAGGGCTCCCCTCCGTGGATTCCCGGAGCGGAAAAAGGTGAAGGTCCATTTCGTCGAGCTGCGCTGAGGAACGCAGCGGAACCGGCCCCACTGGGCCGGGGCGCTTCCAGAATTCCTACCGCCTGTAGATGGCCGAGGTCAGGGGAGCCACGGTCACCGACCTACCGTCTGGGCTGAGGGTCACGCCAGTAGGGCTCAGGATGGTCGTGAGCCCTGCGGAGGCTCCGTCGGCCAGGAGCAGGGCTGCGTTCAGATCGCTGTCCACGGGGAAGCTGTGGGCCGTGGCGTCTGCATTGTGGAGCACGTAGTAGGTTCCGGTGCCGTCGGTAGACACGGCCTTGTAGCCGAAGGCGAGGGTGGTGCTGCCGACGCCGCTGGGCAGGAGGGCGGTCAGGTTCGTGGCCACGGAGGCATCCGGGAGCCGGAAGGCATTGGTGGCCTTGCGAATCGCGATCAGTCCCTGGGTGTATTTGTAGAGCTTGTAACCGTTCTGGGCGGTGTCGTAATTGGTGAAGCCGCCACCCACGGGATCGCCTGAATAGACGGCGGACCACTTGACCATGTTGATGGCGTCGGAGGCGTTGTAGGAATTGTCGACAAAGGTACGCGATCCGTTGCTTTTCGAGTTCGCTGCGCCCGCCGTGGTTTCCTTGGTGCGGAACATCTCGTCTCCGGCGTGAAGGAAGGCCACTCCCTGGGACGTCAACAGGACGGTGTGGGCCACCTTGGCGCGCTTCAGGATCCCCTCGTCGCCACTCACCGTCTTGGGCGCGTTGGTGGCGAGAGCCAGCACATCATAGAGGCAGAGATTGTCATGGCAGGTGAGGTAGCTGATGACATTGTTGGAGGAGCCTGGGGTGAAGCCGTTGGTGGGAAGCCCCGCGATGTTGGCAAAGAGGTTGGCCGGACTCTGGGCCGCGCCCGAGAGGAACGCCGAGGCGCCGTCGGAGGGGTAGCCGTTCTTGAAGATGTTCCGGTAGCTGTCCGAGAACATCGCCACGTTCTTGCCCAGGAATTGCGCCGCGTTGCCTTGATCGGCGCCGGTGGTGGCATTGCCGTTGTAGTCCGTGGCAGGGCCCGTGTAGTAGTTTCTCCAACCCTCTCCGAGGAACACGGCCCTGGGATTCAGGTCCGTGGCCGCCCTGTATGCCGCCAGGATGGTCTGGGTATCCGTGACTCCCATGAGATCGAAGCGGAACCCGTCGACTTTGTATTCGCGCACCCACTGAACGACAGAATCCACGATGAGCTTGCGCACCATTTTGGATTCGGATTTTACATCGTTGCTGCCGGCTGCGTTGTTGCTGCTGGCCCGGTAGTAGTAGCCCGGGATGAGGCTGTTGCCCAGGACATGGTTGTTGGCGGTGTGGTTGTAGACCACGTCGAGGATTACGCCCATGCCCTGCTTGTGGATCTCGTTCACGAGGGTCTTCAGCTCGTTGATCCGTGCGGCGGGATCCTCGGGGTTGGCGGAGTACATGCCCGTGGGCGTGAAGTAGTTCTGGGGGTCGTAGCCCCAGTTGTAGTTGGCGCCAGAGGTCTGGCTCGCGTTCAGTTCCCGGGTGCCGATCTTGGTCTGGTCGTAGGTGAAGTTCTGGAGGGGGCAGAGCAACTGGATGTGAGTCACGCCCAGCTTCTGGATGTGAGGGAGCATATCCACCAGGGCCTTGAAGGTCCCCCACTGATGGCCTGAACCCGCGAAGCTGAGCGCCGGATCCACCGTGAGATCCCGGATCCCCGCCTCGTAGACGATGGCATCGCGGTTCGAGCTGAAGCCGTAGGGGGCGAGGGTGGAACCATCCGTGCCCTTCATCCGCGAACCGTCGAAATAGTGGGAAGCGCCCGCATAGGGTGTCCATCCACCGTCAGGGGAAATGACTGCAGGGTCGAGAATGGCGCCCTTGCCCTTGTCATCTCCGGCAATGGTGTTGGCCCCGGCCCGGACCCACTTGGCCATGGACCGGGCGTAGGGATCCAGCACGTAGGTGCCGCCCACGCTGTAGACGTAGAAATTCTGGGCAGGCAGAGATACCGCCCCGGTGGACCAGACGCCCCCCGTGCCTCGAGTCATGGGCAGGGAGGCAGAGGGAGAGGCGAGGGGGGCATTCCAGGTGGCATAAAGATTCACCGAAACCGAACTGGCCGCAGGGTTCCAGTAGTTGAAGGTAACGGTGGTGCCGCTGACCAGGGCCCCCAGCGAATTGCTCGGAACGTGGTAGTAGCTAGGATCCGGGGCTGGGGTCGCGCTCGCATCGCTGTCGTAGGCCGAAGGGGAGGCTGGGGAGGAAGTTCCGCCTCCTCCACCGCCGCAGCCCAGAAAGGCTGTGGCTGCCGCCATGAGCAGGATTGATCCGATCCGAGAAATGGCTCGCTGCCCAATTACTTCAGCCCGAAAGGTGAATTGTTGTGACCGGTTCCAAAATTGAACGAACAAAATCAGACCGTGTTCAAGCATGAAGGCCTCCGGGTGGAATTCAGGATTCAGACAGGGCGGTCCAGGGGAAGGGGTGTGCCCTCTTGGAGATGCCGCGCTCAGGATTCCATGTGCGGCACAGGAGTGGCCCAAGCATCCATAGGATGACCGGGGATGTCAACG
>JAYREN010000099.1:0-11522 GCA_041908845.1 Holophaga sp. | reverse complement strand
CGAAGCCTTCAGCTCGTGGGGGGACACACGCTGGGCATGTCCCCCCACTCGTTTGTTGGGTTTTGTCGTCTACTTCATGGCCGGAAAGGGCCCGATGTAGCCGGTGTAGGCACGCTTGGCCTCGGCCGCGGGCAGCTTGCCCTGGTCGGATTCACCGTAGGGGTGCTGGATGACGCTCATCAGGTAGGCCCAGCCGTTGATGTTCGGATAGAAGTAGGGCGAGGTCGTTTCCGAGCCGAAGGGCGTGGTCTGGATGCGAGTCAGGGTCTTGGTTTCCACGTTGTAGGCCCAGATCATGTCGTTCTGGTGATTGCCGGTGTCCTCGCCAATGATCAGGGTCTTGTAGCCGGGCATGAAGGTGAGGTTGTCCGGCTCGGAGATTCCATTCACATCGCACTTGTTGGCGGCGAAGGGGCTATCCGCAGGGTAGGTCTTGGGAATCCCGGAGACGATGCCCGCCATCTTGGTCGCCACGTAGTTGGTATCCAGATTCAGGGCGTAGACGGTTCCACCCTTGTTCTCCGGCAGGCGGATGTGGTTGGGGCCGCCCTTGTCGAAGGTGGCATCGTTGTCCTTCATGCCCTTGGCGATGACCGACATGGCCATGTAGAGCACCTTGTTGTCGGGATCGAGGGTGATCCCTTCCATCTTGTTGAACTCGGTGGTGCCGCCCTTCATGGCCGCGTAGCGCCTGGTTTCCAGGCGCGAGGCGACCTTTTCCATGCCGGGCCGGACCTTGAGATATTCCAGGCCGGTGGTGGTGTTGATGGCGGTGAAGCCCGCAGGCACGCATCCGCTGCCATCGGGGGTCGCGGTCTCGAAAATGTCCGTGAACTTGATCTTCTGATCGATGTAGGCCTTGATTTCGGCATCAGTGGCCTTGCCCAGGCTGATCCAGGTCAGATTGGCCGTGCCGCCGTTGGCGGTGCCGGTCTGCTCCCACTTGGCCACGAAGAGTTCGCCGGAAGTGAGATTCTCCGCCGTATCGGCCTCGTAGCGGAACAGGGCGACGTTGGCCCCGTCATCGGAGATATAGGCGGTCTTCTTGTTGGGCATCACGTACGCCAATTCATGCGCGAAACGCCCCATGGAGTAATGCTTGGCGGGGGTGACATCCGCGAAGCTGTTGACCTTGACCTCGATCTGCCAGCCGTAGTTGTAAACGTTCAGAC
This sequence comes from Holophaga sp., assembly GCA_041908845.1. Taxonomy (GTDB): domain Bacteria; phylum Acidobacteriota; class Holophagae; order Holophagales; family Holophagaceae; genus JAYREN01. The sequence continues at coordinate 10,350 of JAYREN010000099.1, read as the reverse complement.
CGCCGTTGCTGAAATAATTCTCGGCGGTGCTGTTGGGATCGAGCCCAAAGTAGAGGGCTTGGGAATTGCCGTAGCCATCCTTCTCCAGATAGCCGCTGGCCTTCACCTGACGCGCATCCGGCTCGTATTCCTCGGAGCCCAGGTGGGAGCCCCAGGGCGTCACGCTGCCCGCGCAGTGAACCCAACCGCCGCCGAACCCGCTGAAGTCGATGTTCCGCGTGTTCACCGGCGTCAGCTTGCCGGTGGCCTTGTCCTGGTTTAGTTCCGTGATGTACATGGCGCCCGGAGAGAGCTCGAAGTGGGACACCATGTAGAGCTTGCCGTCCTTGCCGATGATCAGGGAGGCGAAGTCGTTGTCATTGGAGATCAGGTCCGCATTGTCCTCGCCCTTGAGAGGGTTGCCATCTCTGTCGTAGATGAGGCCGAAGGTGCCAGCACCCACCTTGTCGCCGCTGCGCAGGATGGTGTTGAAGCCGATGGCGTATTCCTTGAAGTCGATGGTCACCTTGCTGGAGGCGAGAATGGACTGTTTCTCCAGATCTGTTTCTGGTGCCTTGACCCCGACGAAATCGATGAACCTAGTCCCGGGCACGGGACCGCTGTTGCCGTCGGAGCCGCCACAAGCGACCAGGGTGAGCAGAACTGCCGCAGACAACGCGGCGCGAATGGGATGCATGGATTCCTCCAGGGTGAGCGGACTGAGGCAAGTCTGCTCACCGCGCGTTGAGGGGAGGAATCAAGCAGGTGAAGAGTTCGCAAACTCGGGAAGCAGGAAGCCGCCCTACTGCTTCAGCCAGACCGGCGGCAGGAACATGCCGGGATTCGCCGGGTCCGGCCGGCGGATGGCGGGATCGCCATCCGCCAGCACCAGGGCAGGATGCCCATCGCCCTTGAGGTCGGCGATGGTCACCGAGATGGGACCGTAGTAGCCCCGGTACAGATCCGGCACGAGCAGCACGCCCGGATGGGCGAGATCCTGGGGGAAGACCGCCACCGTTCCGGTGTAGCCAGGCAACCCGGCATTGGCCACGACCACATCCAGTGCCCCGTCGCCATTCACATCACCGATGGCCAAAGAGGCCGAGGCGTAATCCTCCGTGTCAAAGGTCTGGGCCGCCAGGAACACACCGGGCTGGGCCGGATCTTGCCGCAGGAAGCTCAGGCCGCCGGTGCCGTTGGAATAGTTCGCCGTGAGGAGATCGGGATGCGTGTCGCCGTCCAGGTCCGCCACCTTGAGGGCCACAGGATCCCAGCCGGTCACGTACTCCACCGGAGTCTGGAAGGTTCCGGCCGTGCTGCCCTGCCGGAGCACCGCCACCTTGCCATTGGCCATGGCCACCGCGATATCCATCGTCCCGGAGCCCGCCAGATCCGCCACGGCCACTGCGGCGGGATCCCCGCTCACAGCCAGGGACAGGGGCGTCAGGAAGGTCCCCGGGGTGGTGTCATGGAAGAACACCAGCACATCATTGGAGCCGCTGGCGGCCACGACGATATCCAGGCGTCCCTCGCCCTTCACATCAGCCAGCGCCACATCTAAGGGACGGCGGTTGCCCACGGAAAGGCGCAGAGGAGCCTGGAAGGTCCCGGCGGTGGTGGCGGATTGCAGGTGGACATCCACAGCATAGGTACCGGAGGTGGCGAGGTAACAGGCCACCACGGCATCGGGGCGAGCATCTCCGTTGACATCCCCCACGGCAATGGCCAAGGGATATCGGCCCGCGTCCGTCCGGAGGGGATCCAGAAAGGTCCCAGGAGTCACAGCCTGCTGCAGGCGCGCGGTTAAAAACCCGGCGCTGCTGGTCCCGTTGCTGTAGACGGCATTGGCGGTGAGGATATCCGGGGTGCCCCCACCATCGAGGTCTGCCACCACGGCGGCCTGGGTGACGAAGCCCGAGAAGTATTGAGGATCGGAATCGCTGCCCGAGCAGCCAAGCGCCGTGAGCAACCCCAGAGTGCACAGTGCTGCGGCGGTGCGTGAGAAATGGTGTTCCAGCATGGCGAACTCCCCATGGTCGGTCGGTGGAATCAAGGTGAGGCCAGGCTGAACCGGAGGCAAGGGGTTTGCGATCTGGAGGGGATCAGCAGCCAGATCAGTGCTTAGCCTTGTGCTGAAATACGTACGTGGGCATCTTGGCCCGCCGCCAGGCCTTCATGCCGCCTCTCAACACGTAGAGCCAGGTGTGCCCTCGGCTCGCCAATAGCGGGAAGGCCTGGTGGGAAAGCACATCGTTTTCGTCCACCAGCACGATGGGGCGAGGGTGGCTCGTATCTAGTTCGTCCAGCCGCCTCTGCAACTCCCGGAAGGGGAGGTTCACCGCATTGCGAATATGGCCCTTCTCGCCCCGGTATTCCTCCTGTTCTCGCAGATCCAGGATGTGTGGCGGGGTGCCCAACAACAATTCTTCGAGCTGCACGGGGTCCAGGGTGCTTCGGCCTCGGGCCCGCCAGCGGCTAGGCCACTCCCGGGCCTTGATGGCGACCACGGCCAGGAGCATGAGGAGCCCAAAAGCGATTGGGTACAGGAACTCCGGCCGCTCCAGCCAGGGGCTAAGCCAGGATTTCTGGGGAGCCTCTGAGGAAGACTTCAGCAGGGCCAGAGTGACGGATGCATGCGTCATGGGCGCCTCGGGATGGCCAGGATGGGTGGAATTCGCCCCAAGTATGCCCCCGATCCTCATCCATGCCACCATGAAGCATGGCCTGGAAGCTCCGCCCCGCCCTTTTCTATGCCCTGGTTCTTGCCCTGGCCGCCCTCGGCTGCAGTTCCGGAGACCCCAACGAAGGCCTGGCCCTGAATCCTGCTCTACCCGCGACCCGGGTGGGCGAATCCCTCACGATTTCCGCCCAGCCCCTGGAAGAGCTGGCCACCGAACCCGAGTGGGAAATTCAGGAATTCCACGGCGGCGGCTTCACCCTGAGCCGCGGTTTTTCGATCACATACGTGGCTCCCCCCGCAGCGGGAACCTACCACCTGGTAGCCCGGGCCATGCGGCCCGATGGCAGTCGGTTCAAGCAGGTCGTGGAGGTCAAGGTGCTGGCAGATCCCCGAATCGAGCCCGCTACCGCCACCATGATGCCCGGCAGCAGCCGCAGTTTTGCCGCTCGCATGCGGGGCCTGCCCCGCCCGACCGTGACCTGGACCGTGGAAGAGCCGGAGGGAGGAAGCATTTCCGCCGAGGGCCAGTACACCGCTCCCAGCCAGCCGGGCACGTACCACATCATTGCTACATCTACCGTGGACCCGACGGTCAGCGCCACGGCCACGGTGCGGGTGGAGTAGTTCAGGCCGGGATGGGAATCCCCAGCCGCTCGAGCAGTTCCCGGAAGCCCTCCGGCAGCGGCGCGGTGACGTCGATGCGCTTCCCGTCGGTGGGATGATCCAGGGAGAGTTTCCAGGCGTGGAGCATGGGGTGCTCGCAGAGGATCGGCTTTTTGTCCTCGTCCTGCCAGCGGGTCATGCCGCCGTACAGGGGATCGCCCAGGATGGGCGCGCCCAGAAAGGAGAGATGCACGCGGATCTGATGGGTGCGCCCGGTGAGCAGCTCGCATTCCACCAGGGCCAAGCCTGCCGCCTTCGCCAGCACCTTTACCCGGGTCTGGGAGGGGCGACCCGCGGCGGTGATGGTCATCTTGGTGCGCTCCACGCGGTGGCGCGCCAGGGGCTGATCCACCAGCAGGGAGCCGATCTCCGGCAGCTTGCGGCTCATGCGCACGATGGCCAGGTAGCGCTTGTCCACGCTGCGGGACTTGAACTGGGCCTGAAGCGCGGCCTGGGCCTCGGCATCCTTGGTAGTGGCGAGGCACCCGGTGGTGAAGCGATCCAGGCGATGCACCAGTCCCGGCCATAGTGGCGCAGCGAAGTCCTCGTCCAGGGCCTCAGCTTCTTCGTCCTCCGCGACAGCCAGATCCTTTGCCTGCTCCCGGAGGCGCCACAGCAGCGCGTTCACCACGGTGCCCGCAGGATGCCCCGGCCCCGGATGGGCCACCACGCCCGCAGGCTTGTCGAGTATCCACAGCCGCTCATCCTCGAAAAGGGTGGGCAACGCCAGATCCTCGGGCTCCAGGTGCAGGCAGGGCGGAGTGATCTCCGGCAGCTCCGTATCCACGGTGGCGCCCACTCGCAGGCGCGTGCCGGGCTTGGTGGCGGGCTCCCCGTTCACGTTCACCCGGCCTTCGCGGATCCAGCCCTCCCAGCGGGAGCGGGGAATTTCAGGGTGGGTTTCGGTGAGGAAGCGATCCAGGCGCGAGGCGGCGGTTTCGATCAAATGATGGACGGACATGCAGACCTGCTTTCGGAAAGAGCCAAACGATTAGCATCTCACCTCAGGGGGGCAGGAGGCTCCTATTTCGGCGGATGCAGACCAAGGGAGGCGCCGCAGCGCCTCCCTGCCGTTTCAGTCTTATCTCAATCTGGTGCGGTCAGAGTTGGTGCCCGCCCCGTATACAGCCTGACGTCAACCCTTGAGCTTCAGCACCACGCGATAGAGCGCGAGCAGGATGACGGCGCCGATGACAGACACAATGAACCCTGCGGAATGGCCTGGCTCGTAGAAATTGAGCGCCCGCCCGATCCAGGTGCCCACGAAGGAGCCGAGAATGCCAAGGATGGCCGTGATGATCCAACCGCCGGGATCCTTGCCCGGCATGAGGAGCTTGGCGACGGCGCCGACCACGAGGCCGATGAGGCAGGTCCAGATAAAGCTCAGCATGAATTCCTCCTTGGGGTGCGAACCAGCATAGGCCCATTACGGTAAAAGGTGAAATGGGTGTGAAAAGGGCGTCATGGCGGCGCTTCTGCGCGAGAACCTGCCAATCTCCCAACCTGATCAACACTCCACCCAGGCCTGGGGACCGATCATTTGGGCCCATCTTCGAGTGCTCGGGGGACCAGACGGGGTACGATCGGCTTCCCCGATCTTCGGAATTCCAGTCCCCGCAATACGATCATCGCGGTCCTTCCGGTGCGCAGCGTGAGGCGCCATTTCCGGCTCCGGGTCGGTCTGAAGGCCACAGCCTGGTCGGCAGAACCCACCGACCGTTCGGCGAGTACCACCGGGGAACCAGCCTCGTCGAGGCTCTCCAGCCTCATGGCGGAGACCTCGTGATGGAGCCCGCTATGCTGGGCATGAATCACCAATTCGTCGGCATCGACGGGAAAGGGAAACGCGATTTCCAGCGTCGCCTTTCCGCCGGGAAGCGGCTTCGAATGCCACATGTTTTCTGGATCATACGTGATGCCGGGCCCGGCGTTCGGCTTGATCTCCCCCTGGATGGCGTTCACGGCACGGCTCTCCAGATATTCGCCCCCATCCGTCGTGACGACCGGATAGAAGTCCGGGTGCCCGGGCAAGGTCATCGGTCCGAGTGGAACGATCCGTGGGGAAATCCGGCCGCCGCGGGAAATGTCGCGTGCGGGGGTAAAGGTCGTGTTCGCGAATACGCGGTCGTTCAGCGCCAGGGCCCGGCGATCCTCAGGGATCAGCCTCCCTGGCGTCGAACTGGGCTGAAGGCCCCGACTGTGATGGGCCGGGTTGTAGGACATGATCGAATCGGACTCCTGCATCGAGTAGCCGTAGACGTCCACATGCGGCAGCCCGAAGCCGTGGCCCAATTCATGCTGGAGGGTAGTCTGGAAATGCGCGTTGTGCGTGAGTTCGAAGGAGGCGATGTACATCATCCCGCCCCCCAGATTCACGCCCCCGTTGATGGGCCGACCTCCCCCATCTGGAAAGCTGTCCCGGGCATTCATGACCAGGATGCAGAATACGTATGGGTTCGAGAACCGCGTCAGCCCGAATTCGGCCAGGAGTTCAGCGACCATGTCGGGAGCCCCCCGCTCCCGAGCGCGGCGATAGTCGTCGAGCTGCTTTCGACCGTGCACGACTCTGAGGCGACCCTCCCCTGCGATCTCGAAGGTGTCGCCACGCAGCATCTCCCGATACCGCGTTCGGGCAAGATTGATGTGCTGCAGGAAGAGCTTCGTCTCTGCCGGATCAGGAGGGGACTGGTCCCTAGGAACAAAGGCCACCGGCAGAACCCGCACCCGGCTCGGGATCGTGTCGTACCCGCCTCCCACGACCGGCGATCCGCCCAGGAGCGCCACCGACAGAACGACCCGCGCGCACCGGACCCGATGCCCGATCACGGCTTTCGGCCCCGTTGCCTCATGCCTCCACGACCTTCCTGCGCCGGAACCAGAATCCGAGCCCGATCCCGAAAAGGATGAATGCCAGCCCCGTCAGTCGGCCCGTGGAGAGCCAGGAAAGGCCGAACCAGACACCACGATCCAGATCGCCCCGCCAGTTCTCGAGAAGGATGCGTCCCACTCCTTCGAGAACGAAGAAGATCGCCGCGATCTGCCCGGCAAACATGCGCTTCCGCCGCAGAAGCAACAGGCCGCCCACGATGGCCAGTTCCAGAAGGAAGGTATAGATCTGCACGGGATGAAGGGCCTGCAAAAGGGGCGTGCCCGAAAGGAAATGGGCCTCTGGGCGGGTGAAGGTGACGGCCCAGGGGGCGTGGCATTCGGTACCGTAGCAGCAGCCTGCGGAGAAGCAGCCCAGGCGACCGATGGCCTGACCCAGGGCCACGGCAGGGGCGAGAGCGTCCATGGTGGCAGCCAGGGGCAGCTTTAACTTGCGCATGCGCCAGAAGAAGGTGGCCGTGCCCAGGATGATGCCGCCGTGCACCGCGCCCCCCGCCCGGAGGGTGGCGAGATCGAAGACCTGGGCCAGACTGGCGCCATTGATGAGATCCACGATGATCATCAGCAGCTTCGAGCCCAGGATGCCGCCAATGAGCACCGAAACACCGAGGTCCGAGATGCCCTCGGAAGCCAGGCCATCCTGCCTGCCCAGACGCATGGCCAGCCAGAGGGCGGCGAAGAAGCCCAGGGTCAGCAGCAGGCCGTAGGTGCCCACCTCGAAGGAGCCAATGCGGAAGAGGATGGGATGCATGGGACTCCTGGATAGAACCGAGGCCGAACATCGACCCGTAGGTTAGATTGTCGCCGGGAGCACACCTCTGCGATAGCGAGGCCCGCATTTACGCTCCCCAAGGAACCCCAAACAAAGGCGCCTGCCCTTCTATACTTAGATCCGTGGAGGCGCCCATGTCCCAGATGACGATCACGGCTCAGGAACTGGCGACCCGCCTGGGCGGCGCCCTGCACAACTGCCCGCCGGATCGGGTGCTCGCGAGCGTGAAGCCCTTGGACGAGGCGGGCGCTGACGCCATCAGCTTCCTGGCCAATCCCAAGTACCACGCCCAGGCCCTGGCCAGCGGAGCCGGGCTCATCCTCTGCGATCCCAAGACCGAGCTGGGGGATCATCCGCGCCTGGTGATGGAGAATCCCTACTGGGGCTTCGCGCAGACCATCGGCTGGCTGCACCCCGAGCCCGATCCCGCCTGGTCCGAGGCGCCCATTCATCCCAGCGCGAAACTCGGCGAAGGCTGTCGCGTGGCTCCAGGGGTAACCATCGGCGCCAACACGGTGATCGGCGCCCGCTGCGTGCTGCATCCCGGCGTGCACATCGGCGACGACTGCGTGATCGGAGACGACTGCGAGTTTTTCAGCGGCGTGGTGCTCTACCGCCGCACCCAGGTCGGCAATCGGGTGCGGATCCACGCCAATTCCGTGCTGGGCAGCGACGGCTACGGCTATGTGCTGGTGAACGGACGCCACGAGAAGGTGCCCCAGATCGGCTACGTGAACGTGGCCGACGACGTGGAGATCGGCGCCTGCGTCACCATCGACCGGGGCGCTCTCGGCGCCACCCGAGTGAGCCGGGGCACCAAGATCGACAACCTCTGTCAGATCGCCCACAACGTGCGCATCGGCGAACACTGCCTGATCATCAGCCAGACGGGCATTTCCGGCTCCACCACCCTGGGCGACTACGTGACCATGGCCGGCAAGGTGGGCACCTCCGGGCATATCCACATCGGCTCCCGCAGCATCGTAGCGGGCAACAGCATGGTGGCCAAGGATCTCCCGGAGGGCAGCTTCGTCAGCGGCTACCTGGCCCGCCCCCACCGCCAGTGGATGGAGAGCCAGGCCGCCCTGAACCGCCTTCCCGCCCTGATGAAGAAACTCGCCAAGAAGGAAGGCTGAACACAAGCTTCCGTTCGCCCTCACCTGGCGGATTGCACCCCCCGAAGAAGCCCATGGGATGCGCGGTTTTCGCGGTTAATTCCTTCTCTGGCTCGAAGGATGTCTTCCCAATCACCCGGCGAACGATTGGATGTGGATCATCTGCTATCAAGAGATGAGGCTGAGAATGGGTGGCAATCAGGAACTATAAACAAGTCGAACGGTCGTTCTATTTTTCAAAAATTACCGATTCCATCACCCCACACCCCCTAGCACTCGGACCACAGCCGATACGCAGCTTGATTTTGTTGACAAATAACAAGACATCGAAACATCCCAAGGGCACTCAAAGGTGCAACAAATCTCCCTTGACCAGGCCCGCGGCCTCGGAAAGAATTTAGATCGTTCGTTTGATCAGCACGCCCCAACGTCCCCCCATCGATTTCGGTACCCGCATCACCGGGAGCTTTCCGTGACTCGCCCCACTCCGCGCATGGATTCACCCATCAAGGAGGAGGAGGCCTGTCTGGACAAAGCCAGTGACAGCCGGGAAGCCGGCTGTGGAATCGAGACACGCCAGGCCCTGCTGGAGGCGGCCCTGTCGTGTTTCTCCGCCCATGGCTTCGAGGGCACCAGCATTCGGGACATCGCGCATCGGGCTGGTCGGAACAGTTCGCTCATCAGCCATCACTTCGGCTCCAAGGAAGGCCTGTATGTGGAAGTGTTCCGCCACATCTTCCGCACCCGGCATCCCCTTCCCAAGGCCCCAACGGAGGCATACCGGCCTCCCCAGAATCGGACAGAGGCGCTCCATTCCTTCCGGGAGCAGATCCGTCTCCTTGTGGTCGAGTTCAATCCCAGCCCCGCCCAGAGCGGCTCGGTGCTCCACCGGGGCCGAAGGCTTTTCCTGCACGAGTTGCAGGAACCTCGACCCCAGGTGACCGCCATTCTCAGAGTGGAAATCGAACCCTGGATACGGAAGTTCAACGACTGCCTGCGCATCCTGAGACCGAGCCTGGATGAGGCTCAACGGAATTTCCTGGGAGTCAGCATCCTGGGTGAAATGATCTCGCACGTGCTGCTGGACAGCCTCCGTGCGAAGGTCGGTGGCGAGCCTAGCCTGTCGGTAGACCAGATCGTGGACCTGCTCACGGAATTCAATCTCCGGGCAGTGGGCGTCACCGAAGACGATTTCGGGGAACGAACTATAGGTAACGTTTAGGGATGCCTGCGGCGTATTTGGATCTTTTTCATACGAGGTGAAACATGCGAATCGGACGAATTGCCCATTGGTCATTGGCCGCAGGCTGTCTGGGGATTGTTGGTGGGACTCTGGGCTGCAAGACCGCACCTCCGCCCATGGGCACGCCTGAGGTGGCCTACCAGACCATCACCACGGAGCGGGCGGTCCTGACCACCGAACTGCCCGGTCGAACCTCGCCCTTTCTCGTAGCCGAGATTCGGCCCCAGGTGAATGGCCTCATCCTGAAGCGCCTCTTTCTCGAAGGCTCCGATGTGAAGGAGGGCGATGTCCTGTACCAGATTGACCCAGCCCCCTACCAGGCGGCCCTGGATCAGGCCAACGCGGCCCTGACCGCCGCGGAATCGACACTGTCCCCCGCGCGCTCGCGGGCCGAACGCATGAGGAAGCTGGTGGCCATCAATGCCGTGGGCCAGCAGGATGCCGATGAGGCGGAAGCCGCCTTCCAGAGGGCCACCGCCGCCGTGGCCTCAGCCAAGGCCGCCGCCGAGAGCGCCCGCATCAATCTCGCCAACACGCCCATCAAGGCCCCCATTTCGGGCCGCACAGGCATGTCCAGCGTCACCGTCGGTGCGCTGGTGACGGCCTACCAGCCCGTCTCCCTGGCCACGGTGCAGAAGCTCGACCCCATCTATGTGGATGTCGCCCAATCCAGTTCCGACCTCCTCCGGCTGCGCAAGCGCCTGGAGGGCGGGCGGCTCAAGAGCGGCGACAGCGCCCGAAAGGTGAAACTGTTTCTGGAGGATGGCTCCACCTACCCGCTGGAGGGCAGGCTGCAATTCCGGGACGTCACCGTGGACCCCGCCACGGGAGCCGTAACTCTCCGCATGGTCTTTCCCAATCCCAAGCAGATCCTCCTCCCGGGCATGTTCGTGAGAACTGCGGTGGAAGATGGCGTCGACGAACAAGCCATCCTGGTCATGCAGCAGGGCGTCACCCGTGACGCCAAGGGCAATGCCACGGCCCTGGTGCTCGATGCGGCGAACAAGGTAGA
>JAYREN010000098.1:0-11546 GCA_041908845.1 Holophaga sp. | reverse complement strand
CAGCCGCTTCCAGACCCAGGGCCACCTCCTTTATTGCAAGCTGAACGGAGGCGGCAGTCACAAGCTGAAGCGCGACGAGGTCAAGGTCAAGTTCCCGGAGGGGGATCCGGAATCCCTGAATCTGGCCAACGACAAGGCGCCGGATTCCACCTACGACCTGATCCTCGCGGTGAGCCCCAAGGAGGAGCCGATCATCGGGGAGGGCGGCTGGGTGGCGGGAGGCGGCAAGATCTTCGAAATCCGCGAGAAGTTCACCACCGCAGGCACGGAATCGCGCATCACGGACGAATATAAACCCACGCCCGACGGCAACGACATCCAGGCCTCGGGCCACATGGCCACGGAGAAGGGCGCGCCCTTCATGTTCGCCCCCCGGCTGAGCTATCAGGCCGAGCAGAGGCCCATCAGCGATCGCACCGCGAGTTTTGCCGAAACCTGGATGGCGCCCGGAGGCACCAATACGGCCATTTCCTGGCGACTGGGGCGCGCCCCCGGCAAGGTCCACATCACGAAGGTGGAGCAGAAGGAGGGCCCCCGGACTGCTGATCCCCGCCAGGTGGTCTTCAGTTCAGGCACCTTGACAGTCGTGGCCGAAGCCCAGGTTTCGCCCCCCGAGCGGGCCCGGGAACTCAAGTGGGAGGCCCCCGACATTGGCGAGGTCAAGGGCAAGGTGCAGAGCCGGGTGGTGGAGCCGGGCCACGTGCGGGCCGAGATCACCTACGCCAAGTTGCCCGCCCAGAATGTCTCCTTCGGTAGCAAGGAGGTGAAGGCCCGCTTGAGCGACCAGACGGACCAGAAATCCTTCGAAGTGTTCTTCGAACGAGATGGCAAGGATCATCCCGCAGGGCAGGGCCAGGATGCCGGAACGCCCAACTGGTTCTTCTACTGGAAGCAGGGCGCGGTGCCCGAGCTGGATCGCTTCGAATTCACGGAGGATCCCGTGATGGGCGGCGGCTATTCCCTGGAGAACAAGCGCCTCTGTGTCACGCAATCCACTCCCGAAATCATTCCCGGGCAGGACGTGAGCCTGCGCACCAAGGACGGCGCCCACGCCTACCACCTGGTCCGCGAAAAGGTGAAGGGCATCCAGGCCGTGGCTGCGGTGGTGCGCCACGAACTGAAGCACAAGGAACTCTTCGACCAAGTGCAGTGGCCCGGCGGCAAGGATCCTTACTGGAAGAGGGACGGGACCGTGGATCCCGACATCCACCCCGGCAACGACTACGACGAAGATTCCGTACCCGATGGGTTGGAAACGGGCTCCGGGAGTCCTTGGCTGGATCCCTTCCAGGCCTGCACCTACGCGAACTTCACCATCGGCCTCTTCTTTCCCGATCCCAAGGACGCGCCGGACACGCAAGCGAAGCAGGTGGAGCTCAAGGGCGACAACGAGCTGCTGGCCATCGTGGCCGAGCGCAAGCGGGTCTTCCGCGAGGACCAGGACTGGGCCTTCCCGGGCACCAAGGCTCAGGCGGCGGGCAACTGAACGGCGCGGAGTGCGCCTGCTTTGTGTGTGTACAAGCCAAGCCCTTCCCATCCTCTCCACCAAGGCTTCCACAGAAAAATCAGGGTTCGGTCAGGATGAAGGGGATGACTCCCGGTAGCCTGTTTCTATGGCCTTGCGAAACTGGAAGTTCCTCATCGATGCAACGGATACGGAGCTGCGGCTCGACCAGGTCGTGGCCCAGCGCACGGGGCTGAGCCGCCGGGCGGCCCGGGAGGCGCTGAAGCTGGGCGGAGTGCAAGTGGATCAGAAGCGGGTGCGGGTGGCCAGTCGCCAAGTGGCGGTGGGCATGGAGATCCGGGTGGCCGTGGATGATTCGCTGGGTCAGCCCCCCGACATGGAACTGCCCGTGGTCTTCGAGGATGACTGGCTGCTGGTGCTCAACAAGCCTGCGGGCTTAGCTGTTCAGGGCACCCAGGCCTCGGACAAGCACGATCTGCTGGCCCTACTGGGGCGCCAGCGCCCCGGCCAGAAGCTGATCCTCTGCCATCGCCTGGATCAGGGCACCAGCGGCGTGCTGGTACTGGCCAAGGACAAGGCGGCGGATCTGGGGCGCCAGTTCCAGGCCCGCACCTTGCAGAAGACCTATCTGGCCAGGGTTGCCAAGGCCCTCGAGGCCTGCGACGTGGACCTGCCCATCGGACGATTGCGCCTCTCCAGCCCCGCCCGCTATGGCTGCGAAGGGGATCTCCTGGAACCCAAGGCGAGCCTCACCCGCTTTCGCCCCGCGACCCCCGACGAGACGGCGGGCCTCGTGCCCGGCCCCTGGGTGGTCTGCGAACCCCACACGGGCCGCACCCACCAGATCCGGGTCCATCTCGCCCACCTCGGCGCGCCGGTGGTGGGTGATGCCCTCTACGGTGGCACGCCGGACGGGCAGCTCTGGCTCCACGCCTGGAAACTGACCCTGCAGCATCCCGTCACGGGTGCGGCCCTGGAACTGATGGCGGAACCCGAACGCTTCCGGCGCTGAGGGACCGTGGGAACTTTGGACCCAGCGTGGCTATGGGAAATTCAAGGAGTCTACCGATGAAGCATCTCGCCGCCTTGTGTCTTGCCCTGACCACACTTACGGCCCAGAGCCCCGATCCGGCCAGGCCTAGTCCGTCTGAGGCCACGATGCGAGTCTCTGCTCATCGCATCCAGGGCTCCGTTTCTCCGGCGATGGAAGGCATGCGCCTCTCCTTCACTAAACAGGTGCAGGACGATGATGCGGACATCCGCGTGGAGGTGGATCGGGGCCGCTTCAGCGTGATGCTCCCACCAGGCGGCTATTCCGTGCGGGCCATCACGAAGAACCGGACCTATCCCGGAATCCCCCTGATCGTCCGCCAGGACATGCAGGACATCGCGCTCGAGTTCAAGCCCGAAGTCTCCAAGGCTCCTGCGGAGGTCCAGGCCTGGATCCGGAACAATGCCATCCCCCTTCGCTCCGTGGTGGCAGGTTCCGGCTTCACGGATCTTCAGCCACTCAAGGCGGTGATCGGGAAGGCCCAGGTGGTGGGGCTGGGGGAAGCCACGCACGGCACGAAGGAGTTCTTCCAGCTCAAGCACCGAATGCTGGAATTCCTGGTGGAGGAAATGGGCTTTCGCGTATTCGCCATCGAGGCCAACCTGCCCGAGGCCTATGCCGTGGACGAATACATCCGCACCGGTAAGGGCGATCCGGCCAAGGCCCTAATGGGGCTTGATTCATGGCCATGGAATACACAAGAAGTCCTCGACCAGATCCTGTGGATGCGGAAGTACAACGCAGATCCGAGCCACACAAAGAAGCTGCGCTTCTATGGCGTGGATATGCAGGGATCTCGGGTGGCCCTGGCCCAGGTCAAGGCCTGGCTGGAGAAGGCGCCACCCGAGGAGATGCGGCAGTTGGACGCGATCCGGCAGCGCTTTGCCACGCGGATTGAAGGAACCCTTGAGCAGGAGGTCGAAGCGCTCATCTCCCGTTTGGATGGGCGGAAAACGATCCTGGCGGCGGGTGATCAGGCCCCCATCTTTGAACGCCAGCGTCAGAACCTGCGGATATTGGCTCAGTACGCCCGGATGAAGTCCGGCCCAGCCAGTGATTCCTATGCTGTAAGGGACGAGGCCATGGCTGCCAATCTGCGCTGGATCCATGCGCAGGAGCCGGGGGAGAAGATCGTTCTCTGGGCCCATAATGGCCACATCGGTACCGACTCCTGGAAACCTTCTGACCTGCTACTCCGTTCCATGGGATGGCACCTGCGCCAGGCCTTGAAGGATGCCTATCTCCCCATCGGGTTCGCCTTCCGGGAAGGCGGGTTCCAGGCAAAGAACCTCGATCCAACGAATACTGGGTTGAAAGTGTTCAATGTGACACCTCCTGCGGAGGCCAGCCTGGATGCGGCCTTGGCTTCTTCGGGCCTACCTGCACTGGCCCTGGATCTGCGGAATCTGCCTAAGGGGCCCGTGCGGGATTGGTTCGAGGCGCCCCAAGGCATGCTGGGCTGCGGTGCCTGGTTTCAGGTGCCGGTCGATCCCGGAATTTACGTGCCTAGCGTGTCCATTGCTTCGCGCTATGGAGCCCTGTTCTTCATCAACAGCACGCATTCCGCACTGCCCATGCCTGAGACGATTCCCACCCGGAAAGCCACCAACCTTGGTTTCGAGGAAGGCGAACCGGGGATACCCCCACCCGGATGGTCCCTCGGATACATTGGCGGCGGCATTGGCGGCGGCCGTGGCTTTACGGCCCAGACTGCATCCGGAGATCCCAAGGAAGGGGCCCGCTGTCTCAAGGTCAGCTTTCAGGGCGATCCCAGGGTTTTGCTTTCTTTCGGTGCCATGCAGCACCTGGACGCCACGCCCTACCGGGGCAAAAAGCTTCGCGTTTCGGCCTGGATCCGCGCGGAGGGCGAGGAGGGATTTCAGCCCAGTCTCAGGGTTCGGGTGACCCGAGAGAAGGGCCGTCCTTACAGCGACGACACGTGCGGGCGGCTGAGGATCGGTAGGGCCTGGGCGAAGGCCGCGATCGAATGCGCGGTGGCCGAGGATGCCACGGCACTGAGTCTCTTCTGCTTTGCTGCAGGCGCGGGCTCCGCCTACTTCGATGACCTCCGGATCGAGGTGCTCTGAGCCGTCCCCCGTTTACACTGTTTGAATGAAACTCCCGCTCGTCTTCAATCCCAGGTCAGGCCCCTCGGGCAAGAATCCCGATGCACTGATGGCGCGGCTGCCCGAGGAACTGCGCCAGCGCATTGAGCCCGTGCCCTTCGGGCCGCCCTGGGATTACGCGCCGCTCATCGCCCAGGCCGCGGCGGCGGGCGGGCCGCTGTTGGTCTGGGGAGGCGACGGTACGATCCATCATGCGGGGCGGGCGCTGGTGGCGGCGGACTGTCCCGTGGCTCTGGCCGCCATTCCCGGCGGCAGTGGCAACGGGCTGGCGCGGGGCCTGCGCACGCCGCTGGAGCCCGCGGGTGCCGTGGCGAACCTGCTGATCGGGCGCGAACTCCGCATGGATCTGCCCCGGCTCGATGGGGTGCCCTTCTTCAATGTCTGCGGCACGGGCTTCGAGGCCGCCGTGGCCCACGCCTTCGAAGGGCTGCAGGGCCGAGGCTTCCTGAATTACGCCAAACTTTGTCTTGGACTCTGGCGCCACCATCCCATGCGCGATGTTCGCTGGGAGGCGATTCAGCCGGAACCCGTGGCACCTACCAAGGCCCTGGAGAAACTGCGCGCAGCCTGGCAGGGGGCCGAACCTCCGCTGCCGGAGCGGATCTGGAGCCTGTGTTTCGCCAACCTGCCCCAGTACGGCAGCGGCCTCTGGATCGCGCCCCACGCTGATCCCACGGACGGCATCCTGCAATGGGCGCAGCTCAGTCGCCCCGGCCCCTTGGATGTGATGACCGAGGCGCCCCACCTCTTTCGGGAAGGGGGCCGCACCCGCCTGCGCCAGGAGGGCCGCCTCCTGAGTGCCACTCTGCACCTGGATCAGCCCATGCCCTGGCACATGGATGGTGAACCCGCGCCCGAGCGGGACCGCGCCGAACTCACCGTGGAGCGGGGCGTCTTCAGAATGCAGGTCACCAGCACTTGCCCCTGGTGAGGTGCTACCAACCCTTCGTCTGTCGCAGGGCCTCGTACAGCACCACCGCCGCCGCCTGGGCCTGGTTCAGGCTGCGATGGAAATCGCCCGGCATAGGGATCTTCAACAGCTGATTGCGATGAGTCTGAATGAGATCCTCGGGCAGGCCCTTGGTCTCCTGGCCCAGCACTATGCCATCGCCTTCTTCGAAGGGGATCTGGGTATGGATGCGCTCGCCCTTGGTGCTGGTGAACCAGAGGCGCTTCGCGGGGTTGCGCGCCAGGAAGTCGGCCCAGTTCTCGTAGTGGGTGGGCGCCAGCTTCTCCCAGTAGTCGAGCCCGGCGCGGCGCAGGTAGTAGTCGGAGGTGTCGAAACCCAGGGGATGGATCAGGTGCAGCTTGGAATCGGTGCAGACGCACAGGCGGCCGATGCTGCCCGTGTTTTGTGGGATCTCGGGCTGGTGCAGGATGATGTGAAAGGCCATGGATCCAGTGTTTCCGGGGAGGATGTGGGGTTTCAACTGGTTTGCGCGGCCCGGGGTCAAGTTGTTTCACAGCTGGCTTCGCCAACGTGCCGTGCCGAGGGGTTCCTGCGGTTGCTCAACCGGATCCGCGGCTCGAATCCCGACTTCTCTTTGCCCGAAAAGAGGCAACATTGAGAGCGCCATCTGGAGGTTCCGATGTCTGACCCGAACTGTCTTTTCTGCAAGATCCTGACCCGGCAGATCCCTGCCAGCATCCTGTACGAGGATGAGCACGTGGTGGCCTTCAAGGACATCGCCCCCCAGGTGCCGGTGCATGTACTGATCGTGCCCAGGGTCCATGTTTCGGGCCTGGATGGCCTGGGGCTCGAGCACAAGGAGCTGGTGGGTCACATCGCGCTGGTGGCCCAGAAACTGGCCGGGGATCTGGGGGTGGCTGCCTCGGGCTATCGTTTGGTGGCGAACTGCGGGGCCGACGCCGGGCAGACGGTTTTCCACCTCCACTTCCACCTGCTGGGAGGCGCTCCCATGGGCGGCAGGATGGCCTGAAGCCCTTTCCTTAAGAGAAATACCTTCCAGACTGGTGAAAACAGACGAAGCTCCCGAAAGAGAAGGCGAGGCCTTTTCGTGGCATTCCGAACATTCTTCTTGAGGCATTTCACCGGATTCGTCCTGGTGAATTGCCTGCTTTGCGGGCCCTTCCTGGCGTCCCAGACGGATGTTGCGGCCACGGGGCGGCCCGCCCTGCGGGTGTTCACGGACCAGGATGGGCTCCCTCAGAACTCCGTGGAGTGTTTGGCTATGGATGCCCGGGGCTACCTGTGGACGGGCACTCAGGATGGGGCGGCGCGCTACAACGGTCGTACCTGGACGCCCGTATCCTTGCCGGGGAGGGCCAACAGTCGCTGGGTGCGCTCTCTCCTTGCCGCCTCGGATGGGAGCATCTGGTTCGGGCAGGTGCTGGGGGGCCTGTTTGTGCTGAGGAACGGGGCCTGGGAGCACCATGAGGTCGCCGAGGGCGTGTCCTCGGGCCAAGTCCGCTGCCTGGCGGAACGACGGAATGGGGCCATCCTCGCCGGGACCGACCTGGGAGTATTCCAGTGGGATGGGCAAGTCTGGACTCCCGTGCTCGATCCGGGCGGCCGCAAGACAGGCCCGGTTCTTTCGCTGCGGGAAGTCTCGGGGCCGGGCAAACCTCCGGTGCTGTGGATCGGCACAGAGCAAGGGCTGGCAGAAGTCCAGCCAAGCGGAGGATGGCGGTGGTTCACCGCTCGGGACGGCCTGCCTTCGAGCGAGGTCTGGAGTCTCCTGGAAACCCGGGAATCTGAGGGAAACACGGTCCTCTGGGTTGGCACGGGGCGCGGCCTGGCGCGCTGGGATGGTCATCGCATGGAGGGGGTGGGCCAGCGGAATGGCCTGCCCGCCAACACGGTGAACCAGATGTTCGAGTCCACCTCTCCCACGGGTGGACGCACCCTCTGGTTGGCCATGGACGGAGGTCTGTTCTTCCGGGAAGGTGAGCGCTGGCAGAATCTGGGCGGTGCCCTGGGGTTCCCCAATCAGTTGGTGCGCAGCCTCTGGGTGGAGACGCTGCCCGGTGGGCATCGCACCGTCTGGGCTGGCACCTTCGGGGGGCTGGTGCGCCATGCGAAGGGCGGCTGGACGGCCTTCGATCGGCGGGTGGGGTTGCCGGAGGATTCCGTCTTCGCGCTGATGGAGAGTCGCCTGGGCACCGGGTTCTGGGTGGGAACCCATGGCGGGGGGCTAGCGCGCTTCCACCAGGGGCGGTGGTCATCCTTCGGGCCCACCTCGCTAATTCCGGATCGCCATGTCATGGCCCTGGTGGAGACAGTCTCCGACCGGGGCAAACCGATTCTCTGGGTGGGCAGTCGGCAGGGCATCCTGAAGGTGGAGGAGGGCAGGGCCACACGATTCCAGGCAAGGGATGGGCTGCCGGATTCCTGGGTCTATGAACTAGCGGAAGTACCGGGTCCCGGGGGGCGGAAGGAAATTTGGGCCGGAACCCGCCGGGGGATCGTCCGGTGGCGGGGGGGGCGATGGGAATGGCCCGAAGGGGCCGCCCAGCTCTCCTGGGGCACGGTGATGGCCATCAAGGCAGGCCCTGCGCCGGGAGGCGGTGAGGGCGTGTGGGTCGCCACCCGAGGGAAGGGACTCTACCTCCGCGAGGGGAATCGATGGACCCAGTTCACCAGCCAGGAGGGCCTACTGGATGACCGACTGATGGCCCTTCACATCCAGAACGATGATGAAGGGGTTCCCTGGCTATGGGTGGGCAGCCTTAACGGCCTGTGCCGACGGCGCCTGGATCGTCGGGAGGCGCCCTGGGAGCCTGTGGAAGACCTTCCGAGTCAGGTGGTCTATTCCATGGCCGCTGATCGCGGTGGGCGCACGTACGTCTTCACCCATCGTGGTGTCTGTCAGCTCACGCCACGGACGCCCACCCTGGAGAACCCCACGCCCTTCCGGCTGCGCACCTTCACCACGGGCGACGGCTTGCCCAGCAATGGCTGCACCCAGAAATCCGCCATTCAGGACAGCAACGGCCGGATCTGGACCGGAACCGTGGCCGGGGCCGCAATGTTTGATCCCGAGGACGAGGCCGCCGATCGGCAGCCCAAGCCCTTCCACTTCGAGCGCATCGAGGGCGGAAACCAATCCCTGCAGGATCTTCAATCCTTCGAGGTGGGTTGGAAGCGGCCTCGGGCCGTCTTCGAGTTCGCGCTGCTGAGCTTCTACCGAGAGGAGGACACCCTCTACCGCTCCCAGCTAGAGGGCCTGGAGACCGAGGCCACGCCATGGACGCGCGAGGGCAAACGCGAATTCCCTTCGCTGCCTCCGGGAGATTACACCTTCAAGGCCTGGGCCCTGGATGCAGTGGGCAACGCCAGCGGGCCCCTTTCCGTTTCCTTCCGGGTGCTGACTCCGCCCTGGGCGAGATGGTGGGCCTGGATTCTGTACGTCCTGTCCGGCGCCGGCCTGCTGGCGGGCGTCGCCTGGACCCGGGTGCGATTGCTCAGGGCCCGGAATCGCGCCCTGGAGGGAAGAGTCCAGGAACGGACCAAGGCCCTGGCAGGGGCCATGGGCGAATTGGAAATCGCCCGGGAGGAGGCCACCCAGGCGAACCAGGCCAAATCCTTCTTCCTGGCCACCATGAGCCACGAGATCCGTACGCCGCTCAACGGCATCATCGGCATGTCCAGCGCTCTGCTCGACACCCCGCTGAACCCCACCCAGCGGGAGTTCACCGACACCATCCATGGCTCCAGCGAAAACCTGCTGTCGATCCTCAACGGGATCCTCGATTTTTCGAAGGTGGAATCCGGGCGCCTGGAGCTGGAAGAGATCTCCTTCGATCCCGGGGCGGAGATGGAAGACTGCCTGGGGCTTTTCGCAGAAGTCGCCCAGCGCAAAGGGCTCGAACTGGTCGGACGCTTCGATTCGAACCTCCCGCTCCGGGTGATCGGCGATCCCGCACGGTTCCGCCAATTGGCCACGAACCTCGTGGGCAATGCGGTGAAGTTCACCCTAGAGGGGGAGATCTGCCTGTGGCTCCGCCTGCTTGCCCCACCTTTGGAGGGAGCGCTCCGCCTTGGGCTGGAGGTCCGAGATACCGGGATCGGGATCGCGGCAGATTCTCTCGAGCGCCTCTTCAACCCCTTCACCCAGGCGGAACGATCCACGACCCGCCGGTACGGTGGGACTGGTCTCGGGCTCGCCATCTGCAAGCGCATCGTGGAATACATGGGCGGAGCCATAACCGTGGAGAGCGAGGTGGGGCGGGGGAGCCGCTTCTGCTGCGAGCTGCCATTCAAGGCGGATCCGAATCAAACCAGGTCCTGGGAGCCTTTGCCGGAGGGCCTCCGTGTGCTGCTCTTCGAACCCAATGCCTCGACGCGGGAGGCCGTTCTAGAAATGTTGCGAGAGTGGAAGGCCTGCCCGGACGTGGTGGAGCATGAAGCAGAGCTGGGTCCTACGCTGGGGCGGCTGAAGGCCCAGGGCGGCCTCGATGCGATCATCCTAGGGCTCCCACCCCAGGATTCGGCACCGGATCGGATGCTCGAGTTCGTGGCGCAGGCCGGGATTCCCGTGGCGCTCCTGGTGGGCGTGTCCGCCATTGCCAGCGCGGAGCACATCCGGGCTCGCGGCCTGGCTTCCTATCTGACCAAGCCGGTGCGTCGCTCGCGGTTGCGGCAAGTCCTCCGGGAATGCCTGAATCCGGCGGCCGATGAGGGCGAGGTGCCGGGGCAGCGGGCTCGCGTGCTGGTGGTGGATGACAATGCCACCAACCGCAAGGTGGCAGAACTGCACCTCCATGCCCTGGGGTTCGGCTGCCGTCTTGCCAGCGGCGCCGAAGAGGCGCTTCGCATCCTGGAGGGGGAGCCCTTCGAGATTGTGCTGATGGATTGCGAGATGCCGGGCATCGATGGCTTCGAGGCCACTCAGCGGATCCGGGCTCGGGAGGCCCCGGGAACCCACCAGATCGTGCTGGCCCTCACGGCCCATTCGGTGGAGGGCGCACGCGAGCGCTGTGCCGCAGCGGGTATGGACGGCTATCTCTCCAAGCCCCTTCGCCGGGAAGTGCTGAACGCGGTCATCAATCGCTGGCTGCTGGGCCAGGCCGCCCCTCAGGCCTTGCCGGAGGAGGAATCCATCCAGTTGGATGCCCATGCCTGGGAGGGGCTGGCGTATCTGGAATCGGTCTCCGGGCCTGGGGCCATCGCGGAACTGGTGGATGACTTTGACAGTGACGTGTTTGGGCGGTTGGAGCAGATGCAGGAGGCCCTCAATCTGGGCGACCTGGGCACTCTGGCCCATCTGGCCCATGACCTGAAATCTAATGCGGCCACCCTTGGGGTGCTCAAGATCTCCACCGATGCCGCCCGCCTCGAGCGGTTGGCCCGGGAGGGCGAGAACCCGGAACTGGCGGAGCTCCTCGAAGGCTGTCGCGTCCGCATGCCTAGCGTACTCCGGGTGCTGCGGGAACGGATTCCCCCAACCTGAAGGCATACTACGCAGCGTGAGCCCGATGCTCCGGAGGCCCCCATGATCCCCCTTCTTGATGCAGCGGAGATGAGGCGCGTTGAGCAGGATTCCATCGCCGCCTGGGGCATTCCTTCGCTGCTCCTCCAAGAGCACGCCGCTCTCGGGGCGTTGGCCCTTCTTTCCCATGGGGAGAAGATCCGGGTGCTGGCGGGCCCCGGCAACAATGGCGGCGATGCCCTGGCGCTGGCCCGGCTCGCCCGGTTACGGGGCGAAGAGGTCGAGGTCTGGACCCTCGAGGCATCCCCCTCCTGGCAAGGGGATGCGGCACTCCAGGCCGCGCTGTGGGAAGGGCTCGGCGGCGACTACCGATTTTCCGGGACTCCGGCTTCGGTGATCGAGGGGTTCAGGGGTTGGGTGGTGGATGGCTTCTTCGGTTTGGGGGTCCGCCTGCCCTTAATGGGGTTGGCCAAGGCCTGGGCGATGGCCCTGGAAAATAGACCCGAGATGCA
>JAYREN010000097.1:0-11621 GCA_041908845.1 Holophaga sp. | reverse complement strand
AAGAGAAAGTGCGCATCCCCATCTGGACCCAGGTGACGGTGGAGACCACGGGCACGCTGCTGCTGGGTTCCGAAGTGCAGGCGGTGATCACGGCCATCGGAGCCCTCGGCGTGGATGTCCTGGGCCTCAACTGCGGCACCGGCCCCGACGAGATGCGGGCACCGCTGCAGGCGTTGCATGAGCAGAGCCCCTTCGCCATCAGCTGCCTGCCCAACGCGGGCCTGCCTGTGAACCAGGGCGGCCAGTTGATCTACCCCATGACGCCGGATCTCTTCGCCGAAAAGGTCGCCCATCACGTGCGCGAGTACGGCCTCTCCATCACGGGCGGGTGCTGCGGCACCACGCCGGACCACATCCGGGCGCTGGCGGCTCGCATCGGAGATATCGAGGCCCCCGCGCCTCGTCGTGTCAGCGCCGAGCGCAGCGTCGCCAGTCTCTACCAGAGCGTTCCCATGGTGCAGGACCCCGCCCCGACCATCGTGGGCGAGCGCACCAATGCCAATGGGAGTAAGGCCTTCCGCGATCTCCTGGCCCAGGAGGACTGGGATGGCCTGGTCTCCATCGCCCGGGATCAGCAGAAGGAAGGCGCCCACATGCTCGATGTGTGTGTGGCCTATGTGGGGCGCGATGAGGCTCGGGACATGGCGGAATACGTGCGCCGCCTGACCACCCAGGTCACGCTGCCCCTGATGATCGACAGCACAGAGGTGGCGGCCATCGAGGCGGCGCTTCAACTGGCGCCGGGCAAGTGCATGGTGAATTCCATCAATTTCGAGGATGGCGAAGCCAAGGCCCGGAAGATCCTGGATCTGTGCAAGCGCTACGGGGCCGCGGTGGTGGGCCTCACCATCGACGAACAGGGCATGGCCAAGACCCGCGCACGCAAGCTGGAAGTGGCTGGGCGCATCCATAAGCTGGTGGTGGAGGACTACGGCTTCCATCCTTCCGATCTCATCCTGGACACCCTGACCTTCACCCTGGGCAGCGGGGAGGAAGAATTTCGCACCGCCGCGCTGGACACGCTGGGAGCCATCGAGGACATCAAGAAGGAACTGCCAGGCGTCCTCACGGTGCTGGGCGTCTCCAACATCAGCTTCGGCCTGAGCCCCGCCACGCGCCACGTGGTCAACGCCCTCATGCTCTACCACGGGGTGAAGGCGGGCCTGGACATGGCCATCTTCAATTCGGGCAAGGTCATTCCCGTGGCCAAGATCGATCCGCGGCAGCGCGAGGTGGTGGAGGATCTCCTCTTCGACCGGCGCCGGGAGGGCTACGATCCCCTCAAGGCCGTGCTCGAAGTCTTCAGCGGAGTGAAGAGCGTGAAGAGCTCCGGCGCAGACCTCAGCCACCTGGACGTGGAGGAGCGTCTTCGCCTGGACATCATCGACGGGGAGAAGGTGCGCATCCTGGCGGACGTGGATGAGGCCCTGCAGGACCGGGATCCCCTCCATCTCATCAACAACGTGCTGTTGGCCGGCATGAAGGTGGTGGGCGAGCGCTTCGGCGCCGGCGAGATGCAGCTGCCCTTCGTGCTGGAGAGCGCCGAGGCCATGAAGGCCGCCATCCAGCGGCTCCAGCCCCACATGCCGAAGGAGGGGGGATATACCAAGGGGCGAATGCTCCTGGCCACGGTGAAGGGCGATGTGCACGACATCGGCAAGAACCTGGTGGACATCATCCTCAGCAACAACGGTTTCGAGGTGAAGAACCTGGGCATCAAGCAGCCCATCGAAGAGATTCTCAAGGCGCTCGAGGCTTGGCCTGCCGACGCCATCGGTCTTTCGGGTCTCCTGGTGAAGTCCACGGTGATCATGCGCGAGAACCTGGCGTTCATGGCCGAGAAGGGCCACCGCGTGCCGGTCATCCTCGGCGGCGCGGCGTTGACCCGGGACTATGTGGAGACCGAGTGCCGCCGGGTCTACACCACGGGCGAGGTGGCCTACGCCCAGGATGCCTTCGAGGGTCTGCGGTGCATGCAGACCCTGGCCGAGGGCGGACCGCTCGTGCAGCCTGGAGAGGCCGAAGACGGGAAACCGCGCATCACCGTGCTTCATCGAGGAGGCAAGTCGGTGCCGCTCACAGCCTCGGGACAGAGCAGCTGGGTTCGGCGGGACGAAGCGATTCCCGAGCCGCCCTTCTGGGGCGTGCGGGAAGGAGCCGATGCCCTGCCGCGCCTCTACGACTACTTGGATAACTTTGTGGTGATGCGCAATCGCTGGTCCTTCGCCCAGGGCCAGCTCGACGATGCCGCCTTTGCGGACATCCTGCGTACCAAGGCCGAACCTCTGCTGGACCAGTGGAAGAAGAAGCTCCTCTCCGAGCCCATCCTGGTGCCCAGGGCTCGGTACGGCTACTTCCCCGTGCAGGCGGAAGGCGACACCCTGCGGATCTTCGACCCCAAAGACCGCAGCCGCCTGCTGAAGGAGATGGTCTTCCCTCGCCAGGAAGGGAGCCGCCGCCTCGCCATTCCCGATTTCTTCGCACCCGCGGATTCGGGCCGCTTCGATGTGCTGGCGCTGCAGATGGTGACCCTGGGCCATGGCGCCGCGAAATACGCCGCTGAACTGTACGGGGGTGACCGCTATGGCGACTACTTCTACTTCCACGGCCTGGCCACGGAACTCACCGAGGCCTATGCCGAGCTGGTGCATGCCCGCATCCGCCGGGAGCTTGGGATCCACCAGAAGGACGCCAAGGAACTGCGGCAACTCTTCAGCCAGGGCTACCAGGGCAGCCGCTACTCTTTTGGCTATCCTGCCTGTCCCGACCTGGAGGGCAATGGACCGATCCTGGAACTGCTGGATGGCGAGGCCATCGGCGTAGAACTGAGCGAGTCTTTCCAGATGGTGCCGGAATACACCACCAGCGCGCTGGTGGCGTGGCATCCCCAGGCCCGATACTTCTCGGTCTGAGCTACTTCTGGGTGAGCAGCCAGTCCTTGAGTCGCTGATGGTAGCGATCGGGATCGGGCAGGTCCTCGAGGCAGAGGCGAGCCGGGCAGTTGTCCCGAAGCGTGAAGATCAGCACCGGGCCCCGGGGGCTCCGAATCCGATTCTTGCTGACCTCAACATTTGGGGACGGGGCACTGCGACGAGCCTCCGCCGGGACTGCCAGGCACATCGGACCCTCCTGGGCGGCGTACCCCAGAAAAGATAGGCCTCTGGCAGACTCATGCCATGGCTCGTATTTTTCAGACTCCCGTGGCGCCCCTTTTCCCCCCGGAGGGACCGGTGCGCGTGATGCTGTTCGGGGAGGCCCCGGGTCCCCTGGGGGCGGACAAGAGCGGCATTCCATTCTGGGGGGATCGCGCCGGGCGAGCGGTGTACCGGGCCTTGGAGGCGGCGGGACTGGCCCAGGTACCTCCCGCGGCCTACGAGGATTGGGATGGCGCTCGATTGAAGGAAGGCGGCCTAGTGCCCATTTTGAGGAGCGTGGCCCTCAGCAATGCCTTCCCCATCTGCCCCACCTGCGACAGTCAGACCTTCAAGGCGCCCACGGACCGGGAATTGGCTGCGCCCCAGAACCTGGCGCGGATTGGACAGGAGCTGACCAGGGCTGCGGAGCGGTGCCCCGGACGCCTGCGGGTGATCGCCATGGGGAAGCGAGCCGAATGGTTGTTCCGCCGCCTGGAAGGGTTGCCCGACTTCGAACTGCACACGCTGCCCCATCCCTCCGCCCAGGGACTGCTGCAGGCGGCGCCGGACAAGGGGCGGGGGTTGAAACTGGCGGATCTCCAGGCGGCCTGGGAGCTGCGGTTGCAGGCTTTGTTGGCGCCGTGACCTTTTCCCTTGGTGGAAAACATCTTTGATGTTCTTCTGATCAGTCGCGCAGCGTTTCGATGAACGCCGGGCGGGGAGACGGCCATGACACGTTTGAACAAGACCTGGAACGCTGCGAGCAATGACAATGCCCTGGCGGCGGAACTCCACGAGGTGCTCGAAATCAGTCACCGCCAGGCCAAGGGCTTGGTAGACGCGGGCTGCGTGAAGGTGAACGGCACCGAGGCCCATAGCTACGGCCTGCGGCTGAAGGTTGGGGATGCCATCGCGGTGGCCTTTGATCCCTCTCGCGCCTACCAGGCGCTCCCCAAGCCCCGGAAGGCGTTGGATGAATCCGGGTTCAAGGTGCTCCACGAGGACCATCACGTGGTGTTCGTGGACAAGCCCGCCGGGCTGCTCACGGTGCCCGCCGAGAAGGGCCACGAGGCCAACCTGGCCGAGGCCATCACCGACCACTACCGCCGCCGCGGCTTCAAGCGCTTCCAGCTCTTCATCGTGCACCGCCTGGACCGTTTTACGTCCGGTGTGCTGGTCTTCGCGAAGACGCCGGAGGCCTTGCATGGGCTCAAGACACTCCTCGGGGCCCACAAGCTGCAG
Source organism: Holophaga sp. (assembly GCA_041908845.1). Classification (GTDB taxonomy): domain Bacteria; phylum Acidobacteriota; class Holophagae; order Holophagales; family Holophagaceae; genus JAYREN01. The sequence continues at coordinate 7,245 of JAYREN010000097.1, read as the reverse complement.
CGAGTCTACAAGGCGATCCTGGTGGGCGAACTGCCCGAGAATGCCGGCACGCTGCTGGGGCATCTCGTGGAGCGCAAGGACATGAAGATGGCCGTGGTGCAGCCCCGCAAGAACGACCCCAAGGCCAAGTCCGCGGTCACCCACTACCGAGTGTTGGAGCGTTTGCCCGGGCACACCGTTGTCGAAGTGAAGCTGGAAACGGGACGGCGCAACCAGATCCGGGTGCAGTTCGCCGATCGGGGCTTTCCGTTGCTGGGGGACCAGGTCTACGGCCAGAAGAGCGAACTCCTGGATCGCCAGGCGCTCCACGCCGAAGTGCTGGGCTTCCGCCATCCCGTCACCGACGAGCAAGTGACCGTCACCTCGCCCTTGCCCAAGGACATGGAGCACGCCCTGAAGGCCCTGCGCACCCAGCGCCGGGTAGATCGCGCCGAGGCGGGGCTCCAGGGCGAAGAGGGCATCTACAAGCCCAAGATCACCAACGAACGAAAACTCGACCGGGTCCGCCGCGCCCAGCGCTATGCGGGAGACGAGGCGCCGGAGTCCGAACGCCCTGCACGCCCGGGCGCCAAGCCAGAGTCTTCCCGAACTGAATCCTCTCGGCCCACCGCCCGAGGCCCTCGGAATTCGGAGGGTGGGCGTACCACTGGCGGCTCCCGGCCGCGCACCTCATCCGGCGGCAGACCGGAGGCGGCAGGGAAGCCCACCGCTGGGCCTCGGTCGCGAGCGGCTTCTGAGGGGAAGGGACGAACGCCCAGGCTCGCCGGGGTGGGTCCCCGGGGCGGCAAGGACGCTGCCCGGGCGCTCGCGGCCAAACCCAAGCGGTCCAAGTAGGGCCAGAGCCCGTCTATTCCGGGGAGTTTCGTAATGACATTTTTGAACCCACCCTTGGCTGGTCACCTTGCCTTCGTCACGGGCTCGAGCCGTGGCATCGGTCGCGCTATCGCTCTGGAACTGGCGGAGTGGGGTGCCGATGTGGTTGTGCACGCCCTGTATAACCAGGAACGGGCCGAGGCCGTGGCCGAGGAAGTACGCCAACGAGGGCGCCGCTCGATGGCGGTGCTCGCGGATGTGAAGGATCGGGCCGCCATGGCTGCCTGCGCCGACCGAGTGAAGGCGGAGATGGGCACCGTGGACATCCTGGTGAACAACGCTGGGACCCGCAAGGACGGCCACTTCATCCTCATGGGACAGGCCACCTGGGACGAAGTGATGGACACGAATTTCAAGGGCACACTGCATGCCACCCAGGTCTTCGTGCGGGGCATGATGGCCCTTAAATGGGGCCGGGTCAGCAACATCGTGAGCCCCGCCGCCATCCTGGGTACTCCGGGTCAGGCCAACTACGGCGCCAGCAAGGCCGCGGTGATCGGCCTCACACGCAGCCTGGCCCGCGAAATGGCGCCCTTTGGCGTGCTGGTGAACGCGGTGAACCCCGGACTGATCGCCACCGAACTCACGGCGGATCTCTCGGCAGAAGCCAAGCGGGATCTATTGCTGCCCACCACCCTCAAGCGGGAGGGCCAGCCCGAGGAGGTTTCCCCAATGGTAGCCTTCCTGGCCAGCCCTTGGTCCAGCTACGTCACCGGGCAGGTGCTCAACGTGGATGGCGGGCTCTGTCCCTGAAGTGAGTTGGGGGAACCCCCGATAACTCCCCGCCCCAGCGCTTCTGGGCATCACGTTTGATCCACGCCGCTCCTGGAGACTGGGGGTATTTTTGTGGTGGTCAATGATGAGAATGGGGCCAAGGTTCCAGTTATCAGAATATTGACATCCCCAAATCTCTTGCCGATTTTTTCGGTGGGGAGTAGCCTTTGATTATTGACGTTCCATGCCTGGAGCCTAATTTCTGGGTGTCCACGCACATTCCGGGAGGAAAGAATGCGAATTTCCGCTTTAGCAGTGCTGATGCTGGCTGCGGCCAGCGGGCTGAGCGCCCAAGAAGGCACCAAGTGGGTGAACGCCCAGGGGGCCTACCTCGACCAGGACCACTCATATCTCAAAGAAGGCTTTGGCTACGGTCTTGGCTTGGGTACATGGTTTTCCGACCGGTGGGGTGCCGAAGTCTCCGTTCTTAATACTGAAATCAAGGGCGAAGGCATCATGGCTGGGCTGAAAGGCCGGGAAACCCATGGCTTCGTGTCCGGACTGATGAACTTCAATCCCGGTGGTGAAAAGTGGTTCCCCTTCCTGCGCATGGGCCTGGGTGGTACGCAGTTGGAAGGGGCTCCTTGGGCTGATTCCATTGATTCCACCACCCGCATGAATATGCACGCCGGTCTCGGTGTGCAGGCAAGCTTTACGGAAAATTTCATCGGTAGCCTGGAAGCCCGGGCAGTGCGGGTGGCAACCCGGACAGTCCGCAGCGAATATCAGGCCCTGGTCGGGCTGGGATACCGCTGGGGCGGTGGCCGCGTGGCCGCTCCGCCTCCACCCCCGCCTCCCGCCCCCGAGCCCCCCAAGCCTGTGGAGGAAGTGAAGCCCGTTCCTCCTCCTCCCCCCCCGCCGCCTCCTGCCCCTGAGCCCGTTCAGGCAGTGAAGCCCGTTCCACCCCCGCCCCCGGCGAAAATCGTCCTCGACGAGGCAGTGCTTCATTTCGCCAATGGCAAGGCTGACCTCTCCCCCGAGGGTGTGGCCGCGGTCAAGAAGGTGGCCGCCAGCCTGAAGGAATTCAAGGGTGACTACACCCTCACGGTGAGCGGGCACACGTCCTCCGTGGGTAGCCTCGCGCTCAACAAGTCCCTGGGCAAGCGTCGGGCCGATGCCGTGGCCAAGATCCTGGTGGGCGAGGGTCTTCCTGCGGCTGCGGTGCAGACCGAGGGCGTTGGCCCCGATCAGCCCATCGCCGATAACAAGACCAAGGCTGGCCAGGCGAAGAATCGCCGGGTCGAGATCGATGTAAAGGTCAAGGGTCAGGAGGTCGAGGTCCGCAAGACCGAGACTGCGATCCAGGGTTCTTAAGCAAGATTTCCATTGCCAGCCCCCGGGACTTTCCCGGGGGCAATTTGCTGGAGGTTTCGATGTCCCTGGTACAGGAATTCAAGGCCTTCGTGGCCAAAGGCAATGTGGTCGACCTCGCGGTCGCGGTGGTGTTGGGCGGCGCCTTCGGCAAGATCGTGACCGCCTTCGTCAGCGGCCTGATCATGCCCCTGGTGAGTTACATGCTACCCAAGGGTGACTGGCAGGCATTCATGCTGGGCAAGTTCCAGGTGGGGGCTCTCATGGGGGCCGTCATCGACTTCCTGTTGATTGCCCTGGTGGTTTTTCTGGTCTTCGTGAAGGGTTTGGCCGCCATGACGCGGAAGAAGGAAGAGGCTCCCGCTGTGCCGGATACCAAGACCTGCCCGCGCTGCCTGGAGGCGATCCCCAAGGCCGCCACTCGCTGCAAGTTCTGCACGAGTGAACTCGAAGCCTGAGTTCGGCTGGATCCTCGAGCGGCCCCGCTTCCCTTCAAGGGGCGGGGCGCTTGGTTCTAGCACTTGCTAGCCTGGAGGGTGTTCATCATCAACCCCGCGATGGTGAGCGGGCCCACGCCCCCCGGCACGGGAGTGACGGCGCTGGCCACTTCCATGGCCTCCTCGAAGCGCACATCCCCGCAGAGTACGCCGCCCTTGGCCTGAAGGGTCTCCAGTTTCTTGGGCTCTCTGGCGAAGATTCTCTCGCCCAGGGCCGGATCCTCCACCCGGTTGATGCCCACGTCCACCACCACGGCGCCGGGTTTGATCCACCCGCCTTCCACCATGCCGGGCCGCCCCACCGCCGCCACGAGGATATCGGCCTCGCGGCAGACCGAGGGCAGATCCACGGTGCGGCTGTGGGCGATAGTCACGGTGGCGTGTTCCTCCAGCAGCATTAGGGCCATGGGCTTGCCCACGATTTCGCTGCGGCCCAGCACCACGGCCCGGGCGCCCTTCATGGGAATCCCGTAGGCCTTGAGCATGTTCATCACGGCGCTGGGGGTGCAGGGGCGCAGTCCAGGCAGGCCTTCCAGCAGGAATCCCTGGTTCATAGGATGGAAGCCATCCACGTCCTTGGCTGGGGCGATGCGATGCAGGGCACCCTTGGAATCGAGGCCCTTGGGCAGGGGGAGCTGCACCAGGATGCCGTCCACTTTGGGGTCGGCATTCAGGAGATCTATGAGCGCATCCACTTCTGCCTGGGTTGCCTCGGCGGGGAGGCGGTGCTCCAGGGAGCGGATGCCCGTTTCCGCACAGGCCTTGACCTTGCCGCGCACGTAGACCTGACTTGCCGGATCCTCACCCACCAGCACCACGGCGAGGCACGGAGGACGCATCCCCGCAGCGGCTCGGGCCGCCACGGATTTTTTTACTTCCGCCAGCATGCGATCGGCGTGGGCTTTTCCATCCAGGATCTGGGCCATGGGAATCCTCCGGGCTTGACCCTTCAGGGTGCCGCAAAGCTGTCAAAAGGCCAAAGGATGAGGGTGGACGGGGTGAGGTCCGGCTGTTTCACTCGAATCTTCATTGTTTATCAAGGGAATTGTCGGTAGACTCATCGGTTGAATCTGGCCTTGCCTGCCGGGTTCGGGGGAGCTGCCGAAAACGCAGACACCTCGAACGCGACTAGGCTCAGTCGGGTGGGTTCGGCCCGCCTCCCCCGGATTTCAGGAAACACGCCATGGATCTCCAGAAAGTCCAACCCCCCATTGAACGCCAACTCGCCCTCCTCGGGTTCGAGCTGGTCTTCATCGAATCCGCCAAGGAGGGCCGGGACTCGATCCTGCGCCTCTACATCGACCATCTGGACGGGCAGCGCCCCGTTACCCTCGATGACTGTGTGGCTGCCAATGACGGTCTGGTGGCCTGGATGGATGTGGAATTCCCGTCGCTGCGGGAGGACATTGGCCTGGAGATCTCAAGCCCCGGCCTGGAGCGTCCCCTCGTGAAGCCCGACCACTACCGCCGTTTCGCAGGGCGGCTCAGCCGCATCCAGACCGCGCAGCCCCTCAATGGCCAGAAGCGCTTCAAGGGCTGGCTGGGCGAAGTGACCCCCGAAGCCGTCACCATTGAAGAAGACGGGATTCTGAAAACGATCCCCTTCGAAATGATCCAGAAGGCGCGTCTCGCGCCCTTTGATGAAGCGAAGACCCCTAAACCCCGGATCGTGGTCATGACCACGGCCGAAGCATCAGCCGCTGTAGAGAAAAGCACCGGCGAGGAGGCCTGAAATGGCAGTCGTATCCACCAGTTTCTTCGATAGCGTCAAGATGATCGCCGCCGAAAAGGGCATCCCGGAAGAGGATGTCTTCAAGGCTGTCGAGGAATCGCTCGTCAAGGCCGCAGAAAAGTACTTCCAGGGCCAGGATTTCTACGGCAACTTCCAGGCCCAGATGGACCGGGAAACCGGTGAATTCCATGTCTACGCCCTCAAGCAGGTCGTCAAGGAAATGGAAGAAGAGGATCTGGAGATCAGTCTCGAAGAGGCCCAGCAGCTCAACCCCGAGGCTGCCGAAGGCGACACACTGTGGCTGCCCCAGGACACCACCCAGCTGGGCCGCATCGCCGCCCAGGCTGCGAAGCAGGTGCTCGTACAGAAAGTGCGCGAAGCCGAGCGCGAGCGGATCTATGTGGATTTCGTGGACCGCATGGGCGAGGTGATCGTCGGCGAGGTGAAGCGCTTCGAGAAGAGCGCCATCGTGCTCGAGGTGGATCGCGTCGAGGCCATGCTCAAGCGCAGCGAGGCCCTGCGGGGTGACCGCTTCGACAAAGGCCAGCGCATCAAGGTCGTCATCGTCAGCGTTGACAAGAGCGCCAAGGACCCCCAGGTGCAGGTCAGCCGCACCGATCCCAGGCTGCTGGTGAAGCTCTTTGATCAGGAAGTCCCAGAAATTCATGATGGCACCGTGGTCATCCGCTCCTGCGTCCGCGAAGCGGGGGACCGGGCCAAGGTGGCCGTGCACAGCCTGGATCCTGATGTCGATCCCGTGGGTGCCTGTGTGGGCCTGAAGGGCAGTCGCGTCCAGGCCATCATTCGCGAGCTGAAGAACGAGAAGATCGACATCGTCCGCTTCGATGAGGACATCACCCGCTTCATCGCCAACGCGCTGAACCCCGCCAAGGCCCTGCGGGTGAACATCCTGGATCCCGAAACCCGTCGGGTCGAGGTGATCGTGGATGACGAGCAGCTCTCCATCGCCATTGGCAAGCGCGGCCAGAATGTGCGCCTGGCGGCCAAGCTCACGGGCTGGAACATCGATGTGCGCAGCGAGAGCGAAAAGCGTCGGGAGGCGGAAGTCGCCATGGGCATCGCGATGCCCGAGGCCGCCCCTGTGGAGGAGACCCAGGTCACCGGATCCGCTCTCCTCGCCGAGCTCGGCGCGGTCGAGGGCCTGGATGAAGGGATCGCCGGAAACCTCGCCGCTGCGGGCTATGCCGACGCTAAATCCCTGTATGCAGTGACTGTGGAGCAGCTCCTTGGCGTCGAGGGCCTGGATCAGGATCTCGCCTTCCGCCTGATCGATGCTGTGCATGCACGCTTCGGAGAGTAGGCTAGTAGCTGAAGCTCTTTCATGACCTACCAACGATCGAGGTACGCCCTTTCATGCTGCGCATCAACCAATTCGCCAAAGAACAAGGTGTGAGTAACCACGATGTCATCGAGGTGCTGGAGAAGCGCCTGGGCATCCCGGGGAAGAGCCACAGCTCTAACCTTTCGGAGGATCAGATCGCTCTCCTTCGCCGAGCCTTTGACGCCAAGAACAAGGGGGGCGAGGAGTCCGCACCGCTTGCCCTCCACAAGCCCACGGCCCCGGTGAGGATCGTGAAGGCTACCCCGGCCCCTGCGCCCGCCCCCGTCGCCCCTCCGCCTGCGGCCCCCGCCGTGCTCGTGAAGAAGGCGCCAGAGCCGGTTCCTGCACCCCAGGAGGCGATTCGGACCGAATCCGCTGAAGCCCCTGCCCCCGTGGCGCCGCCGCCTGCCCAGACCCTAGTGAGGGTGGAAACGGTTGCTGCGCCGGAGAACAAGGTGGTGGAGACACCCTCGGATCCCTCGCATGCACCCGAGTCCTTCTCCCGTCTGCGAGTATCCCAGGCCCCGGCTCCCAATCCCAAGGCCCAGGAGCCTTCGCGCTACATCCAGCTTCCCCAGCAGCCCGCTCCCCGGCCCAAGGCCGAGGCCGGCGCCAAGCCCATGATCCAGCGCCCCGGTCCCCAGGGGCAGGTGCAGCGCTCTGGCATGCCGCAGCCTGAAAAGACCGTGCTGCCGATGGCCACCAATACCGGCAAG
>JAYREN010000096.1:0-11699 GCA_041908845.1 Holophaga sp. | reverse complement strand
GACGGCGAGGAGGTGCTGGCTGTGGGTCCATGGGAGGGCAGGGCGCTGACCCTGCGGGCCGGGGCGGACTTGAACGAAAAGGGCCAGGCGCATGCCTGGCGAGTCCGCCGGGCAGGCGCCGAAAGGCTACTGCAGGTGCCTGCCGCGGATTAAACTCGGGAGATATCCAGCCCTTGGTCCTCGGCCTGCTTGGTGTCGGGGCCTCAACAGAGCAGCGAGCCGGGTGAACCATGAGTGGAAAAATGAGCGTGGGGCTTCTCTTCGGGGGGGAAAGTCCCGAGCACGAAGTGAGCATCGTGACCGCCCGGAGCATTGCGAAGCACCTGGATGCTGATCGGTTCGAGGTGCGCCCCATGGGCATCGCCCGGAATGGGGTGTGGGCGATGCTGGGAGACCCCTTCGCCCGGCTATCCGCCCAGGAGCGCCCCCGGCGCAGCGACCAGGCCTTCCTGCCCCTGGAAAAGGGGGCGGAAGGGTGTGAACTTCCGGATGTCTTCTTCAACGCGATCCATGGCGCGGGGGGCGAGGACGGCCAGTTGCAGGGCTACCTGGAAATGCTTCACCGGCCCTATACCGGCGCAGGCCTGCTGGCCATGGCCGCAGGCATGGACAAGTGGATCACCAAGCGCATTTGGGAATCCGAGGGGCTTCCGGTGGGCGCCTATGTCGGCCTTACCGAGGAACTGTGGCGGCGGTCCCCCGAGCACGCCATGGAGTCGATCCGGGCCCTGGGGCTGCCGCTCTTCGTGAAGCCCGCCAATACAGGCAGCAGCATCGGCATCCAGAAGGTGAAAGATCTGGGCGAGCTGGCCCCGGCCATCGAAGGGGCGTTGAGGTTCGACCGCCGCGTGCTGGTGGAGCGGGGCATCGATGCCCGGGAGATCGAGGTGGCCGTACTGGGAGGGGACGATCCCTTCGTCAGCGTTCCTGGTGAGATCCTCGTGGCTGGGGAGTTCTACGACTTCAAGGACAAGTACTTGGACGGCAAGAGCTCCACGGTGGTGCCTGCGGAACTGTCGGGGGCCCTGGCGGACCGGATTCGTGCCTACGCACGGGAGGCTTTTCGAAGCCTGGATGCCTACGGGATGGCGCGGATGGATTTCTTCCTCGAGCGCGGCACCAATCGCCTTTTTCTGAACGAGATCAACCTGATCCCCGGCTTCACGAACATTTCGATGTATCCCAAGCTGATGGAGGCCTCGGGCCTTGCCTATTCCGATCTGCTTACCCGCTTGGTGGAGTTGGCCATCACTCGACACGCCCAGATGAGCGGCAAGCTCCACGGGTTCGAAAGCGGCAGTCACTGGTTCGTTTGAGTCTGCATTCATGGTTCGGCGGGGCCGAACGATAAGATGGAGGACGGCAAAACATTCATGTTTCCCTTCATGTTAGGTCTCCCGGTCTCGATGGCCCTGAGTGCTGCCACACCCCCTGGAGTGGCCAGCCAAGCGCCGATGCCCGAATACTACGCGAAGGCCAAGATTCTGCGCCTGCTCCTGGACTACGTGGAGTGGCCGGAGGGGCGGGCGGATCGCCCCGTGGTGGTGGGTGTGCTTGAACCCTCGCCCTTCGGTGAACACCTTCCTCGGCTGCTGGACAAGGTCGCACTTCGGGGCCGACCCCTGCGCCTGCGGTTTATCCGAAACCTCGCCCAGATCACGGAATGCGACATTCTGTTCATCCCCGAAGACCGTGAGGACTCTCTCGGCTACATCCTGAGGACGCTCCAGGACAAGCCAGTGCTCACCATGGCCGATACGCCCGGCTTCGCCCGCAGGGGTGTAATCGTGAATCTGGCGATCGTCGACAGCCGGGTGCGATTGGAGGTCAACCTCGCGGCGATGAAGCGCAGCGGCCTCATGATCAGCCCCCAGGTGCTGAAGGGAGCCACCCTGGTGGATTAATTGGGGAAACCTTGCCCTCTTGTGGTATTTCCCCTCTGGCCTATTCTGACCTCCAATCGGGGGTTCCCATGGACGTGAATTCGATCGGGCTCTCTGGCTTGAACGCTGCGGCCCTCGGCGTCTCCGTGACCGCCAACAATATCGCCAACGCCAACACCAAGGACTTCAGGGCCCAGCGCCTGGATCAGGAAGACTTGGCCCAGGGCGGCACCCGTCCTGCGGCCCTGCGGGAGCGCCAGGAGCCCCCAGTGCCCGAAGGCTCCAACGTGGACCTCGCCTCGGAATTCACCAATCTCATCACCCAGAGCGGCGCCTACCAGGCCAATCTCAAGGTCATTCAGACCCAGAGTCAGATGCTCGGCTCCGCCCTGGATCTGAAGGCCTGACGATTCGCCATCGCCCTGGCAAACTCGGGGGATGGAATCTCCTCAGCCCCGTGCGTTTAGCCCTCGCGATTGGACTTCCCTGCTGCTGCTGGGCTTTGCATCGGGTCTGCCGCTGATCCTCACGGATTCAACGCTCAAGGTCTGGATTCAGGATGCGGGCGTGCCCCTACAGACCATCGGGTTCTTCTCGCTGGTGCAGCTTCCCTACAACCTGAAGTTCCTTTGGGCGCCACTGCTGGATCGGTACGTGCCGCCTTTCCTCGGACGGCGGCGGGGTTGGCTGATCCTGACGCAGGTGTTTCTTGTGCTGGCACTGGGAGCCCTGGCCTTTGCCGATCCCCGGGGACACCTCAGCCTCCTGGCCGCCCTGGCTTTCGGAGTGGCCTTCCTGAGTGCGAGCCAGGACATCGCCTCCGATGCCTGGCGCACCGAAATCCTCCCGAAGGCCGAACAGGGAACGGGCATCACGACCCATATCGCCGCCTACCGAGTGGCCATTCTCGCGGCATCCGCCGGAGCCCTCAGCCTCGCGGATCTTGCGGGTTGGTGCGTGACGTACCTGGTGATGGCCGGGTGCATGCTGCTCGGTCCCCTGGGGACCTTGTTTGCCCGGGAGCCCGAGGCGGCAGTGGTGCCCAGGACCCTGAAGGCCGCCGTGGTAGAGCCCTTCCGGAATTTTCTGAGTCGGGACGGGGCGATCCTCGCCCTGTTGTTCATCGTCCTCTACAAGCTGGGAGACCAGCTCGCGACCTCCCTGACGCCGAATTTCCTGAGGAGCCTCGGTTTTTCGAAGACTGCCATCGGCAGCGTCACCAAAGGCGTTGGTCTCCCGGCCCTCATCATCGGTGGCTACCTCGGCGGCTGGCTGATGCGCCGCTGGTCGCTGCGGAAGGCTCTTCTCGTTTTCGGGCTGGTTCAAGTGGCCGCAATCCTCGCGCTCCTCATTCCCGCGGCGGTGGGGGCCAGGATTCCGGCCCTCGTCGTGGCCATCGGGCTGGAGAACCTGGGATTCGGCATGGGTGTCGCGGCCTACATGACCCTGATCATGCGGCTCTGCGATCTGCGGTTCACGGGGACCCAATTCAGCCTCCTGACCAGTCTGGCGGCCCTGCCACGCACCCTGATCGCGGCACCCGCTGGTTTTGCGGCGACATTCTACGGATGGCCCGGCTACTTTCTGTTCTGCGCTGTGTCGGCGCTGCCCGGGCTCATGCTGCTGGCGCTCTATGAGCGCTGGGGACCTCGGGAAGAAGACGAGGTAAGCTGAGGCACCGTGCCTCTTGCGCGAGATCGCCAGGGCGGTATGCTCCTAGCCGCCCATCCTAAGCCAGGAGCCTCCCATGTTCGAATCCGCCGAGCTCGGCCATTGCATCGAGAAGGATGTCTGGGAGCGCGAGGTCCCGGCGCTGCGGGAGGCGCTGCTGGACGCTCAGTACGATCTGGTGGCCGCGAAGCAATTCCCGGTGGTGCTGCTGATCGCGGGGGTGGATGGCGCGGGCAAGAGCGAGGTGGTGGCCACCCTCAACGAATGGATGGATCCCAGGCACATCGAGACTCACGGTTTCGCCGATCCCACGGACGAGGAACTGGAACGGCCCCACATGTGGCGGTACTGGCGCGCCCTGCCACCCAAGGGCAAGATCGGCATCTTCGATGGCAGCTGGTATTCCTGGCCCATCCTCCAGAGGGCCAACGGCAAGATCGGGAATGACCGCCTGGACCAGGATCTGGAACTGGTGCGCCGCTTCGAGCAGATGCTGATCGATGAGGGCGCCCTGGTGCTGAAATTCTGGATGCATCTCTCCAAGGATGTCCAGAAGAAGCGCCTCAAGAAGCTCGAAGGCGACCCCAAGACCCGGTGGCGCGTAACGGACCGTGACTGGCGGCACTTCAAGCTCTATGACACCTTCCGCGAGGTGAGCGAGCGGGCCTTGCGGCACACGAGCACGGGCCAGGCGCCGTGGATCGTGGTGGAGGCCACGGATGCCCGCTATCAGAAACTAACCGTGGGCAAGCTTCTTCTGGAGCAGCTTCGGGCGCGGCTGGACAATCCCGTCACCAAGTCGAACCTCGCGGCGGCTCCACCCTCCATCAACTCCATCGATGGCGTGAATATCCTTCAGAAAATGGATCTCACCAAGACCCTGGAAAAGGCGCAGTACGAGAAGGAACTAGAGGAATACCAGGGGCAGCTCGCGCTGCTCACACGCCACAAGAACTTCAAGAAACACAACGTGGTGTGTGTCTTTGAGGGGGTCGATGCCGCGGGGAAGGGCGGCAGCATCCGGCGCATCACCCAGGCCATCGACGCGCGCATCTGCCGCATCGTGCCCATCGCCGCTCCCACTGAGGAGGAACGCGCCCAGCCCTACCTCTGGCGCTTCTGGCGTCACCTGCCGCTCCGGGGCAAGGTGCAGATCTTCGATCGGAGCTGGTATGGGCGCGTGCTCGTGGAGCGGGTGGAGCACTTCTGCAGCGAGGCCGACTGGATGCGGGCCTACGGCGAGATTAACGATTTCGAAGCCCAGCTGGTCAAGAGCGGCACCATCCTGCTGAAGTTCTGGCTGGCCATCAGCAAGGAAGAACAGCTTCGCCGCTTCGAAGAGCGCCAGGCCACGAGCTTCAAGCGTTTCAAGATCACCGAGGAAGACTGGCGCAACCGCGAAAAGTGGGAGGTCTACGAGACGGCCATCTGCGACATGCTGGAGCGCACCAGCACCGGGATCGCACCCTGGACGCTGGTGGAATCCGAGGATAAGTACCACGGTCGGATCAAGATCCTTAAGACCCTCTGCCGCAGGCTCGAGGACGAGCTCTGAGGGAATCGCGCTAAGATCCCCCAGTGAAAACGATCCTTCCGGGTTCTCCGGTGCTCATCTGGGCTATTCCCCTGAGCTTTGTGCTCCTGGGGATCCTCATGTTCGTGGTGCGCCTGATGCGGCTGCGCCGGAAGGAGCCTCAGGACCCCGAGCAGATTCTCCTGGGGGCCGTTTCCGCGAGCTTGCAGGAACGCGGCCGATTGGCGGCCTCGTTGGGGGAACTGCGCACCGTTCACGAGCGCATCCTGGATGCTCTGCCCCTGGGGCTTCTGTGGGTGGATCACCGTCAGCAGGTGGCGGCCCTCAATGCCCGTGGCCTGGAGCTGCTCGGCGTGAAGCGGGGTGTCGTGGGGCTGGATGCGGCGTTCGTTCTGGAGCCCTTCCCATGGTTGATCAACGGGCTCGCCCAGGCTCCGGGCGAGCCTTGGCGATGCGCAGGGGGCGGTCGGCGGTGGGAGTTGCGGAGGATCGAGGCCCCCGACAAGGTGGGCGCCCTGCTGCAGTTCGAGGATGTCACCGAACTCGAGGCCGATGAACGCCGACGGGCCCTCCGGGAACGCTTCGCGGAACTGGGGGAGATGACCGCCGGGGTGGCGCACCAGCTGAAGAACGGGCTGGCGGTGCTCAAGGGCCATGGACAACTCCTGGCACGGGCCGGACACGCCGAGGTCTCGCGCGAACTCCTGGAAGAGACAGAGAGCCTGGAGCGCCTCGTGCAGCGTTTCCTCCAGTGGGCCAAGCCGCTGGAGCCCCAATGTGTGGAATTGGATCTGGCCCAGGCCGTGGCCCAGGCGCTGGAAGAGATCCGTCGTCGCCCCGCCTTCCAGGGCACTCGACTCGAATCCTCGGGTGAAGGCAGGGCCCTGGCGGATCCCATGCTGCTTCACCAGTCCCTGGTGAACCTGTTGGAGAACGCCAGCCAATCCATGTCCGGGAGCGGGTGTGTGCGTGTGAGGGTGGATGAAGCCCGCATCCTGATCGAGGACGAGGGGCCAGGCTTCGGGGAAGACACCTTGATCCGCATGTTGCGCCCTTTCGAGAGTGGCCGCCCGGATGGCACGGGGCTGGGGCTTCCCCTGGCTCTGAAATGGCTCAACGCCCAGGGCGCCGATCTGCGCATCGAACGCCGCGAACTGGGCGGCACCGGGGTTCAGATCACCTGGTGAAGGGTAGAATCGCCTCATGCGCATCGGTCTCCTCCAGCTCAACGCCACCCTCGCCGACCCGGAGGCCAATGGTCGGGCCCTCGAAGCCGCCTACGCGCGTGCCATCGCCCAGGGAGCGGAACTCGTGCTTGCCCCGGAAATGGCCGTACCCGGCTACCTGCCGGAAGACCGTCTCTGGGAGGTGGACCTGAGGCGGCGCATCGCCGCAGAAAACCAGCGGCTCGCGAGGCTTTCGGGGCCGGTGCCCCTGGTGTTTGGGACCTGCAGTCCGAGCCTGTCGGGGCGCCTCTGGAATGAACTCTGGTGGTGCGAACGGGGAGGCATGAGGGGCTCGGCACGGAAGCGCATTCTGGCCGCCTACGATGTCTTCGATGAAACGCGCTACTTCGACGCAGGCACGGAGATCCCCGCCCTCATCGGCCACCGGGGCGAGCGCGTGGGGCTCTCCATCTGCGAGGATCTCTGGGCCGATCCCGTATTGGCGCCAGGGCCTATCCGGTACGCCTTCGATCCGATTCAGGATCTGGCGGCCCGGGGCGCCACCCTGATTCTCAACGCCAGCGCCAGCCCGGGGCATCTCGGAACCTGGGTTCCCGAGGGCCGCAGTCCTTCCTGGGCCGTTCCCGGCAAGCTGGAATTGCGCCGCCGCCTCCTACAAGGCCATGGCGCCCGCTACGGCCTGCCCATCGCCTACGCCTCCCGGGTGGGAAGCGAGAGCTGGCTGACCTTTGATGGCGGTTCGGGGGTCGCCCTTCCCGATGGAACCTGGCGAGGCGCGGAATCCTTCCAGGAATCGGTGGTGGTGGTCGACACAAAAGCGGGGGGGGATCCGTGGAGGGCAGACCCCTCCGAGGCCCAGTGGCTGCGCAAGGCGCTAGGCTTCGGGCTTAAGGAAAACCTCGCCAAACAGGGGCTCGAAGCCGTGGTGGTTGGTCTTTCGGGCGGTATTGACAGCGCTGTGGTGGTGGCAATGGCTGCGGAGAGTCTGGGGCGGGACCGGGTGCTCGGCGCCGCCCTGCCAACCCGCTACACCAGCCGAGAGAGCCTCGATCTGGCGGAAATCCAGGCGCGCCAGCTCGGCATCCCCTTCATGACCCTCGATGCCGACCGGCCCTTTGCCGGAGCCGAGGCGGCGCTCCAGGGTGTCTTCCCGGATCGCACTTTCTGCCTCACCGACGAGAACCTTCAGAGTCGGGCGCGGGGCGCGCTGCTGATGGGGTTGACGACGGAGCCCCATGTCCACCGCATGCTGGGCACGAACCGCGTGGCTGTGCTCAACACCGGCAACAAGAGCGAAGCCGCCACCGGCTATTTCACCCTCTACGGAGATGGCATCGGCGCCCTGGGGATTCTGGGCGATTGCCTCAAACAGCGGGTGTTTGCCTTGGCGCGGGAGCTGGGCGATCAGGTTCCGGAAGGCGTCCTGAAGCGAAAGCCCACCGCAGAACTGGCCCCGGGCCAGACCGATGAGGCCAGCCTGCTTCCCTACGCGATCCTGGATCCCATCCTGGCGACCTTCATCGAAACCCACAGGCCCCTGGAGAGCCTCTCGGAGGACCTGGCCGAGGTGCTGGATGGCGAGGCCCTCGAGCAGGCCCGGGCGGCCATCCCTCGGGTGATGCGCCTGCTCCGGGGCAGCGAATTCAAGCGGCGTCAGCTTCCCTTCGCCCTCAAGGTGAGCCCCAGGGCCTTCGGCCAGGGCCGCCGGATTCCGCTGACGGCTACGACCTGAAGTAGTCCGGTTCGCCCCAACTGCCCTTGATGACCTGGAAGCAGGCCTGGGCGATGGCCTCCACACCCAGGCGCTCATTGCTAAAGACTGCGTCGTACCAGCGGGGGGAGGTGATATCCGCCTGCAGGCATTCGCTAATGAACTTCTCCCGCAGCTTGGATTGGGCTCGGACCAGTTCCTCGGCCTCGGGGGTGGGGATCTGCAGGCGGTGGGCGATGGCGGAGGCGCGGAAGGCGAAGCTACCCTCCAGCCGGAAATGGCGGCAGTTCTTCAGGTCCTGGCAGACCACGGCCCCGCCCCGGCCCACGATGATCGCGCTGCCCACCGAGGCGATCTGAACAAGATGCTTGACCACCTTGGCATAGGCCTCGTGGTGGGTGAGGTAGCCGAAATGGGTCCTGAGCACATCCACGGCTCGACTCTCGTCGCCCAGGTGCCGCAGGAATTCCAGGGAGAGCTGCTCGTCCGAGGCTACCTTTTCCACCAGCGCCTTGTCGAAGACGGTCCAGGACTCACCGGTAGAGCCCTCGAGGAGATCCTTCAGGCGTTCCGCCAGGGGAAAGGCCTCGCAGCCGTATTCCCTGGAAATGGTGATGGCGGGGCGGAGCAGGCCCCTTTGGGTGCGGGCGAGACGCTCCCGGACCTGGAGCCACGCGGATTCTCGCTGTTCGATGCTTGGGATCAAGGAGTCGTAGGTCTTGCCCATGGCATCTCCGGCATCAAAAGAATGAGGTCCGCCCCTGGAACATAGGGCGCACCGGGCCTTTCGCAAGGCTCAATCCCGCCGGAAGATCTCCAGTTTCGTGATCTCTACCGCCGTTTCCAGCGGATCCACCATCACCTGCTGAAGGAGTGTGCGGTCCAGGAAATAGGTGTGGTCGTCGAGGGTCGACACGGGCGTTCCCAGTGGATCGAAGACATGATTCCCGGCCCCGGCGAAGACTTCTCCGGGGTATTCGGAGGCGGCCACGCAACAACCCACCGCGAAGACGCCATTCTCGATGGCCCGGGCGCGGAGCAGGGTGGACCAGATCTGGTTCCGGCGCCAGGGCCACCAGGCCACCGCCAGCAACAGGTCGCAGCGGCCCTGCAGGCGCAGGGTTCGCGCCTGCTCGGGGAAACGCACATCGTTGCAGTTGAGCAGGCCTAGCGTCCATTCCTTGAAGGCCAACACCGAGTAGCTATCGCCCGGCTGCCAGAGCATGGCCTCGCCGTTGGGGAGAAAGAGGTGGACCTTGTCGTAGCGGGCCACCTCTTCGCCTCGATGCCAAAGGGTCATCCGATTGCGGTGATCCTCGCTGAAAGAGCCAAAGACGAAAAGTGGTCCTGAGTGGTCACTGGAGATCCCGCGGAAGAGGCTTCGGATTACCTTCGGATCGAGGTCTCGGGAGTAGCCGTGCAGGAAGGATTCCGGGAACACGATCAGCTCTGCCCCGGCTCTTGCGGCGGCCTGAGCCTCACTTTGGCAGCGCCGGAGGTTGCTCTCGGGATCCGTGCAGACAAAGCGGGAAAGGTGGACCTTCATCACATGACTCCGCGATGCACGAGTGGGCGCAGGATTCAAGGGTACCGGCTCGGCCCAGGCTTGGTAACCTTGGACTTCGGCTATTTCCAAGAGAGGTCTATGACAGCTCCCAATCTTTGTGCCCGTAACGCCATGGTTCAAGCCTTGGAGGCGGCGCTTGGCACATGCGGTTCTGTATTTCCTGCGAAGGGTGAGACCCCCGCAGAGATGCCGTCGGTGGCCTTCTCCCCGAGCCCTCGTTTGGCTGAGGCCCTGGGCTTCGCCCTTGAAAAGCACAACGGGCAGGCGCGCAAGGGCACCACGGTCCCCTATGTGACTCATCTGCTGGCGGTGAGTGCCCTGGTTGGCGAGAGTGGCGGCGGAGAAGAAGAAATGATGGCGGCCCTCCTGCACGATGCGGTGGAGGATGGCGGCGGCGCGCCGGTGCTGGACGAGATCCGGGCACGATTCGGAAACGCCGTGGCCGAGATTGTCGATGGCTGCACCGATGACGATTCTGGCGCCGAAAAGGCCCCCTGGCTGGAGCGCAAGCGGATCTATCTGGAGCACCTTGCCAAGGCCCCTCTCTCCGTGCTGCGAGTGGCCTGTGCCGACAAGCTGCACAATGCCCTGGCCATTTCTCGGGATCTTCGGGACCAGGGCCCCTCGACCTTCCAGCGCTTCCGGGGCGACCGGGAGGGCACACTCTGGTACTACCGTTCCATGGCCCGCATCTTCGGGGCGCTCATCCTGGACGAGCCCGAACTCGACCCCGGTTTCCGAACCATGATCCGTGAACTTCGCGAGACCGTGGCGGGACTGGAAAACTGATCTCGTGTTGCTCTGAACGAAAGAAGGCCCGAATGCGGGCCCTCTTTCGTTCAGTTTGGCCATCTTCGCGGGCTCTGCCTCCAATGTCGTTGGCTAGGCCCTCCTGGGCCAAATGCAAGAGGACAAGCGGACCGCCTGGCTCCTCAAGCACGCGTCTTTCGGCGTGCTGGGGACAGTCCCCTTCCCAGAGGACACAGTGCAGGCGATGTATGACTCTGCGACTGGGTTCAAGGCGGATAGGCAACCTCAACATCGATCTGGCCGGAGAGCAAGCGAGGAAGGAGCAGGTCACGGGTGCGTCGGAGGTTTTGGATTTGCAGGTGCAGCCTGTAGATGAGGCGAAAACTGGGGGCGACGATGTCGGAGAACTGGTCGAGTAATGCCCGGGGCGGTTGAGCAATCTGGAAATCGTCAAAACATCGTTCTTGCACACGCTGGCGACCTGTTGCCCCTGACATGCTCTTGATGGCGAGACCTCGGAACTCGTCGCTCCGAGCAAGGCAATAGACGAACTCCGGCGTCAGGCTGCGCGAGCGTAAGACGATGAATTCGGTCGAACCGAAGGCAAGATTCCCCTTTGTGTCTTCCACCTTGTAGCCGAAGGAGAAGTTTCCCCCCGTGGCATCGACACCTCTCGTGATCAGTTCAACTACCTTCCAACCACCTTCCAGAGTGATTCCGAGAAGAGATTCTGCAGGTTTCATGGGAGTCCTGAGGGCTGGATAAATGATTCGCGTTGTTGGTCAATCATATTCGAGTCATCGGATTGGAGTCCGCATTTTTGGACTGGAGTCCACAGTGATTGTGTCGCTCAGATGTTTGGAGCCTCGGTTGCCAGGGCCACTCGAGTCGTCATCCTTGGATTTGGCCGAGCGGGTCTTTGCTAGAGCTGGAATAGGGTGGGAGAACCCATCCGATCGGTAGGATGTGGTAAAGGTGTGGTAATGGCAAAAACGGTCACCCAGGAAGGGTGACCGTTTTCTTTGTAGATCGTTGGTGCCGGTGGTCGGGGTCGAACCAACACTCCCTTGCGGGAAACAGATTTTGAGTCTGCCGCGTCTGCCATTTCGCCACACCGGCGCGTATCCCCAGCATAACGCAGGTCGGGGTACAAGCGAAGCGCTCCCAGAAGGAGCGCTTTCCTTGCTCGGGGGGTGAGACTATTCCAGGCCGAAGGTGGAGGTCTCCAGTTCCTTCTTGATCATCGACATGAACTGGTCGGCGGTGGCGCCATCGATGATGCGGTGATCGAATGAGAGGCTGGAGAACATCATCTGCCGGATGGCGATGGAATCCGTGCCATCGGGGGCTGTGATCACCACGGGGCGCTTGACGATGGCGCCGATGCCCTGGATGG
>JAYREN010000095.1:0-11731 GCA_041908845.1 Holophaga sp. | reverse complement strand
AAAACGAGAGGACGCAGAGAAAAGAAAACGAGCGACCCCACTGCCTGCTGTCCTTTGTGTTCTCTTTATTCCTCTGCGCCCTCTGTGGTTCAGCGGTTCCTTGCCACGAAACGCAAATCCGGGCTAAAGCATCCCCGCCCATTCCTCCAGCACCCGCTGGGCCAGGTGGATGGCTCCGTATTCATGGCCCTGGACAGGCAATAGTACGGAGCCGTCCGGGGTGAGCTGGGCATCCTTCTGGGTGCGGGTCCAGGCCATGAGTTTGGTGGGATCCAGGGGCGTCTGGGGGCTTACCCGCAGCTTGAGGCGGCCCTTGTCCAGGGTCACTTCGCTCACGGCGATGGCCTGGGCGCGGAGCTTGACCTTGAGCAGTTCGAAGAAACGGGCGCTGTCTTCGTCGTCCTGGGGCACCTGACCGAAACGGTCCTCCAATTCCAGTCGGTACAGTTCCAGATCCCGCTCGGTCTTCAGGCGACTGGCGCGCTTGTAGGCCACGAGACGCTCGGCGGCCTGGTCGATCCAGCGTCGGCCCAGCTGCGCGGGGCCCAGTTCGATTTTCACCTCGAAGGTGCCGGAGGCCTGGCCCTGGAGTTCCTGGAGGGTCTCCTCCAGCAGGCGGATGTAGAGCTCGAAGCCGATGTCGTGGATGTGGCCCGACTGTTCCCCCCCCAGCAGGTTGCCTGCGCCCCGTAGTTCCAGGTCCATGGCCGCCACCCGGAAGCCGGAGCCCAGCTCCGAGAAGTCCTCCAGGGCCTGCAGGCGCTTGCGGGCATCCTCGGTGATCTCGCCCTTGCCGGGGATCAGCAGGTAGGCGTAGGCGGGCACATCGCTTCGGCCCACCCGGCCTCGCAGCTGGTAGAGCTGGCTGAGGCCGAACTTGTCGGCGCGATGGACTATCAGGGTGTTCGCGTTGGGCACATCCAGACCGTTCTCGACAATGGTTGTCGACACCAGCACATCGATGCGTCCCTCCATGAAGCCCAGCATCACGTTCTCCAGGGCCTCGTCCGAGAGCTGGGCGTGACCCACGCCCACCCGGGCATCGGGCACTAGGCTGCGGATGTGTTCGGCGACGCTGATGATGGATTCCACCCGGTTGTGGATGACGTAGACCTGGCCGCCTCGCCGCAGCTCGAACTGGATGGCGCTGGCGATCAGTTCGTCCGACCAGGGTGCCACCACGGTCTCGATGGCCAGGCGGTTTTTGGGGGGTGTCTCGATGAGCGAGATTTCGCGCAGTCCCGTGAGGCTCATGTGCAGGGTGCGGGGGATGGGGGTGGCGCTCATGGCCAGCACCTCCACGTTGGCCCGGAACTTCTTCAGCTTCTCCTTGTGCACCACGCCGAAGCGCTGCTCCTCATCGATGACCACCAGGCCGAGATCGTGGAACTTGGTGCGGGCCCCCAGCAGCTGGTGGGTGCCGATGAGGATCTCCACCTTGCCATCGGCCACATCTTCCAGGATCTGCTTGCCCTCCTTGGCATCCACGAAGCGGTTGATCATCTCGATGCGGATGGGAAAGCCCGCGAAGCGTTCCTTGAAGGTGCGGAAGTGCTGGAAGCAGAGCACCGTCGTGGGGCAGAGGATGGCCACCTGCTTGCCGTCCAGGGCGGCCTTGGCGGCGGCGCGCATGGCTACTTCCGTCTTGCCGTAGCCCACGTCGCCCACCAGCAGGCGGTCCATGGGCTTGGGGGATTCCAGGTCGGCCTTCACCGCCTCGATGGCTTCGATCTGATCGGGGGTGGGATCGTAGGGGAAGGTGGCCTCGAACTCCGCCATCTCCGGGCCGTCCGGGGCATAGGCATGGCCCTTCTCCAGCTTGCGCTTGGCGTAGAGCTTCAGCAGTTCCTCCGCCATGTCGCGGATGGCCTTCTTGGCCCGGCGCTTCACCTTGGCCCAGGCGGCGCCCCCCAGCTTGTCCAGGGGCGGCTGGGTGCCGTCTGGAGAAACGTAGCGCTGGATGAGATCCGCCCGCTCCAGGCTCACGTTCACGCGGCCGTTATCGGCATAGCGCAGCTGCACGACCTCGTGTTCCTCGCCGCCCACGGTGAGAGTGCCCAGGCCGAGAAATTCGCCGATGCCGTGATCCATGTGGACGATGCGATCCCCGACCTTGAGATCCTTCAGGTCCGAAAGGAAGGCCGCTGTGCGGCTCTTCTGGGGTTTCGACGGGATGGCTTTGCGGCCGAAGACCTCGCGCTCCGTGAGGAGCAGCACCTGGGCTTCCTTGAGGTAGACGCCCGCGGAGAGGGTGAGCTGAATCGCCCGGCAGCCAGCCTCGGTGGCATGGGCCACCGGCAGCTCGTACTCGGCAATCATTTCGCTGAGGCGATCCCGCATGCCCGGGGTGGAACCCGCCAGGAACACGCGATGGCCCGTGTCGGTCAGCTCCTGCAGGTAGGTCCTGAGTTCGCCCAGGCGCCCCTGGAATTCCCGGGCGGGCTGGGCGGTGAAGGGCAGGGAGGCCTCCGCCTGCCATTCCGTGAGCAGCAGGGTGGTGCGGCTGGGATCGGCGTCGAGATAGCGGTCCTCGAAGTCGGGGCATACCACGCCCCCCCGCCGCAGGATCTCCAAGGCCCCATCGATGCGGCCCTTCTCGGTGTCCCGCAGGGCGGCGGCCCACTCGCCTTCGAGCCGCACCCGCAGGCAGGGCGGCACCCAGTGGGTGAGCTGGCCCTTGGGCTGGTCCAGCAAGGGGTAGAAGAGTTCCTCGCCGGGAAAGTGACCGTGGGTGGCGAGGCGGGCCTTGCGAAAGCTGAGGTCATCTTCGGGGTCCGTGGTTCGGGCGGCGCGGGATTGCACGGCCTCCAGCAGCGCCGCACCGCTGCCCTTGGCGCCTTCGAATCGCGGGTAGAGGGTGAGTGACTGGATATCCTGGCCCGTGCGCCGCTGGGTATCGGGATCGAAGGGCGAGAGCTTCTCGAGTTCATCGCCGAAGAACTCCATGCGCAGGGGTGTTTCCAGGTGATCGGGCCAGATGTCCACCACCAGGCCCCGGGCGCTGAATTCACCGGGATCCGACGCCAGATCCGTGCGGCGATAGCCCAGGGCCACCAGGGTTTCCAGCAGCAGATCCCGGGGCACCTCGGTGCCCTTGGTGAGGGCCAGGGTCTGTTTGGCGAACCAGGTGGGATGGGGCAGGCGCTCCAGGGCCGCCAGGGGCGTGGCCACCAGGATCTGCACCCGGCGTTCGAGAAGGCCTACAAGGGTGGAGAGGCGCTCCTTGAGCACCATCCCCGGCGGGCTGGACTCGCCCCCGGCGAAGGGCGCGAAGCCGGGGAAGTAGGCGACGCCCGCCTCGGGCAGCAGCACCGCCAGGTCGTGGGCCAGGGCCTGAGCTTCGGCCTCGGTGGGCGCATCCACCCACAGCATGCGCGTGCGCCCGCCCTCGTTGGCCCACCGCGCCAAGATCAGCGCGAGGCCCGGCACCTGCGTCCAGCGCAAACGGGCCCCCTCGGCCCCGAGGGCCTGGGCGGGTCCGTCCAGCAGGCGCAGGAGATCGTTCAGCGCGGCGCGGTCACGGGTTTCCATAGAACTTCAGTGTGCCTGAAACGAGGGCGCGAATCGGAGGATGGTTTCTTTCACGGCCTCTCGGCTTTGTTCAAACACAGAACCTGAACATGGATTCACTTGAACAATTTCAGAAACACACCAAACCGTAGGTTTTTGCTGCGGCTTGGTCTATGCCGGCTCCGTTGCGCATCCCTTGATGTAGGAAAGTGCAGCGGTGTGCAATCTACCGACATGCTTGTAAATATCGTCCAGGTCTTTGATCTGGATTCTTTCTTCGATCCGCTCAGGGCACCTCGGTGGTGCGGAGAGATGGAACTCGAAAAATCGGTGTGCATCGGTGGTTCAAATTCCGGAATTGACGGGTGCAGCTTCGGTGCGCATGATTCATGTGCATGACCAAGGAGCCGCCATGCTTTCCGGATATCGGCACGACGCCCCCAAACGCCCCGTCAATCTGAGCCTCAACAGCGATTTGCTTCAATTGGGGAAGGAATTGGGACTGAACCTCTCCAGCGTCGCAGAGGCGGCTTTGGCACAGGCGGTCAAGGCGTCCATGGCAGAACGCTGGCTGGCGGAGAATGCGGAAGCGATCCAGGCCTACAACCATCGTGTGGAGGATCGTGGTGTCTTCAGCGATGGAAGCAGAACCTTCTGATGGCTCAATTTTCCGTCTATGAAAATCCCAACCCCAGGACCAAGGGTGAGATCCCCTTCCTGCTCGATGTCCAATCGGATGTTCTCTCTATCCTGGCGACTCGAGTGGTGATCCCGCTTTACCGTTCGGACGCGATCAAGGCAAGGGCCATGACCCGCCTCACTCCTTCCGTGCGCTTCAAGAACAAGGCCCTGGTTGCCATGGTTCCCGAGATGGCGGGCATTCACCAGCGCGATCTCGGGCCCCACCTGGGAGACCTCCCCGGCATTCGAGCGGAAATGATCCAGGCCATCGATCTTCTGATCACGGGCTTTTGAACCGGAGCTGCCTTCATCGTTCCGAACGGTGGGTCATACCAAGTTGCGATCAAAAAGCTGAATGCACCACGGAGGCACTGAGAACACGGAGAAGTGAGTCGAGGCCTACATAGCTCGATATTGTTTGTTCTGCCAGGGTCCCTCTTGCCTCCGTGTCTCCGTGGTGAATTTCTTTTCTTGAATGCAGGCCGGGTTCAGATGGCCACAAAGAACGCAAAGCACGCAAAAGAGGCCGGACCCAATGCCACAATGGCTTCATGGCCGATCCTTCTGCGGAGACCCTTGAAACTGAACTTGCTGCGCTCCGGGCCGCTTCGGCGGGCGGGGACTTCGGGGGGGCGCAGCGGATCCTGGAGGGGCTGAGGGCGTCGTACCGCAGCCACCCCAAGGCCTTTCGGCCCGCGCTGCTGGGGGAGCTTAAGGCCCTGGGCGAGTCTGTGAAGCTGCGCACTCAGCTCAAGGAGGTCTTCGGCTATTCCACCTTTCGTCCGGGTCAGGAGGAAGTGGTGCGGGCCGTGCTGGCGGGGCGGGATGCGCTGGCGGTGATGCCCACGGGGGCGGGCAAGAGCCTGCTGTACCAGCTTCCGGCCCGCCTGATGGGCGGCACCACGCTGGTGATCTCGCCCCTCATCGCGCTGATGAAGGACCAGGTGGATGCGCTCACCGAGGGCGGCCTGCGGGCCACCTGCCTCAATTCGAGCCTTACTTCCGAACAGCGCATGGCGCGCATCCGTGGCCTGCATCAGGGAGAATTCGAGCTGGTGTACGCGGCGCCGGAAGGCATCGAGCAGAGCATCGGGCCCCTGCTGGAGCGGCTGGATCTGCGGCTCATCGCCGTGGACGAGGCCCACTGCATCAGCCATTGGGGCCACGACTTCCGCCCCAGCTACCGCAACCTGGCGGGGCTCAAGGCCCGCTTCGGCAAGCTGCCGGTGCTGGCCCTCACCGCCACCGCCACCGAGGCCGTGGCCGCCGATATCGTGGAGCAGCTCGGGATGCGCGACCCCTTCGCGTACCGGGGCTCCTTCTTCCGCTCCAACCTCAAGATCCACGCCCTCAAGAAGGGCGGCGATGGTCCCACCGTGCGGGACGCCATCCTGCGCATCGTGGAGGCGCGGCGCGGGCAGACGGGCATCATCTACTGCCTGAGCCGCAAGAGCGTGGAATCCACGGCGGAATTCCTCCAGTCCCAGGGCGTGCGGGCCAAGGCCTACCATGCGGGCATGACCGCCGAGGCCCGGGAAGAGGCCCAGGAGGCCTTCCGCCGGGACAATGTGGATGTTGTGGTGGCCACCATCGCCTTTGGCATGGGCATCGACAAGAGCAACGTACGCTTCGTCGTCCACCGGGACATGCCCAAGAGCCTGGAGGGCTATTCCCAGGAGATCGGCCGCGCGGGCCGCGATGGCGCCGATGCCGACTGCGTGCTGTTCTACTCTTGGGCCGATGTGATGAGCCTGGAGCGGTTTTCCGATGGGCTGGATGCCGAGCTGGCGGAGATCCAGCGCCGCCAGGTGCGGGAGATGTACCGTTTCGCCGAGGCCACCCAATGCCGTCACCAGCTGCTGGCCCAGCACTTCGGCGAGCACCTGGCGCCCTGCGGGTACAGCTGCGATGCCTGCTCGGGCCGCAACCTGCTGGCCGAATCTCCAAAGGTGGCCAAGCGTTCAAAGCTCAAGCTGGCCCTGCCTTTCCGGGCACCGGAGCCCGTGGCCCAGGACGCCGAAGAGGCGCTCTTCCTCCACCTCAAGACCTTGCGCAAGCAGCTCGCCGATGCTCGGGGGGTGCCCGCCTACGTCATCTTCACCGATGCCACCCTCCAGCACATGGCCCGCTTCCGCCCCGAGACCGAGGAACACTTCCTGGCCCTCAGCGGCGTGGGCATCAAGAAGCTGCAGCTCTATGGCGCCGTGTTCATTGATGCGATCCGGGATTTCGAGAAACCCTGATTCCAAGTTGCGATCAAAAGCCAAAGGCACCACCGAGGCACTGAGAACACGGAGAACTGATTCGAGGACTGCAAAGCTGGGTGTGGCTTGTTCTCCCCTTGTCCCTGTTTCCTTCGTGTCCTCCGTGCCTTCGTGGTGAATTTTCTTCTTTGAAGGCGAATGGGTATGAGGGCCTGATCCGGAGTATCTTGGGCCGAGGCGCTTCGGATCCTTGGATGCTGTTTCCATTCCTGCTCAGGGGGAAACCATGTCGTTGAAAGCCATCCTGCAGGCTGCACTTCTGGTGTTGGCGACGACGAGTGGCTTCGGCCAACCCGCACCGCCCCCTGTCATCTCGCTGAAGGACTTCACCTCGGTTGCCCAGTGGGTGCTGGAGATCACCTGGCATGCCAAGGACACCTTTGAGGATGGCGACTTTCGGGCGGGGCTGGAGATGACTGCCGCAGCGCGCTTTCGGTTGAATCGGCTGGATAGCCAGGACGCCTGGTCGCGATGGGAATCCCAGAAGGAACAGAGTTCCAGCCTGGTCTATACGGGGTTCCTGGTGGACAAGCGCAACGGTCAGCGCCTGGACTACAAGGGGACGAACACGTCGCCCCTCATGGCGGTGGCGAACTTCCAGGTCGGGGGCAGCACCCCGGGCTACCAGCTCGCCTGTCAGGCGGTGTTTCCCGCCGAGGTCACGGGGGCGGGCGTGGCCGCCATGAACTCGCCCCTGACGGTGATGACGACGGAACTTGGCGCGATGCCCCGTTTCTGCACCGGACCTCTGCCCGCCTCTGGCACGACCATCTCCGGTTCCACGGTCATCTTCGTGGACATTCCGCCCTTCGACGCCAGCAGGGCGCCCCGAACGCGCGTGGGCATCCAGTACGTGCTCACGCCGGTGATCGAGCTGGCGCCCTTGAAGCCTCTCGGGAAGTGAAGCGGGGTTGGGTTCGGCAGGCGGGAAGGCGAACCGCCTCAGAGGGTGCCCTTCTCGGCGGCACTGAAGCGGCCATAGGTGAGGCGCCGCCACAGCCACTCGGCGGGGCCCATGGCGTGCCTGGCGAGCCACCAGCGGCTGAGGGGCACCTGGGCCAAGGCCACTGAGAAGGCGATGAGGAGGCTCCAGTGCAGGTGCAGCTTGCCGTAGAGCCCCAAGCCGAAGAAATAGAAGATAGTGGTCATCACCAGGCTCTGAGTCAGGTAGTTGGTGAGGGTCATGCGGCCCGACCAGTGGAGCGGCTGGATAAAACGGCGCCACCGGGGGGATTCCATGAGGCGCAGCAGGAGGGCGATGTAGCCGAAGGTCAGCAGGGGTGCGGCGATCAGGGTGAGGGCGACGCTGAGAAGGGCGCCGTGCAGGGAGCCCACCATGCCGCCCCGGCTCATCCAGGCCGCAAGGAAATTGAGGGGCAGGCCGAGTAGCAGGCCCAGCCAGAGCATGCGCTGACGCAGCCGCACGCTGGACTCGAGGTTCTGGAATACTCGGCGCTTCCACGCCCAGAGCCCCAGCAGGAACATGGTGAAGATGTGGGGCAGCACCGCGAGGCCCATCCCGTAGGCCTGGGCCAGTTCCCGGGCCCGGAAGGCGAAGAGGGCGCCGTATGGCCCCGAACCGTAGACCTGGATGGCCTTGGCGGCCTCCCGGGTGACCTGCTCCCGCATGCCTGCGGTGGTGCGGGCGATCTCGGCGGGGGCGAACACCTGCCCCAGCCAGACGAGGCCGCCCATGGCCGCGAAGGCGAGGGTTCCCAGCCCCAGCAGGCAGATGGCCCAGATGATCAGGGTGCGGGGCTTGGCGCTGCGGAACCAGGGCAGGGCCATGCCTGCCAGGGCATAGATGCTGAGGATGTCCCCCATCCACACCAGCAGGCCGTGCAGCAGACCGAACCCAAGGAGCACCAGCAGGCGGCGCCGGAACCTACCCGCGCCCCGGCTTTTCCAGCGTTCCATCTGGATGGCGAAGCCCAGCCCGAAGAGAAAGGAAAAGAGGCCGTAGAACTTGCTCTGGGCCAACCAGGCCACCAGGAAATGACTGAGGGCATCCGGCTGTCCCGCATATCCAAGGGTGGTGGCAATGGCCGCCGGTTGCGCGAAGAAGAGCGTGTTGACGGCGATGATGCCGAAGAGGGCAAAACCCCGCAGCACATCAATGGATTCGAGTCGTTCCTGCCCCGGCAGAGGGGTTGGTTGCATTATGGCTCCCGAATGAATGCATGAATGATAACAGTGGGGCCGGGGGGCGCTTTCCAACGACAAGACACTGCGGAATCCTGCTCGCTCGCGGAGTGGGGGATACTGCCTGTGTCTCCAACCCCAGGACCGACCCATGAAGATCCGCACCGTGCTTCCAATCGCTTCATTGACATTGGGTCTGCTGCTGGCCTGCGGGGGCGGTGAGGGCACCGATGCCACGGCCGGAGACACGCATCCCACCTACCTGCCCACGGACCCGACCACCGGGCCTTCGGCGGGAAACCCCGAGGGCCGGTACCCTGTTCCCGCCGAGGCCCTGGTCCGAGATGTCTCCAGTCCCGATCACGTGATCGGCACGGGCACACCCGAGAGCTGCACGGCGGAGGCCTTCATTGCGGCGGTGGCCCAGGGGGGCAGGATCACCTTCAACGGCGGCACGCGGCCCTTCACGATCATCCTTCCGAGACCCGCCAAGGTATTCAACAACAAGCCGGATGTGGTGATCGACGGAGGCGGGTTGGTGACCCTCAGCGGCGGCGGACGCACCCGAATTCTCTACATGAACACCTGCGACCCCAACCAGGTATGGACGACGAACCACTGCGACAACCAGGATCGCCCCGAGCTGACGGTGCAGAACCTCACCTTCGTGGATGGCAATTCGGCGAGTGATACCCAGTACGACGGTGGCGGCGCCATCTGGGTGCGGGGCGGGCGCTTCCGGGTGATCAACTGCCGGTTCTTCAACAATGTCTGCGCCAGCCTGGGGCCCGATGTGGGCGGGGCGGCGATCCGGGTCTTCGACCAGTACAACCGGATGCCGGTCTACGTGGCCCACAGCACCTTCGGCGGCGCCAACGGTTACGGCAATCGGGGCTCCAATGGGGGCGGCATCAGCAGCATCGGCGTGTCCTGGTCCATCTACAACAGCCTGTTCTCCTTCAACCAGGCCCAGGGCAATGGCGCCAACCCGCCCCAGCCGGGCACCCCGGGCGGTGGGAGCGGCGGGGCCATCTACATGGATGGCAACACCATGCGTCTGGCCATCTTCGGCACGCTCATTGAGGACAACCAGGTGAACGCCCACGGCTCCGCCATCTTCTTCGTCAGCAACGATGGCACGGGCACCGTGCACATCGAGGACTCCACGCTCCGCCGGAATATCGGCGGCTCCTGGTACGTGAGGCCCGGGCTCTCCATGGACGACCGCTCCCGGCTGGAAATCGTCAATTCGACGCTCAACTGATGGAGGACCGGGATCGTTCCCGGACACCGCCAGGCCCACGGTGGGGAGGCCCGGCCGGGTCGGGTTCGGCCCGGGCGCATTCTTTGGTATCCTGGCTTTGACCGGATCTGCCAATCCGGACTCTGCTCTGGAGTCTCAGGCTCCAGGGCGGATCTCAGAGATGGAGAACGATAGTGTCAGGTGGCATCTTGAAACGGTTAGCACTGGTGGCGGGCCTCCTGGCAGCCTGGCCGGGCCGCGCTCAGGAACCACCCCCGCCCGAGCCGCCCGGCTTCGTGGCCTCGGTGCTGGCGGTGGCCAAGGAATACATCGGAACGCCCTATCGCTATGGCGGCACCACGCCCCGTGGCTTCGACTGCTCGGGATACGTGCGATTCGTGTTTAATGCCTTCGGCATGGAGTTGAGCCGCTCGTCCGTTTCCCAGGCGACCCAGGGCGAGGAAGTTGAACTGGACCGCATCCAGCCCGGAGATCTGCTCTTCTTCAAGACCCGAGGAAAGAAGAGCCGGATCAGTCATGTGGGGATCTACTTGGGGGGGCGCCAGTTCATCCACGCGGGCTCCTGGGGCGGCCCGGGCAAACGCGGGGTCAAGATCGCCCAACTGGACAGCACCTACTACGCCCAGAGGCTGGTATCGGCCCGGCGATTGATGGCGGCTCCGAGCGGGGCGCCCCAGCAGCTGCTGGAGCAGATTCTTCCCCTCGATCCGTCCTGGCCCTTGAAGGCGAACAACTAGCAGAGGAATCCCATGCGCCTGGTTCCCATCCTGATAGGGCTGTACTTGTTTGCGCCCGGAATCATCGCCCAGGAGGCGCCGGCACCCCTGCGCAAGGTGACCCTCGCGGCGGTGGGCGACACCATGGTGGGCTCGGTCTTTCCGACCCGGGCCGCCATGCCCGCGGAAGACGGCCGCAGGATGTTCGAACGGGTGAAGCACCTCTGGAAGGGGGCCGATATCGTCACGGGCAACTTCGAGGGAACGGTGTCCTCGGATCCCGCCTCGGCCCGGGCCCTGGGGGCCAACTCGTACCGTTTTCTCATGCCCAAGGAGAGCCTCGCCATCTACAAGGAGGCCGGGTTCAACGTCTTGAGCGTGGCCAACAACCACGCCATGGATGCGGGCCTGCCCGCGCGACTGGCGACCCTCCGCGCCCTGGATGAGGTTGGCATCGCCCACGGGGGCAGCCTCGACCAGCCCACCGCCATCCTCACGACTCCGGCGGGGGTGAAGGTCGGCTTCATCGCCGCTGCCCCGCACATGAACTGCCTTCCCCTGAGTGTCGAAGAGGTCGCCGCGAAGGTGCAGGAGCTGAAGAAGACGGGACAGTGCTCCCTGGTCATCGTCTCCATGCATGCCGGGGCGGAGGGGGAGAAGGCTCTGCACGTGCCCAAGGCCAAGGAGATGTACCTGGGTGCGGATCGCGGCAATGTCTATGCCTTCGCCCACGGCGTGATCGATGCCGGGGCGGATCTGGTGTTCGGGCATGGTCCCCACGTGCCCCGGGGCATGGAGGTCTACAAGGGCCGCCTCATCGCTTACAGCCTTGGGAACTTCGCCACCCACGGCGCCTTCAACGTGAAGGGTACAGGCGGTCTGGGCCTGGTGCTGGAGGCCGTGCTCCTGGAGGACGGCACCCTCGAGGGCCTCCGCCTTCACTCCACCCGGCAGGACAAGGGGACCGAAGCCTGGACCCTCGGCATCTCCACGGAGCCGGATCCGGCCGAAGGGGCCCGGAAGCTTGTGGAGAGGCTCTCGAAGGAAGACTTCCAGTGCGAGCTGCCCCGGTACTACCTGGCAGAACCCGCCGCGGCGCCCGTGCCTCCTCCGGCGCCCCCAGCGCCCGGACCTGGCGCCGCCCCAGCCTGAGC
>JAYREN010000094.1:0-11844 GCA_041908845.1 Holophaga sp. | reverse complement strand
CCTGGAGTCCCTGAAGCGCACCCCCCGGGGCGCCAACGCCGAGCTGGATCAGTTCAACCTCGAGAAGGCGCTGGAGGAAGTGGCCACGGGCCTCGAGCCTGGGCATCCCTTCCGCAAGGCCCTGCTGGGCGAGCGCACGCCTCAGGCTCTGGCCGCCGTCCTGACCCATTCCAAGGTGACGGATGAGGCCTTCCGCCAAGCCCTGCTCAAGGGAGGCCTGCAGGCCCTGGCCGCCAGCGAGGATCCCGCCGTCCGCATCGCCCGCCAGATCAACCCCATGCTCGCCGGGCTCGCCCAGCGCCAGGAGAATGTCCAGGCCCTCATCGCCGAACATGCGGGGCGCATCGCCAAGGCCCGCTTCGCCGTCTACGGCAAGAGCCTTTACCCGGACGCCACCCTCACCCTGCGCCTGACTTACGGCCCCGTAAAGACCTACCCCGCCAATGGCACGCTGATCCAGCCCTTCACCACCTTCCATGGCCTCTTCGATCGGGCCCTGGCCTGGGGCCCCGAGGCCGAGAAGGGCGCCTGGGCCCTGCCCCCGCGATGGCTGGAGCGCAAGGACAAGCTCGACCTTTCCACGCCCTTCAACTTCGTGCATCAGGTGGACATCATCGGCGGCAACTCCGGCAGCCCCGTGCTCAACACCAAGGGCGAATTCGTGGGTGTCATCTTCGACGGCAACATCGAGATGCTGCCGGGCAATTTCTTCTATGACGGCAGTGTGAATCGCGGCGTCACCCTGGATGCCCGCGCCATCCGCGAGGCCCTCGCCAAGGTCTACGACGCCTCCTTCCTGGTGGACGAACTGCTCGGCAAGCGGTGAATCCCGTTCTCGAAATCGACACTCCGTGAAGGAACACCCCATGCGCCGCTCTGCGCTCGCCCTGCTCCTGGCTCTGCCCGCCCTTCATGCCGACGAAGGCATGTGGACCTTCGACAACCTGCCGCTGAAACAGCTCAAGGCCGCCTACGACTTCGAGCCCAGCTCTGCCTGGATCGATCACCTGCGCCTAGCCAGCCTGCGCTTTCCCGGCGGCAGCGGCTCCTTCGTGAGCGCCGAGGGGCTGGTGCTCACCAATCATCATGTCTCCCGGGGCTTCATCCAGCGCCTCTCCACCCGGGAGCGGGATCTGCTCAAGAATGGCTTCGGGGCCACCCATCGGGGCGAAGAGCTCAAGGTGCCGGGCCTGGAGCTCATGCAGCTGGTGGAACTCCATGACATCACCGAGCGCGTCGCCAAGGCCTCCCTCGGCACGACCGAAGCCGAAAAGCTGCGGGCCCGGGAGCTGGAGGTGCAAAAGGCGCGGGAAGAATTGCGTGCCCGGACGAGGCTCACGGTGGAGCCCGTCGCCCTCTACCAGGGAGGCCAGACCTGGCTCTACGTCTACCGCAAGTTCACGGATGTGCGCCTAGTGGCCGCGCCGGAGCTTGCGGTGGCCCGCTTCGGCGGCGATCACGACAACTTCACCTTCCCCCGCCATCACCTGGATTTCACGCTGTTGCGGGTCTACGAGAACGGTCAGCCCTTTCATCCCGAACACCACCTGCGCTGGACCCAGGGCAACCTCAAACAGGGCGATCCCACCTTCGTCTCCGGCCATCCCGGCACCACCAATCGCCTGTGGACCCTGGCCCAGATGCGCCACGCCCGGGACTTCGCCACCCCTCTCCAGATCCGCAGCATGGAGCGGCGCCGGGCCGTTCTGGAGGCCTTCGCCGCCCGCAGCTTCGAGGCCCGCGCCCTGGTGGGCGGTCAGATCTACGGCATCGACAACGGCCTGAAGGCCACCCGGGGCTACCTCGCGGGCCTCAAGGACGCCGAGGGGATGAAGCAGGTGGAGGCAGGCGAAGCCAAGCTGAAGGCCGCCGTCCAGGCCGATCCCAGACTCAAGGCCGAAGCCGGTGAGAGCTGGGCCAAGATCGAAGCGACCCTCAAGCAGTCCGAGCGCCTGGCCCAGGAGAACCTCGTCATCAACGCCCGGGGTTCCGAACTGCTGGGCACGGCCCTCAGTCTCGTGCGCATCCCCGTGGAAACGGCCAAGGCCGAGAAGGATCGCCTGCCGGAGTTCTCCGAGGCGGGCCTCAAGGCCCTCAAGGAGCGGCTCACCCGGCCTCGCCCGACACCCTTCAACGCCGACCTGGAGATCCATCTCCTCACCGAGGGGCTGAAGGAGGCCGCGGAGATTCTGGGTCCTCAGCATCCCTTCGTGAAGGCCATGCTGAAGGGCGGAACGCCCGAGACCGTGGCTCGCCAAGCCGTGCAGGGCAGTCGCCTGCAGGATCCCGTCGAGGTCAAGCGCCTGCTGGAAGGCGGTGCCAGCAACGACGCCATGCTGGCCCTGGCCCGCATCCTGGATCCCTTCCAGCGCGAACTGCGCACGAAACTCGAAGACCAGGTGGAAGGCCCCCTGCGGGAACACGCCGCCCGCCTGGCCCGGGCTCGCTTCGCGGTGTACGGCACCTCCGCCTATCCCGACGCCACCTTCACCCTGCGCCTGTCCTATGGCGTGGTGGACAGCTACGCCGCCAACGGCACCCTCATCCAGCCCTTCACCACCCTGCACGGCCTCATGGATCGCTTCGAGGGCTGGGGCGGCACCACCTTCAACCTGGACCGGGATACCTGGCGCCTGCCGGAGCGCTGGTTGGTCCGCCGGGACAAGCTGGATCTCCGCACGCCCTACAACTTCGCCCACACCGCCGACATCATCGGCGGCAACTCCGGCAGCCCCGTGGTGGACCTGAAGGGCGAGCTGGTGGGTCTGGCCTTCGATGGCAACATCGAGAGCCTGCCCGGCCGCTACTACTACGATGGCCGCGCCAACCGCACCGTGAGCGTGGACGCCCGTGCCATCCTCGAAGTGCTGAAGAAGATCTACGACGCCCCGCACCTCGTCAGTGAACTGACCACGCGTTGATTTAGGAGCCCCCATGCGCCTCTCCGCCCTCGCCCTGCTCCTCGCCTTGCCCGCGCTCCGCGCCGACGAGGGCATGTGGACCTTCGACAACCTGCCCACCAAGCAGATGCAGGCCAAGTACGGCTTCGCGCCGGATGCGGCCTGGCTCAAGCGTCTGCAGCTCGCCACTCTTCGCTTTCCCGGCGGCACCGGCGCCTTCGTGAGCCCCGAGGGCCTGGTCATCACCAACCACCACGTAGGCCGCAGCGCCATCGCCCAGGTCTCCACCGCCCAGACCGACTACATCAAGAACGGCTTCACCGCCGCCAGCCGTGAGCAGGAGATCAAGGTGCCGGGGCTGGAGCTAATGATGCTGGTCTCCCAGGAGAACGTGACGGCCCAGGTGCAGGCCGCCGTGAAAACGGGCATGGCCGAGAAGGACGCCCTCAAGGCCCGCCAGAACGCCCTGAGCCAGCTCCGCAAGGCCGAAGAAGCCAAGAGCGGCCTCACCTGCGAACCCGTCACACTCTACCAGGGCGGCGAGTACTGGCTGTACCGCTACCAGAAGTTCTCGGATGTGCGCCTGGTGGCCGCCCCCGAAGTTCAGGTGGCGAGCTTCGGCGGCGATCCCGACAACTACACCTACCCCCGCTGGAACCTCGACTTTGCCCTCTTCCGCGTCTACGAGAACGGTCAGCCGTACAAGCCCCAGGCCATCCTGCCCTTCACATCAACCCCCCTGAAGGCGGGCGACCTCACCATCATCTCGGGCCATCCCGGCACCACCTTCCGCCAGCAGACCCTCGCCCAGATGATCTATGCCCGGGATCTGGGCATCCCCTACCGGCTGAAGTCCCTGGACTACCAGAAGCGCGCGCTGCAGGCCTTTGCAGCCACTTCGCCCGAAGCCCGCCGCATTGCCGCCGATCCCATCTACGGCATCGAGAACGGCTACAAGCGCCTCTCCGGTCAGCTCCTGGGCCTGCAGAAGCCCGAGAACATCCGCAAGGTCCAGGAGGCCGAGGCCGCCCTGAAGAAGGCTGTGGCAAAGGATGCACGGCTCCAGGCCCGGGTGGGCCAGAGCTGGGCGGCCATCGACAAGGCCGTGAAGCGCCAGCAGGCCCTGCTCAAGGAATCCAGTCTGGTGGATGCCCGCGGCTCGGCCCTCCTGGGCCAGGCCCTCACGCTGGTGCGGATCTTCGAGGAGGAAGCGAAACCCTCGGACAAGCGCCTGCCGGAATTCAGCGAGGGCAGCCTCAAGGCCACCCGCGCCCGCCTGCTCAGCCCCCGCCCCACCGAGAAGCCCCTGGATGCCGCCCGGCTCGCGGCGGGCCTGCGCGAGGCCCAGGAGGAACTGGGCGCCGCCCACCCCTTCGTGAAGGCCATGCTGGGCAACCAGAGCCCCGAGGCCGTCGCCAAGGCCGCCATCGAGGCGACGCAGCTGCAGGATGTCGCCTTCCGCAAGCAGCTGCTGGAGGGCGGCAAGAAGGCCGTAGACGCCAGCCAGGATCCGCTGATTCGTCTCGCCCGCACCCTGGATCCCTTCAACCGCGCCATCCGCAAGCAGGTGGAGGAGCAGATCACGGGCATCTTCAACGAACACGGCGGCCGCATCGCCGAGGCCCGCTTCCGGGTCCAGGGCAAGGAGAGCTATCCCGACGCCACCTTCACCCTGCGCCTGAGCTTCGGCCCCGTGGCCACCTACGCCACCGGCAGCGGCACCAAGGCCCAACCCTTCACCACCTTCCTGGGCCTCTACGACCGCCATCTAGGCTGGGGCGGCAACGCCGCCAACGCCGAGGACGGCGCCTGGACCCTGCCCCGGCGCTGGCTGGATCGCCAGGGCAGCGTGGATGCCACCCTGCCCTTCAACTTCATCTACAACTGCGACACCGTGGGCGGCAACTCCGGCAGCCCCGTGGTGAACCGGGCAGGCGAATTCGTGGGCATCAACTTCGACAGCGTCTTCGAAGGCCAGGGCGGCTACTACGTCTACGATGCCGACACCAAGCGCGCCGTGGCCGTGGATGCCCGCGCCATTCTCGAGAGCCTGCGAAAAATCATGGACGGCAGTCATCTCGTGCAGGAACTGGGCGGAAAGTAGGCTACTCTAGCTGGGTCAGGCTCGGTATCCGTTCTTGACCGTCTTTGAATCCGCAGGCACAATGGTCCTTCGTGCCGTCCACGGCATGGGCCCATAGCTCAGTCGGTAGAGCAGCGGCCTTTTAAGCCGTTGGTCGCGCGTTCGAGTCGCGCTGGGCCCACCAGCAACACACAATGGGGCTATCGTCTAGAGGTTAGGACACCGCCCTTTCACGGCGGTAACAGGGGTTCAATTCCCCTTAGCCCTACCACCAAACAAAGCACTTAGGCCCGGGAAACCGGGCCTTTTGCCTATCATCCCCAAACTATCCCCAAAACCCGTTCCCGAACCGGGGGGTTTCACCCTGAACCGGGATGCACTCCGGGGCTTCACTTTTCCAGGGACTCTTTCTGTTTCCGCAAGAGTTGATTCATCCCCTTCAAGAGTTCCCGCCATTGGGCCCGCTTGCCTCCCTTCCAGGCATTCCGGGATGCAGCGGCCTTCCCTTCCTCGCTCTTCGGCCCCGTGGATCGCTTCCAAGGCTTCCAGCGGCGTATGGCTTCAGCTTGCTTTGCTCTTCGTTCGGCCGTCCATCCGTTCAACACGGTTGCTCTCCAATAGTTCGTTCGGCTCGGGTTTAGATTCTCCGCACGAGGGAACCGCCCCCGCCGGGGCGAGTATGCCGTTATTGATTTGCTGGGGCCCCGTGGTCACATTCGCTTGGCGAGCTAGCACCACGGGAGGATTCTTCATCGTCGCAAGGGTTTCGAGGGTTCGGCAGCATTGGGCCTGGGCCTTCAGTGCGAGCCTCATCTCCATCTCATACTCCTTCAGGCCGTTCAATTTGGATGAGCGTAGGGCTAGGTGCATGAAGATCGCCTGAAGGGCATGGGCTTGCCCAATGAGCATGGATTCCGCTTCCCTCATGTCTCCGTCATTCACCCGTTGCATGGAACCGGACAGTGTGTGAATGAGTGCGGGAAGATCCGGTTCCCCAAAGGATTTCACAAAGCCGGAAGCCGCAACGGCAGCAGAGGCGGCGGGCGAAAGAAAGAGCTTCGCCCTCGCCCTTTCCACCTCCTTGTCTTTCTCAGAAGGAAACTCGGCTCGAACCTCCCCTTTGGGCTTTGTCGCAGGCGTCTGCTTTGGGCGCTTCGCAAGGCTTGTGCTCTTCTTCGTCGTCATGCTGATTTCTCCATGAGGTTTGAGAGCCCCGCCCGCAGTTCCGCTTCTGTGCGGGCAAGGCCCCCATCGTGTTCAAGAATTCCGGCTCGTTCTTCCCGAAGGTATGCGGCCTCTTCGGGATCAGCCCCGGCGCATCGGGCTTCCAGTTCCGCGTCTGCCACCAAGGCCAGCAACTCCGCTTTGAAAGCCCTCGCCTGGGCCAAGTCACCCGGGGAAAGCTGGGAGGGCGCGAACCATCGCAAGCACTCTCCCTGTGCGAAGAAATGAACCTCCCCCGCCCGCATGGATTCCAGGAAGCCCCGGGCGCTCATGCGTTCCCCAGCACTAGGGGGGAGGGTGTTTCAAAAACTGGGAAGACTGGGAAACACGGGAAAAGGCCAGTGATAGCGCGGTTCTGCAAGGGCCAGTTTTGCGGGCTCGAAAAATGGAGACTGGGAAACTGGGAAACTGGGAAAGGAATGGGAAAGGGATCATGCCACTTCCCCGAATATCCCCGCCGGTTTCTGAATCCCGATGGCCGAAGCCCGCAGGGCGATCCCGCGATTTCCTTGCCCCCGTCCCGGCACTTTCTTGGGGTAGCGCGTTGCCTCTTCAATCTCGATCAAGCCCTTTTCCCGAAGGTGCTTCCAAAGGGTTCCCTTGCTCACGGGCAGGGGATCGCCTTCACTCCCGGCGAAGAGCTGCACCTCGGCAAAGCAGGCGGAAGGCTCCAGATACAGCAGGCCCTTTTCGGCATCCTCCCACCCGATGCACTTCCCCTTCGGGCGCAATTCATCCGGCGGGGCACCTGGTTCCCAAGCCCAGCCCAGGCGCTCCGAGTGCTCCGGCTCATGGGCTTCCGTGCCTTGCAAGTGCGCCCTTCCACTCAGGAAGAGTGCGGGCAGCAATTCCAGGAAACGGCGCACTGGATCAGAGGCGGCCTGGGCTTCGGCCTGGGCCTCTGCCACGGCCCCAAGGGCTCTGCGGAATCGGGTATCGAGTGCGGCGGCCTCCCCAGGGCTCAAGGCTCCAACCTCCCGAGCGAACCGAAGGAAGAATTCCCCGCCGATGATGAGCTGCACGGCTTGATCCGTGGTGCGCTTGTGCGAGGCGTTGAAGGCGCTTCGCAGCTCCCCCAGGCGCTCCCCAAGGGTGCGGGCCAATCCATCCACCTGCGGGGCAATCCAGCGCAGATAACCGGCCATGGAGGAAGCCAGGGCACCGGCCTTGGCCTGGGCTTGCAGCTTCGTCACTTCATCCCAGCGCATCATGGCGGGTTCTGTTTCCAGGATCAGCACGCGGGCGCGGATCGAGTGACCGGCGGGCAAGTCTTCACCCGAGGAAATCACCAGCCCACGCGGGGCACGGGAGGGGCGAAGGGTTGCGGAATCATTGCAGCGATCCCGGCTCGATCCGTTTCCAACGCTTCGGAAGATATGGGCCATCACCCCCTGAAGGCGGGCTTGATCCTGCTTTGAGCCATCCGGGGCGAAGTCATCCACACAGAGCACGGCATCCTTGGCGGCGAACGTCAGCACCTCCAGGGCGGTTTTCGTGCTCTGCCAGTTTCCGGGAATGCTTTGATGATCGAAGCCGGTTCCCCAGTGCGCTTGGGCGAGGCCCTGAATCACGCTCTTGCCATTGCCGGTGCGCCCCGCGATATGGATGCCGAAAGGGGAAGGGCCAAGAGGGGCACGGTAGCAGGCCAGGAAGAGGGGCACTGTCACTTCATCCGGGGCCACACTCAGCAGGCCCATGGATGCCCGAATCGCTTCCCGCATGGCTTCCCCTTTCGGGGGATCGGGCAGCGCGAAGCCCTGGAGCTTCCCCCCGGGATCAACTTCGATTCCAGGCACCGGCCCTTCGGCCCCGATGGCTCCCCCCGCGTGCAGGTAACACCAGCGATCTTCGATCTTCCGCCATCCCGTGTGCGCATAGATCACACGGCGGGCGGGCGAACCACTCAGCACTTGCAGCGCGGCCCGAAGATGATCCTTGATGCCGTTTCCGGCAAAAACCACGGCACCGGCCCCCCATTGCCCGATGATCCAGCCCAGGCCCGAAAATTGGGGGGAAGGCACTTCGATCCTTTCAAGCGCCCGCCCAGAATCAAGACGGCCTTCCACACTCAGGAAGGTTTGCTTTTCCGCCCCGTCATCCCGCACCACCTCGCCCACAATGCGGGCGCTGAAATTAGCGAGGGGTAGCAGGCGCGGCCCTTCATCGCTCATCTTCCGAAGGCACAGGCGACCCCCGTTCTCACAGTAGGGGGAA
Source organism: Holophaga sp. (assembly GCA_041908845.1). GTDB lineage: Bacteria > Acidobacteriota > Holophagae > Holophagales > Holophagaceae > JAYREN01. Next base: position 3,423 of record JAYREN010000094.1, on the reverse strand, counting down.
GATGCCAGGGCGGGCGCTTCATCGGTGGGCACATTCACCCGAGGGGCGAGGCGCTGCATCGTGAAGCCCCCTTTGGGATCGGGCACGAGGGCTTGGGATTGTCTTTCCCCTTCACCGGGCGCGGTGCGTTTCCTGCGGCGGCTCATGCGCGCCCCCAGATCAACTCGATCACATCCTGCAAGCCCAGGTGCGCATGGTGGGAGTGTGCGCACTTGAAGGAAGGCCACTGCCCCGGCGTCTGGATCACCACGGCGCAATCATCATCGATCCCGCCGGAATGCTCATGGGCCAGGGGGCAATGGCAGCGCCATTTCGTGCCCGTGGCGTGAGCCTGGGGCGTGCCAATCTTGATGCCCCTGCCACTCAGCAGCCCCGCCAGATCCAGGGCCTTGAAATCCACCGGGCGGCCTCCCACGCGGTAGCGCTTGAACCACTGTTCCCCACCCTCCCGGGCAGCTTTTCGGGCGGCCTGAATCTCCCGTTGCCAGGGCGAAACCGGAAGGGAAGGCACCACGGCCCGGGGCAGGCGATCCAGCGGGATTGCCAAAGGTTCGCCCTTCGTTTCCCCCCGCCGCATCATGGCGGGGCACGAAGCCCCAGGCAGAAAGTTCAAGCGGGCGGTATCCCGGAGCACCGGCAGATCGAGGCCCCGGCGGAAGGCATCGAATCCCAGGTGCTTCAACGTCCATTCCGTTGCGGCCTCCCACAACTCCGCAGGCACGGGATGAGCGAGGGGCACCACGGCCCGAAACTTCGGCCACTCCGGGCGGTTGCTCCAGGTGCTCCAGGTGTAGGAATCCACCCCCGCATCCCAGAGGGCTTCCTGCACTTCATCGAAGCCCACAGGATCGGGGATCATCACCTTCCGCAGCTTGGGGCGCTTCGTGGGCTCTCCCGTGCGGGGATCGGGCCAGAATTCCCCCGTGGCCTCTTCGGCGGCGTTATCGAAATCAAAGAGGATCAGCCCCATTTCCAGGGCATTCCCGCAGGCGCGGCGGGTTCCATCCTGAAAACGGGTTCCGCAGATCGCCGGGAGGCACTTCTTGGCCTCATCCCCGGAAGTGCCGGGGCGGGGCGCATTGGTGCGCTCCAGAATCTCCCGGAGCTGGGCCCAGGTGCCTTCCCAGGGGCGGGGCGTATTGTCTGCGGCTTGGCGGAAGAATGAGCAGCGCAGGGGGTCACTCATAGCAGCCCCCGCTGATTCCCCGGGCGCTTAAGTAGGCACCGGCCACCCCCGCCAAGAGATCGAAATCACCATTCCGTGTCATGAGGCGCTGCATCAGGGCCTCCGGTTCTGGTAGGCACTGCATCGCCTTCATGCGCTCCAGCTCTTCCAGGGCAAGGGCCACAGTCACGGCGGAACATACCCCAGCGGCGCTCTTCAGGTGCCCCGCAGCACCTTCCCGCAGGCAGGGAGTCAAGCCGCACCTCCCAGACGGGAAAGGAAGGCTTTCACTTCCGCCACGGGGATCAAGGTTCGCCGCCCGCACTTCACGGCCTTGAGCTTCCCCTCTTTGATCAGTTGAAAGGCAAAGGTGCGCCCGATGCCCAGGGCCCCGGCAGCATCTTCAACGGAGTAGGAAACCGGGGCAATGGTGCGCGCCGGTTCGGGTTGGGGTTGGGGGTGTCGCATGAATCCTCCCGGCCATGAGTGGCCTTGCGTGGAAGATTCGGGCGATGACGCTTCCTGTTCAGCAACACACCCCAACCTACTTATTGGGGGGTATGTTTGATCCTCCTCCTTGCTTGTTCTTCCTGCCGTTTGCCCCAATATCCAGCTGGAGGTGTGCCGGTGGCTTGCTCATAAACCAACTCTGCAATATTTCTCAAATAATCAAGATTTCTGCCTCTATAGACCAGGAGAGAAGCACACGAATAAAAAATATCCAAATCGGCAGGTGGTTTTTCAAACACGCTTTGCATGCCAGGATACTTCTTTACGTATTTATCAGATTCGTAAACCAGATCACCAAGCAGATCAACCAAACAATCCAATTTGTTAACAGAAATGCTGTTGCCATTGTTATCCCATGGCACGCAAAACATATCATCAGCTTCTGCTTCATCCCACAAATCCATCCTCTTTCGATTTGATGGTATTGAAGGATCTACATCACACATGCTGATGATATATGACCTTGTTGTCCATGATAATTTTTTCATTCTTCCTACAAATTCCTTTAAAGCCAAAGACATACCAAGCAATTCATTTCGCATTTCACTGGATGATATTGGTTTATTGGTATTAAAAGAATTTTCAAGCTGCCACAGCTTTTGAGCCGTATTCAGAACAAGGCCCAGTCCTCTTACTCTCCATTTAGCTTGAGCATCTGTTACTGGAATGTCGTACAGAATCGCTAGAGCATCTTTTCTGGCATCGATCGGTAACATGCCATTGATTGCTTCACATAGTACATCGGATGGACCGTGGTAATCGGCATCCATTGAAGATCTTAACCTAACTACGTCTACTTGAAACCTTGGATGCAATGGGCGCCTCCGTTAATGCTTCCGGAAACAGGACGCGGCGCTCCGGTGCGGGAACCGGCTTTCAGGAGCTACCCTATCCGCGCCGAAGTCAGTCTTGCCTTTTAAGAGGTATTCCTGGGCCCCAGGTAAAGGTTCACCCGTTGCGGATGCAAAGGCCGCCTCAATTTGTTCAAGTATAAACAGTACTATTCTTCTTCCCACATACCATAAACAAGATGACCAAGATTTTCATTATCGGCGAAACCCACCAAAATTACCAACTTGTCGTTATGATCATAAATCAAGGTCCCAGATCTCCTTATGTCGCCACTAAATAGTTCTGATGTCCCCCAGCTACCATCTGACTTTTTGGTTACAAAAAGGATTTTGTTTTCAAAAATATATGCTGCTGAAAATTTTGACCCATTTTTTTGAGCTGCAGCTGTACCTCCAAATTCATAATGATCCATGGGAAATGGCCCAATCAACTCTGGTGTCAACCACGTCTCATTTGAATAACGGATAAAGCTCAATACGGTAGATCCGTTGTCGGATCGTCCAGAATAAAATAACCCGAAACCATCCTGAGCTGGGGCCATCATGTATCTATCGCCAATTGGGAGAGTGAATCCGTGAATTTCCCGCCATACCCCAGAAGGAGAAATAGAAAAGAGTCGTGGTGTTTGGTATTGCAAACTATTGACAACCCAGACGTAAGAAACGCCATTCCCATCTGTTGTCAAATTAATTATTCCATGATATTCAGCGAATGCGCTAGGTTTGCCTAAGGGAGACAACAAAACTGGCCAATTACCCTGATTGGGGCGTGTCCATTCGATTTGAGTGGTTGGAATGGAATCCGGAGTTAGATCATTCGTCCACAGAAGGAGCGGGTTACCATTAGTACCCCCGATAAATAAAGAGGGAGGAACCCCGGAACTATAGCTAATAATT
>JAYREN010000093.1:0-11961 GCA_041908845.1 Holophaga sp. | reverse complement strand
CAAGATGGGGGTTCACGATCCCCTGCTCGATATCGCCAAGAAGCTGGAGGAGACGGCCCTCAAGGATCCCTACTTCATTGAACGGAAGCTGTACCCCAACGTGGACTTCTACAGCGGCATCATCCTGAAGGCCATCGGCATCCCTACCGAGATGTTCACGGTCATCTTCGCCATCGGCCGCATGCCCGGCTGGATCGCCAACTACAAGGAAGTGCTGGAGGCCAGCGACAGCCGGATATATCGTCCGAGGCAGATCTACCAGGGGCCTACCATCAACCCCTACGTGCCCTTGGCAGCCCGCTGATCCAGCGCTTCATCCAGGAATCCGCGAATATCTGACAAAAACGGTATACTATTTGGATCTGGAGGAATCGATGGGAAATTACCCGGAACACATGGTGGCACCGATGCGGGAGGAACTCGTCCAGGCCGGTTTTTCGCAGTTGTTCACGCCTGAATCGGTGGATGCGGCCCTGGCCCGACCGGGCACGACTCTTCTGGTGCTGAACTCGGTCTGCGGCTGTGCGGCGGGCAATCTCCGCCCCGGCGTGATCGAGGCGGTCAAGGATCGCGGCCTGAAATTCGATCATCTTGTTACCGTCTTCGCGGGCATGGAGACGGAGGCGGTCAATCAGACCCGCAAGCACTTTGGCGATGCTGCGCCCTCCTCGCCCAATGTGGCACTCTTTCAGGATGGGCGGCTCCTGTGCCATCTGCCCCGCACCGCCATTCAAGATCTGGGCCCGACGGAGATCGCGGACCGGGTGGAAGCGGCCTTCCGGGAGACCGGCACCGCGTAGGTTCCATCGGCCTCCTGGAGGTTTCGAGCCCTGATTCTGGAACGATTCTGTATTGACACCGTACGGACAGGGGCATAGTCATGGGTGTGCCACATCGGTCTTGATCGGATCGTTCCGGCAGCTTGATCTCCATGGGCCTTGTTTTTTACCGATAGAGACCACGCTTCACCGGGCATTGTCTCTCCTCGGAGAGGCGCTTGATCCTCCATCGCAGCCCATCGGGCCGCTGATGCTGGGATGCGCGATGAGAGGGGGCGCCATGGACATCGGGCAAACCTTTAGGGAAGCGGGCTTCTGGGGACTGGATTGGATCCGGCATTCCGCCATTCGCCACCATCTGACAGATCTCGAAGAGCTGGTGCGCGAACCTGAGCGCCGCGAGGAGATCCTGGACGGGCGCCTGAAGGCCTTCCTGGTCCATGCCACCACCACGACCGCCCATTACGCCCCGTTCCAGGGGGCCTCGCGGCTGGAGGATTTTCCGGTCCTGCAGAAGGCTGAGATCCGGGAGGGCTACGACGGGTTTCGTTCCACGGCCTTTGCTCCAGAGGAGCTCACCTCCGCCTCCACCTCGGGTTCGTACGGCACGCCGCTGGTATTTCCTTTGTCCCGGGACAAGCGGGCGCGCCAACTGGCGGAGCTGCTCTATTTCACCGGATGGATCGGCTGGAAGGTGGGGATGCGGTACCTCCAGGTTCGCGCCCGGAACCCCAGCCGTCTCCAGCGGTTCATCCACAATGAGGAAGTGGTGGATCCGACCCATATGACGCTCGAGTGGTATCGGCGCGGGCGGGCCCTGCTCAGGGACTCGGGCATTCAATTCCTCATGGGCTACCCTTCGGCCATCCATGCCCTGGCCGAGTATTGCCGTGACCAGGGTGACGGTGTCGACTCCTTCCAGATCCGGGGAGCCTGCCTGGGCGGGGAGACGCTGACCCCTTCGGCGCGCAAGGTCATGGAGGAAACCTTCGGTTGCCCGGTGAGGAGCAGGTATGCGGCCAATGAACTGGGCGTCCTCGCCCAGGAACCCCTGGACGAGCCCGGTCGGCATGTCCTGAACGCCTGCAGCCAAGTGCATGAAGTCCTATGCCTGGATCGTGATGCACCCGCCCCGGTGGGACAGCTCGGGCGCCTGGTGGTCACCGATCTCTACTCCCACGCGCTGCCGCTGATCCGCTACGACATCGGCGATCTCGCGGTGCTTTCGGATCGCCCGGCCTCGGGCTCACGCCTGCCCGTGCTGGAGTGTCTGGAGGGGCGGCAGACCGATGTGATCTTCGATGCCGAGGGGCATCGCATGAACACCCTGGGCCTCTTCGATGTCTTTGGAGGCATCGAAAAACTCATCCGTTTCCAGGTCGTGCAGGTCGGGCTCGCACGCTACCTTGTTCGCTGCGTGGCGGCTCCGGGTTTCAATCGAGAAGCCTGCGTGGCCGAGCGGTTGCGCAGGATGCTGGGGGCCAAGGCCGAGATCGCCGTCGAGCGGGTTGCCGACATCCCGCCCCTGGCTTCGGGAAAACGCCCTGCCATCCTGAACCGCGTGGCGGCGCCGACCGGCGGAAGGGTGTCCCCACGGGGGAAGCCTCGGTTCAAAGCCCCCAGACCGTTCCCGAGAACCTGGCGGAAACCCTCGCCTGCTGGTCCTGCAACTGCTGGTGGAGCCTCTGCCAGCGCGCGGTTCCCCTGAGCGGTTCGAGTAGGGGATCCCGCTCGAACCAGGGAGTGCAATGGAAGCCCTGGTGGACCGATTGCTCCACCAGATCCATGGCCGGGTCCGGTTCCCCCATCAGGAGGTACGCCTCAGCCGCGCTCAGGGTCAGCTCTCCATCCGGGATCAGGGTGTCGTCCAGATTTCTCCGAATCCCCTCCAGTTCCAGGCGGGCCTTGGCGGTCTGACCCTGGAGGATCAGGCGGAAACTGCGGCAGAGGCTCGCGACTTTCGGATTTCCGCCGGATCCGTTTTCGCCTTCTTCCAGATGCGCGATGGCCCGTGACGTCTCACCCCGGTGAAGGGCCAACCGCCCCATGTAGAACTGCACGAGGTTGTTGGAATAGCTGCCGGGGCGCAGGTACAGGCTCTGCTCGAAACCGGCCAAGTCCCCCTGATAGAACAGGGCTAGTTGCAGCCGGGGCGGAGCCTTGGGATTGATTTCCAGCACGTGGGCGCGAGCCCGGGCCCGGACCGCGAGATCCAGCAGACCCGTAAAGCGGGCGCTGTAGGCGAGCGCCCCCAGCAGCGCCCTCCCATGGGGCCGGGATTCGCGGAGCGAGACCACCCTCTCAAGGGCCGCCTGGGCCGAACCGGTATCGGACTGGAGGCGGGTGAGATCGTACACGCCGCTGGGATAGTGGACCGTGACCTTCAGAGCTTCCTGGAAATGCCGCTGGGCCCGCTGAAGGTCCTCCGGCCTCCCCGTGGGAGCGTTCGCACTCAGATAGTAAAGGCGCCCCAGCGCAAAATCGGGTCCCGCGCAGTCGCGCCCCCGCCCTGGGGCCTATCCCGCCCCCACGACGGCCTGGGGCGCCGCCCCGGCCCCAAGGGCGGCGACCCAGGGCCAAAACGCCTCGGAACTCCCGGGGATCAGGGTCTCGAACCGATCCTCGAGACACTCCGCAGGAAGGCCCTGCACCACACTCCGATAGGCCTCCACCGGCGAGGTTGGCGTCATGGTTCGCCAGAGCCAGGGCTGGCGGCGCCGGATCCGCTCCGGGGCCGCCAATTCGTAGTCCAGTGCCAGCAGGCCCCCCACCTTGCGGGGGTGGAGCCGGATCACGAGCCCATCGGGTGCCGGATCCTGCCACGCCTCGGCGTCGGGCAGCGTCTCTGCCCTCGCAACGGCACAGTTGCCGAATCCTTCAAGGACATCCTCCAGGAGGTTGGACAATGTCTGGGCCTCGGCATCCCCAAGGCCCGAGCCGGGATCCGCACTGGCCCGCACCACCATGACCCGAAGAGGTGCGCGAGGCGCCTTGGGGGCCAGGATGAGCCCGAAAACAACTCCCCCGAGGGCCAGCGTGAGGAACGATAGGCCGAGGATCCCGGGGTGGCGTAAACGACCCCACCACCGGCGATACGGTAGCGCTCCGGGGAGCTCAGGGGGAAGGTCGGGCATGTGAATGCCAATAGCCTACTGCCACTGGCTGAAATCCGCGATGCGCAGGAATGCCTTACGGAGTTGATGCAGCAGCGAGAGCCGTGCAGCCCGGAGGGGTGCGTCCTCGCACTTCACCATGACTCCGTTGAAGAAGGCCTCCAAGGGCTCGGCCAGTTCCGCGAGGGACGTGAGCATGGGCCCTTGACCCTGGGTGGCCTTCAAGGTGTCGAGGTGTGCGGCCAGGCGTTTCTCCTCCTCCTGCTGGAGGAGGGCCGGATCGAAGGTGTCGTTCGGGGTTTCATCCTTCAGGATGTTGCCGATGCGCTTGGCGCTCTGGGCCAGGCTCGCAAAGCGGGGATCATCGGCAAAGGCGGAGAGAGCCTCGCAGCGGGCCCGCAGTTCCAGCAGGGAGGACCAGGCCGCAGGCAGGGCGGCGCGACGCACGGCCCCGGCGAAACCGGCAAGCTCCAACTGGTAGGCCACGCGATCCCGGAAGAAACCCAGCAGCGCGTCCCGGGATTCGGCTCGGGGCTTGGTGGCCCTGGAGGCCACGGCCTCCAACCCCTGGTCGATCAAGTCAGCGAGGTCGCTGTTCCAGCCCTGTTCCCATGCGATGCGCACGATGCCCTGGCCCGCCCGCCGCAGGGCCAAGGGATCCTTGCTGCCGCTGGGTATCTGGCCGATGGCGAAGCAGCCGACCACCGTATCCAGCTTGTCGGCCACGGCGAGCAGGCCGCCCAGGCGCGTGGCGGGGATGGGCGCCTCGGCGCCCAGGGGTTGGTAGTGTTCCTTCACGGCCATCCAGACGGGCTCGGGCACGCCTTCGTGCTTGAGATACTCGCCCCCCATGACGCCCTGCAGCTCGGGGAATTCCCCCACCATCAGCGTGACGAGATCGGCCTTGCAGAGTTGGGCGGCCTGGCAGGCCTGGGCGGGATCGAGGCCCAGGGCGGGAGCCAGGGCCTCGGCGAGTCGCGCGATGCGCTCGGTCTTCTCCACGTAGCTGCCCAGCTCCCGATGGAAGGTGAGCGCCTTGAGCTTCTCCAGTCGCGTGGAAAGGGGCTGCCGGCGATCCTCGGCGAAGAAGAAGCGCGCATCGTAGAGGCGTGCCTTGAGTACCCACTCGTTGCCGCCCTTCACGAAACCTTCGGGATCATCCATTCGGTTGGCGGCGGTGAGGAAGAAGGGCAGCAGTTCGCCCTTGGCATTCTCGATGCAGAAGGATTTCTGGTGTTCCTTGAGGCTCGTCACCAGCACTTCCTTGGGCAGATCCAGGAAGGAGGTGGGGAACTCGCCCCGCAGGATGGTGGGGCATTCTACGATCTCCGCCAGCGTATCCAGAAGGTCTTCGTCCTCCACCACGCGCCCGCCGACTTCGGCGGCCAGCGCCTTTATCTGGTCATCCATGCGGTGGCGGCGCTTGCCGAAGGACACGGTGATCCCTGCGGATTCCAGGGCCGCCTCGTAGGCCTCGGGCTTGGGAACACTCACCGGGGCCGGATGATCCAGGTGATACAGGCGGTGGCCCCAGGTGGTGGCGCAGGCCTTCACGCCATCGAGCTCGATGGGCACGACTTCGCTCCCGAAGATGCACAGGATGTTGCGGATGGGGCGCACGAACTGGAATTCGCTGTGACCCCAGCGCATGGCCTTGGGCACATGAAGGTTGGTCACGAGGCGGGGCAGGGACTCGGCCAGGAGTCGCAGCGTGGGCTGGCCCTGTTTCGAGATCGTGACCGTGGCGCAGGGTTCCTTCTTGCCCGCAGGCTGCTCGAAGCGCACGGCGCTGAAGGGCAGGCCCCACTTCTCGGCAAACTTCAGGCCTGTCTGGGTCGGTGCGCCGCTTTCGTCCACGCACATGCGCTGAGGCGGGCCCACCTGGGTTTCAGTCTGGTCGGCCTGGGCCAGAGGCAACCCCGAGATGCGCCAGGCCAGCTTGCGGGGGCTGTAGAAGAATTCCGTGCGCTGCTCATCCAGCTTCTGTTCTGTGGCCCAGTCCTTGAAGGCCTCGGCGAACTCTCCGGAGAGGGATTTGAGAAAGCGCGCGGGGATTTCCTCGCAGTGCAGTTCCAGCAGGAGGGTGCGGGTCTCCATCACTTCACCTCCTGGGCAGCTTCGAGTTTCGTGGTCTCGTGCTCCAGGTAGGCCCGGGCACAGGCACAGGCCAGGTCGCGCACCCGCTTGATGATGCCGGGCCGCTCGGTGGTGCTCACGGCGCCTCGGGCATCCAGCACGTTGAAGGTGTGGCTCATCTTGAGGGCCTGGTCGTAGGCGGCGAGGAAGTGGCCGTGATCCTTCACCATGCGCCAGCCTTCCTTTTCGTATTCGGTGAAGAGCATCTGGTGTAGCTCCAGGTTGGCGTGCTCGAAGCTGTAGGCGCTGAGCTCGAATTCCTCCCGGTGGCGCACCTCACCGTATTTCACGGGGAAGGTGCCCTGATCCGTCGTGATATCCCCCCAAGTGAGATCGAAGATGTTGTCGATGCCCGTGAGGAACATGCAGATGCGCTCGATGCCGTAGGTCAGTTCGGCCGAAACGGGCCGACAATCGATGCCCGCCACCTGCTGGAAGTAGGTGAACTGGCTGATCTCCATGCCGTCCAGCACCACCTGCCAGCCCACGCCCCAGGCGCCCAGGGTCGGGCTCTCCCAGTTATCCTCCTCGAAGCGCAGATCGTGCTTGCGCATATCGATGCCCAGGGCCTCCAGGGATTCGATGTACATCTCCTGCACCTTGGCGGGCGAGGGCTTGAGGATCACCTGGAACTGGTGGTGCTTATAGAGGCGGAAGGGATTCTCGCCGTAGCGGCCATCCCCCGGGCGCCGACTGGGTTCCACGTAGCCCACATTCCAGGGTTTTGGCCCCAGGGCCCCGAAGAAGGTCAGCGGATTCATGGTGCCCGCGCCCTTCTCGATGTCATAGGGCTGGCCCACCAGGCAGCCGCGATCGGCCCAGTAGCGCTGGAGGCGGAGGATCAGTTCTTGAACGTGCATGGGAACCCGCATAAAAGCTCGATTCTAGCGGGATTCCGGGCCGAGTTCGATGATGGAATGGGCCTTTGCGTAACACCCTTCGGGAATTCCCGGGTTCGCTGATAGGATAATTTTTTTCATTGGGAACCCCATGTCCAAGAAAATCGCTCTCATCGCCATCGGTGGCAACGCGCTCCTCAAGGAAAAGGAGCAAGGCCTCCAGGAGGAACAACTGGAGAACGCCCGGGAATGCGCCGAAATGTTCGCCAACGTCATCCAGGCCGGCTACAGCCTGTGCGTGGTGCATGGCAACGGGCCGCAGGTGGGGAACATCCTCATCCAGCAGGAGGCGGGCGCCAACAAGATCCCGCCCTACACCCTGGATATCGCCGATGCCATGACCCAGGGTTCCATGGGCTACATGATCGAGCGCACCCTCATCAATCGGCTGAAGTTCATCAAGCACGAGACGCCCGTGAGCACGGTGCTCACGGAGGTGGTGGTGGACAAGGACGACAAGGGCTTCCAGGATCCCACCAAGCCCGTGGGTCCCTTCTACGCGGAGCACCGCGCCCTGGAGCTGATGAAGCAGAAGGGCTGGCACATGAAGGAGGATGCGGGCCGCGGGTGGCGCAAGGTGGTGCCCTCGCCCAAGCCCCTGGAGATCCTCCAGCTCGAGGCGGTCAAGCTCCTGCTCGAGGCCGGGCACTGCGTGATCGCAGGCGGCGGCGGCGGCATCCCCGTGATCCGCGACGGCAGCGGTTTCCTCATCGGCGTCGAGGCTGTCATCGACAAGGATCGCCTCTCATCTCTGCTGGCTGAGCAGCTGGGCGCGGACACTTACGTGATCCTCACCGGTGTGCCCAAGGTGGCCATCGACTTCGGCAAGCCCACTCAGAAATGGGTGGATCGCATGACGGTAACGGAGGCCCGCAAGCACATGGCCGACGGCCAGTTCCCGGCCGGATCCATGGGCCCCAAGATCGAATCCGCCATCGCCTTCATCGTGGCCGGGGGTCACGAAGTGCTGATCACCAGCCCTGAGGCCTTGGGCAAGGAACCCTACGAGACGGTCGGCACGCGCATCGTACGGGACTAGGCATTTCGGTTTTCATCAAAAAGGAGCGCGATTTTCGCGCTCCTTTTTGATGCAGTGGGAAACTACAGGAAAGGAGCCCCCATGTACGCCCTCGCCATCGTCCGGTATCGCAGGTCTCTGGAGGAAGTCCTCAAACACATCGAGGCGCACCGAGCCTACCTGGGCAAACTCAAGGAACAGCGGGTGCTCATCGCTTCGGGGCCGCTGGATCCCCGCAATGGCGGCGCCCTGCTGTTGCGTGTGAACGACGAGAATGCTCTGAAGCAGCTGGATCAGGTGCGCGACGGCGATCCTTTCATTCAGCACGGCGTGGCCCAGTACGAACTGCTGCCCTGGCTCCCGACCATCGGAGTCGAGGATCTGGATCGGCTGTAGCTGAAACTATTTTTTCAGTTCGGCCTCGCGGGCGGCCTGGACCTTGCGGCGGGCGGCGGCCTTCTCTGCCTCGCTGGGGGTACCCCAGACGGCGCGGCTGGGCTTGGCCTTGAGGAGTTCCAGAAGTTCTTCGGAGCTCTCCAGGTTGCGCCGCAGGGACTTGAGGGTGGCATCGATCTCGGGGCCCTCGGTCTTCAGGAGGGTGCGGGTTTCCGCGCTGAGGCCGTTGAGTTGCTGGAGCACTTCCGCCAGGTTCACCACGATGGTGTCGATCTCGCCAGAGCGAGTCTCCAACACATTCTGAAGGATGCCGAGGCTCTTCTCCAGACTCGCCAGGTTGCGCCCTAGGGCCGCATCGCCCTGCTTCACGGCCTTCTGGCCGTCCTGGATGAGTGCTCGAGCATCCACCAGGGTGGCATCCAGGTTTCTCAGGGCCTTCTTGAGTTCGGGGTGATCCAGCAGGACACCAGCGCCCTTCTGCTTGAATTCGCCCCGCAGCTCCGTGAGTGCGCCGTTCAGATTGCCGACGAAATCCTGCATCTCGTCGATGAGGGTGGCCAGAGAGGCGGCCGTTCCGCCCTCCAGGAGGGCCCCGGGCTCCAGAACCTGGATACGGGCCGCCACCTCGGGAAGTTGGAGATCCACGAAGGCGCCGCCGAACAGCTTGGCCACCACCACAGCCTTGGTGCCCTTCCAGAGCAGGATGTCCGGCTGCAGGGCCAGGGTAGCCACGAAGTGGTACTGCACCCCTTCCCGGGCGAGATCCACCCGATCCACCTTGCCCACACGCCAACCCTGGAGTTGGACCTCGGTGCCCACGGTGAGGTCGCCCGCGTTTTCCAGCCGCACCTTGATGAGGGTCTCCTTCTTGAAGAGGGCGCTCAGGCTTCGCTGGAACAGCAGGCCGCCGAAGAGCAGCACCGCCGCGACGACCAGCAGGCCCACCTTGGCATCGTCTCTCGCGAACCGCATCACAGACCTCCGGGGACGATGCGTCCCTGTTCCAGGTGGACGACCTCTTGCTCCACACCGCTCCAGAGGCGGCTGCCCACCACCAGGAAGGTCGTACCAGGATTCGCGGCGGCCCCCTTGAGGATGGCCTCCACGCAGTCGGGCAGGTGATTCATGCCTTCGGGTGGTTGATCCAGGAGCCAGAGTTCCGGGGCCGAAACCGCCGCCCGCACCAGGGCCCCCATCCATCGGTCTCGGGGCTCCAGGGCGTGGGGACGGAGGTCCACCAGGGCCCCGAGGTCCGCCTTTTCCAGGTGATCCTGGGCGATATCCAGGGCCTGGCTGCGCGAATGGCCCCTCAGGAACCGCAAGGGCAGGGCCACGTTGGCGCGCAGGTCGAGGTTGGCCAGAAGGCCGCCGCCCGTGGGCACCCAGCCGATGCCGCCTCGCTTGAGGAAAGGGTGGTCGAACAGATGGGGGTCCAGGGGCAGACCCTCGAGAAAGACCGTGCCTTCCTGGGGATGGGCCAGTCCCGCGCAAAGGCGCAGGAAGGCAGAGGCGCCCTGGCCGGAAGTCCCCTGGAAATGGACACGTCCGCCTCTGGGTAGGCTCCAGTCCAGGGCCTGGAAGACCGCCCGCCCCTCCTGGTTGCGAAGGGTCACCTGGTCGAGACGCAGGAGTTCACCCATAGATCAGCACCGAGAGGAAGGCACCCAGCAAGAACACGGCCACAAGGCTCGCCACGGCGGCGGCGGTGACCGCCTGGGGGATTTCGGTGCTGCTCTGGCGCACTCGAAGACCGCTGGAGGCGCACACCAGGGGGATCATGGCGCCGAAGGTCACCGCCTTGGTGAAGGTGATGGCCAGCTCTCGCCAGCCGATGGCCGCGCCCAGGGCCTGCCCAAAGAAATCTGCCGACAGGGGCAATCGCGACCAAGCCAGGAGAAAGCCCCCCAGCAGGGCGGCCGCATCGAAAAGCACGACCAGGGTGAAGACGGAAACGATGCCGCCGAGAAGCCTGGGGAGCAGCAGATACTGGATGGGGTTCACGCCCATGGCGCTGAGGGCATCCACCTCCAGGTTGAGCTTGATGGAGGCCATTTCCGCCGCAATGGCGGTGCCGCTCCGCCCGATCACGATGACCGCGATGAGCAGGGGGCCCAGTTCGCGAATGACCAGTTGGGCCAGGAGCTGGCTGAGGTAGGTCTCGGCGCCGAAGCCGGACACCTGTGCGTACACCTGGATGAGGGTGATGCCGCCCAGCAGCAGGGCGGTCAGGAGGGCCAGGGGCAGGGCGTCCAGGGCCGTGAACCGCACCTGGAGTTTGGTCTGGTCGAAGATCACTCCGAACTGGTCCGTGCGCAGCTTCAACAACTGCCGCAGGCAAACCCACCCCAGCCAGGCCACGCTCCCCAACCGCGCCAGTCCGCTGCGCAGACCCCCACCCAGGGGCGCCACATAGCGCCCAAGGCCCGGGGAGGCTGGTTCAGGTTCGGGGGACATGGAACCCAAGGTACCCCGAAGCCCCTCGGGGCCACAATTCCAATGGTGAACAATCACCGTTCCACTCAGGGCGTGCAGGGCTTTGGTGGGATGAACGCCGAGGGAAGGGAAAGTCGCTACCCTGGATGGAATTCCCGGAGAAGGTCCCATGCCCAAGATCGCCCCCTTGCGATGTGCCTTGTGCATGCTGAGCGCCGCGCTGCTGGCCCAAGTGCCGCCTCCCATGCCCCAGGTGAAGCCCATCGTAACGCGTCCCATGCCCAAACCCGGAGAGCCTGCCCGGAGCGAGGTGAAGCCTTCCGCGACGGCGCCTTCCCGGAACCAAGCCCACGCCGCCCCCGTGTACGGCACGACGCCCGTGCCCTGGCCTAGCGGGTCCACGGATCCAATGGATTTCCCCAAGGACATTCCGCGGGTACCCGGGGCGAGCCTATCGGCCTACTCTACTTCCGCGAACGCCGCTTCGGCCTACTTCACCTGCCCCCAAGCACCGGAGCGAGTCGCGGCTGTCTACCTGGAATTCGCCACCCGGGAGCAATGGGAGATTCTGCCGTTCCCGGGGCCACCTCTGGAGAAGGACCGTTGCATCATGGCCCGCAAAGGCGATTGGACACTTCGCGTGGATGCGGGACCGGACCCTTTCACTGGAAACACGGAAGTCTTCGTCAACGTGATCCTCAAGCCGCTTCCTCCTCCACCAAAACCCAAGGATGGCAAGGCTTCGGGAAAGGTCACGCCATGAGAAAGGCACTCCTGTTCCTCGCCGCCCTTGCCTGCTTCGGGGCTCCCCAGAAAAAGAAATCGGAGCCTCCTCGGGAGAAGGTACACCTCAGCCTTACCTACAGTGAGCGCAATGGCCTGGCTTTTCCCTGCAACGGCAGCATCGCCATGCTGGCGGCGCCGGTCTTTGGCGGTGCCGCGCTGGCTTCGGCGCTGCAGAGCCTCAATTCGCTGGGCACCATGCTCGGCGGCATTCCCGATGGAAAGTCGCCCCAGGTTCCCAAGACCACCGGCGAAATGATGCGGACCATGATGAGCAGCCCCGCCAACGACATCGCGGCCTCCATGCCCTTCCATTCCAACTGCCGCGCGCAGCTGGAAGCAAACCTGGTCTGGGATCCCCAGCAGCGGGCCTATGTGGTGGAATCGGGCACCCTCACCTGGAC
>JAYREN010000092.1:0-11969 GCA_041908845.1 Holophaga sp. | reverse complement strand
CATGACTCTTCCCTTCTCTCACCCCATTTTTCTCGCCCCGGCCTTCGCACTGGCCCTGCTGGCGGTGCTGCTGGGCATCTGGGCCCAGCTGCGACCGGGGGTCGGGGTGCGGGTGGTGGGACAGAAACCGCTGCTCCAGGGCCTCGGCATGGCCCTGGTTCTCGCGGGGACCGGCCTGGGCCTCGCGGAACCGCGCTACGGACTGCCGGAAGTGCCCCGGCTCACGGTGCATGTGGTGGTGGATGCCAGCCGCTCCATGCTGGTGAGCGATGTGCGCGGCAAGAGCCGCTGGGAGGCGGCCATGCGGACGCTGGACCGCCTCTGGGCCCAACCCAGCCCCGGCGTGCGCTACGGACTGGACCTCCTCACGGGGGACACCATTCCCCTCATGCCCCCCGGCGAGGATCGGGCGCTGCTGCGGGATGCCCTGCGGGCCGTGAATCCCGGCGAGATCGGCAGCCCCGGCACCAGCGTGGGGCGTGCCCTGCCGCAGGTGGCCGCCCAGGCCGCCAAGAAGGCCCCCGCCATCATCCTGCTGCTGAGCGATGGCGAGGAGACCTGGGAAGCCCAGGGGGAGGCGCTCCCCCGTGCCGTAGAATTTCTGAAAGGGGCCAAGCTGCCCCTCTACGCCGTGGCCCTGGGCCAATCCGCGCCCCAGCCCGTGCCCATGCCCCCTGCCGCCGATTCGGAACCCAAGGAACCCGCCACCAGCGCGGCCCAGCCGGAGTTCCTGAAGCAGTTGGCCGAGGCCACCGGCGGTCGTCTCTTTGCGCCCAGCGATGATGTGGCAGATTTCATCCAGCGTCTGGCCCAGGGCAAGGAGGCCCTGCCCGTGGCCCGCAGCCTGCAGCCCGCCCATCCCGAATGGGGAGCCTGGCTGGCCCTGGCCGGGGTGGCCCTCTGGCTTTTGGCCGCAGGCAAGCCTCTGCGTGCCTGGCGCCCCATCCTGGGACTGTTGGCCGCCTTCGCGCTAGGTACTCCGGCGCAGGCCGAATTGCCCCTGCCCCAGAGCGTCAAGGCCTGGCTGGCCCAGACCGCCCTGGATCGCGGCGACCTGGAGGCGGCCCAGCGGTGGAGACCCAGCGGAAAGACACCCCACCAGCGCCTGCTGGCCGCCCAAATCGATCTGAAGCGCCGGGCGTTCAAGGAATCCCTGGAGATCCTGGCGCCGCTCACCGGCCAAGGGGTGCCCCGCCCCTTGCCGGACTGGCGCGGTCCCGCCCTTCTTCTGGCGGCCCGGGCCCATTTCGCCCTCGACCAGAACGCCGAGGCCCAGGGTCTGTTGGAGCGCCTGCTCAAGGAACAGCCGGGACGGGAGGAAGCCGTCCACAACCTTCAGTCCCTGCTCAAGGACCAGACCCCGCCGCCTCCCAAGACCCCACCACCCCCGCCCCCGCCGCGCCCCAGCATGGGCGCCCGTCAGGACGAATTGGAAGGCATCCAGCAGCGCCTGCCCCACAAGCCCCAGGGAGGGGTGAAGGACATCTGAATTGCAGTTCTCACATTCGAGGGCGCAGGGTTCGATGGAGGAACCGAAGCCCTAAGGAGAACCCATGCGCGCCGCGGCCCTGTTCTTCCTCGCAACCCTGCCTCTCATCGCCCAGGTTCCCGAGCGGAAATGGAGTTTCGGCCTCCACGGCCTTCCCGCCACCCTGGAAGGCAACTTCGAGGGAATCGAGGATGGAAAACCCATTCTCTTCGACCTCAAGAACGATCTGGGGCTCGAGAAAGACAAGACCAAGCCCGGTGTCTCCATCGAATACCAGGGCCACCGCTTCGGTCTGGCCCTCTCCACTGATGCTCAGGACTATAAGGGCAGCGCCATCCTCACGCGCCCCATCACCCTGGACGGCACCACCTACCAAATGCTCACCAGGGTGGATTCCTGGATCAAGTTCCAGAGCTACGACCTGACCTGGACCATCCGGGCCCTGACCTGGGAGCAGGCCTGGGTCGGTGCCGATCTGGGCATCCGGGCGTGGGATCTGGACATGACTGCCACGGGCACAGAGCAGAGCACCCTTCAGGCCACGACCGCCTCGGAAAAGATTCAGATCCCCATTCCGCAACTGGGATTATCCGTGGGCGGCAAGGCCTTTGGAGATCGCATCATCGGTCGGGCCAGTTTTCATTTCTTGTCCTACAAGGGCGCCAGCTACCGCCACTGGCAGGGCGACATCCGCTATTTCCCCATCCCATGGCTGGGTTTGAGAGCCTTCCTGGATGACGAGAGCTTCGACGTGCCTAAGGGCTCCCTCAAGGCTCAACCTCGACCGCTCGGGAGCTGGATTCGGCGTCGTGGTCAGGTTCTAGCCCCTACTTCGCCTCCAGCCAGGCCGCGAAATCGGGACCGCCTCGAAAGGCGCCCACTTGGCGGCGGATCTCCTTGCCGTCCGCATCGAGGATCAGCAGGGTGGGATAGGCCTCGACCCCGAAGCGTTCGGCGATTTTCATGTTCGCCGGGTTGGGGGTGCCGTTCTTCGCCTGGGTCATGAGCGCCACGGGTACAAACCTGCCGAGCGCCCTCTGGGCCTCGGGGGTGGGGAAAACCTTGTTCTTCAGATACTGGCAGGGGCCGCACCACTCGGCCCAGATATCCAGGAAGATGAGTTTCTTCTCAGCCCGGGCGCGCTTCTGTGCAACAGCCAGATCATGCTCCCAGGTCAGGGGAGACTGGGCCAGCAGGGGCGCGGCCAAGGCGAAGAGGAGAGCGACGGCCTTCATGGGAACTCCAGGGAAAGGGCCTCTGCAGAGGCTTGAGTATCTGATGCCGCTCGAGGTCCGAGGCTTCCGAGAATACCTTGCACCCGGGACTAATCGAAGGCTGTCAGCCCCCGTAATCCATCCCGAACCGGCGGCCACCGCCACCTCAATCCGCCACTCCAACCCCTACCAGGAGGCTTCCATGCGAGCCCTCATCCTTCCTCTGTCCCTTGCCCTGGCTCTGGCCGTGCCCGCAGCGGCCCAGCAGGCCCGTTTCATCAAGGTGGACATCGTCAGCAAGCACGCGAAGTTCCATAAACACGCCAAGGAGGCCAAGCAGGACGGCCCCACGGAGATCCACATGCGCATGCCCATCAGCCTGGCCAAGAGCGTGCTGGAAATGGCCGGTGACAGCGATATCAAGATCAACGGGGAGAACAAGAAGGGCATCAAGCCGGATGCCCTGATCAAAATGCTGGAAAGTTCCAAGCCCGGCGACCTGCTGCTGGAGATCACCACCAACGATGGCGATCTGGTGAAAGTGGTCCTCGAATAGTCCCTCTGCCATGAAAGGGGGGACCGCCTGCTTCCTGTGGTCGCGATGTCCCCCCTTTGACCCCCATGTGCTATCCAGGCCTGAACATCACGTCTCCCGCCTCCAGATGAGCGCCCCTCCGGGGGCGCTTCGTTTTTGCCATGATGGAGGCATGGCCTTTGAATCTTCTACCCTCATCCGCGTGCGCTACGCCGAAACCGATGCCATGGGCATCGTGCACCACGCCGTGTATCCCATCTGGATGGAGCTGGGGCGCTCGGATTTCCTGCGGGAGCTGGGCCAGAGCTACGCCGAATGGGAGCGCCAGGGCGTGATGATGAGCGTGGCGGAACTGCAGGTCACCTTCCGCGCCCCCGCGCGCTATGACGAGCTGGTAGAAGTCCGCACCCGATTGGTGGAAGTGAACCGCCGCAAGATCACCTTCGCCTACACCCTCTTTCGCGAGGGTACCCGCCTGATGGAGGGCCGCACGGTGCATGTGGTGACGGGCCCCGATGGCCGCGCCCGTACCCTGCCGGAGGATCTCCTGCGCTTTGTGGAAGGCGCGATCTGACTCACCTTCCATAGAGCCGCAGCCTGCCGAAAATGGCCATGGCCAGGATTTCTGACAACGCGTTCAGCATCCGCTGGCGATGCTCAGAGAAGGCATCCACCTGGAAGCTCTGAAAGCTCACCAGGCCGAATGGCTTCTTGGAAGAACCCAGGGGCACGCCGTACCAACTCGACGGAATGAGGCCCGAACCCTTTTCCGCCTCAGTGAAGACCGCGCCCAGCGTCTCGGCTTCCTCGAGCCTCCGGGTGTACAGCGGAGCACCGGAGAGGATGGCCCGGCCCGTGAGGCCTGGTTTTTCGGAGAATCGGCGGGAGGGATGCTGCCGAGGGCGGCCCCCTTCGTGGTAGTAGGGGAATTCCAGCAGATCCTTGTCCCAATCCACCAGCGCCACGAAAAAGGACGCCAAGTCAAAGGGCCGGAAAACCAGGCTGTGCATGATGCGAGCGAGCTCGAGCACGGGCTTGCCCGGTTCCAGCGTCTCGATTGCGGCGAGCAGCATCTGGGTGTCCTGGTCCAGGTGGCTGACCAGCTCACGCAGTTCGGCCACTTCGCCCCGCAGGGCCGCCGCTTCCACCTCCAGGGCTGCCATGCGGTCCCGCTGGACGGCAATTTCGTCGGGTCTGGGGTTGCGGGAGAACAGCTTCATGGAGGGCTTTTCGGCTGGAGGCTTGGGAACAATGACGATTGGTGATTGACTTGAGGGATGACGATGACACGCCCGATCCGTCTCTTCAACACGCTCACCCGCCAGGTAGAGGCCCTCGAGCCCCTGAATCCGGGCGTCGTGACTCTCTACACCTGTGGCCCCACGGTGTACAACTTCGCCCACATCGGCAACCTGCGGACCTTCCTGTTCCAGGACCTGCTCAAGCGCACCCTGCGGGCCGCAGGCCTGGAGGTGCGTCACTGCATGAACATCACCGATGTAGAGGACAAGATCATCCGGGACAGCCAGAAGGAGCTCCCCACGGAAGCCGACAACGCAGCGCGCCACGGGGCCATGAAGCGCCTGACCGACCAGTTCACCCAGGCCTTCTTCGACGATCTAGAGGCCGTGGCGATCCCCCAGGCCAGCTTCACCCATCTGCCCCGGGCCACCCAGTACATCCCCAAGATGATCGAGCTCATCGGCCGATTGGAGGCCAAGGGCTTGGCCTATGCCCGGGAAGGTAGCGTGTACTACCGCATCGCGGGCCTGCCCCACTACGGCTGCCTGGCCCACCTGGATCGGGAGGGCATGAAGCAGGGCACCTCCGTGGACTCCGACGAGTACGAGCGGGAATCCGTGAGCGACTTTGTGCTTTGGAAGGCCTTCAAGCCCGGCGAACCCTCCTGGGATTCGCCCTGGGGCCCCGGCCGCCCCGGCTGGCACATCGAGTGCTCCGCCATGGGCATGGAGCTGCTGGGAGAGCGCATCGACATCCACAGCGGCGGCGTTGATCTGATCTTCCCCCACCACGAGAACGAGATCGCCCAGAGCGAGGGCGCCACGGGCCACACCTGGGTGAACCACTGGGTCCACGGCGAATTTTTGCTGGTGGAAGGCGAGAAGATGTCCAAGTCCCTGGGGAATTTCTATACCCTGCGGGATCTGCGCGAGAAGGGCTTCGATCCCATCACCTTCCGCTACGCCATCCAGAGCAACCACTACCGCAAGCTCTACAACTTCGGGTTCGAGGGGCTCAAGGCCGCCAAGAATGCCCTCGATCGCATCCGCACCTTCCGCAAGCGGATGGAAGGCAACGGTGGGACCTCCGGCGGTGGCGAGTGGAAGGAAGCCCTGGATCCCCTGCGCCGCATCGACCAAGCCCGGGAGGAGTTCTGGCAGGCCATGGCCGATGACCTCAATACGCCGGAGGCCCTGGCGGCCATCTTCACCCTGGTGAGCGACCTCAATGCCCAGGATGACCGCGCCGCCCTGACTCGCGAGGAGCGCGATGCCGCCCTCGCCTTCCTGGAGGAAACCAACGCCATCTTCGCCGCCTGGCCCCACGAGGAGGCGAGTCTGGACGCCGAGGTGGAGGCCCTCATCGAGGCCCGCAAGGCCGCCAAGGCCGCCAAGAACTGGGCCGAATCCGATCGCATCCGGGATGAACTCAAGGCCATGGGCATTCTGTTGGAAGACCGCAAGGACGGCAGCGTGGGCTGGAAGAAGGCCTGATAACCTGGATGGATCACCCAACCAAGGAGAGCCTCATGGCCGAGAACAACAAGAACAAGGTCTGGATGTACGTCGGCATCGGCTGCGCCGCTGTGCTGCTGCTGGTCATCGCAACCTGCGTGGGCGTGGGTATCTATGCCAAGAAAAAGATGGAGCAGGCGGGCGGCCCCCAGGCCTTCGCCACCCAGATGATCACCATGGGCGGCAGCTTGATGGCCGTGCCGGCCCTGCCCGAGGCTGAGCGCGAAGAGGCCAAGAAGGTAATCAGCGACCTGAACGACAAGGCCAAGAGCTTTACCAAGGACGACGTCAAGGAACTGGCCGATGCCATGGAGCGTCTCTCCAAGGCCCAGAAGGCGAGCCCCGATGGCAAGCCCAGCGCCGAGGACGCCCGCGCCTTCGTCGCCGAATGCAAGCGTCTGGCTGAGAAGCACTGAGGCCGATCCTTCAAGGCGATTTCTCCGGGCCGCGGAACAACCCTCCGCGGCCTTTTTGCGGCACTTCGCGGATCTGCGGGAAACTCCAGGTCGGCATGAGGCTACCGTGCGACAAATGAAAGCCGCGAAGGCATTCCCCGGAAACCCGTGAGGAACCACTTCGTGAGGGTCTTGAGGTCAAGCTGGTAGCCAAGCTTTGAACAAGAATTCGCCTCAACAGATGCACATCCCCTTCATCCCCTGCATCCCTGTTGAATAGGATCTCCCAAGTTTTTTGGCCAAACAAGAATCCGCTGAAAGAAGGCTCATAGGAGGTGGCCGTTCGGTTTCACTAGCAGGAATTAACAGGTATGAAGGGGATGAAGGGGATGAAAGGGATGAAAGGGATAAAAGCAGCCAATAATCAAACACAAGTGGTGAGCCTTTCTGGGCCGGGATATTCAGTGGGTGGGTGGAACAACCAAAAGGCCTCCTCAAGACTTGTGTGATCCTTCCCGCAAATCCGCGAAGAACCCAATTATTTTGCGTATTTTGCGTTCTTTTTGGCCATGGCAATTCGGCACTGTTTAGCAGAAATGCCCATGTGGGCTGAGCTCTGAGTGGGCCCCTCGACTGAATTCTTGATCAATGGCCACAAAGAACGCAAAACCCACAGAGCGAGTCCGGAAAAGGTCGAGACGCAGGGGAACCTATTCTTCGTCCCTAGGTTCCAGCGCCTGCCGCAGGACCGCCCGGAATTGGCTGCGCTGGTAGGGCTTGGGCAGGAATCCCGCCAGGCCCCGCCCCAGGAACTCGCCCACCACATCCTGTTCGCTGTAGCCACTGGTGAGCACGATGGGCACTTCGGGATTCAGGGCACGCATGTGGCTGAAGGCCTCCTTGCCGTCCATGTGGGGCATGGTGAGGTCCATGAGGACCAGCGCGAGGTCGCCGTGCCGCTGTTGGAAAACCTCGAGGCCCTCGCGCCCATCGGCGGCCTCGATGACCTGAAAACCAGGTGCTCGGCACTGGCTCGGGCCACCGCCCGGGCGTGGCTTTCATCCTCCACCAGCAGCAGGGTGCCCCGCCCCGTCCAAAGCGCGGCCTCGGCCTTGGCCACGGTCTCCAAAGAGGCATCGCCCAGAACAGGGAGGTACACCTTGAAGGTCGAACCTCGCCCCGGTTCGCTGTAGATCTTGATGCTGCCCTTGTGGCACCGCAGGATGCCCATCATGGCGGAAAGCCCCAGACCCCGGCCCGTGAACTTGGTGGTGAAGAAGGGATCGAAGATCCGGCTCACCACCTCCGGTGTCATCCCGCAGCCCGTATCCGTGACCTCGAGGATCACGTAGCGACCCGGTTCCAACGGCAGGGTTGGCGCCACACAGGCAACATACGCCTCATCCAATAGCTGCTCTCCGGTACGCAGCGTGATGAGGCCGCTGTGCTCGTCGCCGATGGCCTCCGAGGCGTTGGTGACCAGATTCATCACCACCTGCTGCAGTTGCGAGGGATCCGCCGACACCAGCGGAAGCGTGGGTGCCAGGTCGAATCGGACCAGGGCCTTCTTGGAGATGGACACGGACAGCAGCTGGGTCATCTCCTTAACCAGCAGGTTCACGTCCACATCGATGAGCTGGAGGCGACCCTTTCCAGCGTAGGCGAGGAGCTGTCGCGTGAGATCCGAGGCCCGCAGCACGGCGGATTCGATCTGCTCCAGGAAGGGCCGAGCCGGACTCTCCGCTGGCAAGCCCAGTTCCGCCAGCTCCGCGTTGCCGAGGATCGTGGTCAGCAGGTTGTTGAAATCATGGGCGATCCCCCCCGCCAGTACGCCCAGGCTCTCCAGTTTCTGGGAGAGCAGCATGGCCGCCTCGGCCTCCTTGTGCCGGGTGATATCGGTGCGGATCGCCACGAACTGAGTGGGGCGCCCGTCCTCATCCATGAAGGGCACGATGGTGGTATCCACCCAGTAGAAATGGCCATCTTTGGCGCGATTCCGAAGCTCGCCCTTCCAGACCCGCCCTTCCAGGATGGTCTCCCACATGCCTTGAAAATAGGTCGCCGGATGCAGGCCGCTATTCAGGATGCGGTGATCGGCCCCCAGCAGTTCCTCCCGCTGATAACCCGAGATCGCGCAGAACTTCTCATTCACATAGGTGATCCGGCCGCGAACATCCGTGACCGCCACGATGGAGTGTTCGTCCAGGGCCTGCTTGAAGTCCGCCAGTTCCTTCAGGGCCGTTTGGACGTCATCTTCGGGGATTTCGGTATCGAATCGCCACATGGGACCATTGTGGGACTGAGTCTCACCCCGCGCTTTGTTTTTTTGTTGCGTTTCTCATATTTCACCTTACCCAGGTGGATATTGCCGCCCAGTTCGACCCCAGGGGAACACACCGGGGAACCGGAATCATTGGTCTGCACGATTCCTCGGGGCGGCCCTTCTCCTCGATTGCCCTCCTTCGCATCCGGGATGAATAGAAAAATGGGATCATGAACCCTCCTCCCGTATCTCGAAAAGGTGCTGGATGGGCTTTCCTCCAGAGCCAAAGGTTGACCCCGTGACCATTCCACCAGCCCCACGTTCGATCTGCCTCCTGCGCCTTTCGGCCCTCGGCGACGCGACCCATGTGGTGCCCCTGGTGCGCACCCTTCGACGGGCCTGGCCCGAGGTGCCCATCACCTGGATCATCGGCAAGGGCGAGGCCAAGCTGCTCGAAGGTCTGGAAGGCATCGAATTCATCGTTTTCGACAAGAAGGCGGGCTGGGCAGGTTTCTGCGAGGCGCGTCGCCAGCTGGCAGGACGCCGCTTTGAGGTGCTCCTCCAGATGCAGCTCGCCCTGCGGGCCAATCTGCTTTCGACACTCATCCGGGCGGATCGGCGCATCGGCTACGATTGCGCCCGCAGCAAGGAGGGCCACGGACTCGTCATCAACGAGCGCATCCCACCGTACGGCCACCACGTGCTCGATGCCTTCGGCGCGTTCTGCAAACCCCTGGGACTAAAGCAGGACCAGGTGGAGTGGGGGCTACCCGTGCCCGAAGAAGCCCGCCTCTGGGCCCAGGAGTATCTGCCCGGCGAGCAGCCCACGCTGCTGGTGTCGCCCTGCTCGAGCCACGCCCTGCGGAACTGGGCCCCAGAACGCTATGCAGCCGTGGCCGACCATGCCGCCGCCAAGGGTTGGCGCATCGCCCTGTGCGGCGGGCGGAGCCCCCTCGAGCGGTCCACCGGAGATGCCATCCTCGGGGCGATGAAGGCCCCCGCGATCGATCTGATCGGCAAGGACACGCTGAAACAACTCCTGGCGCTCCTGGAGCGGGCCACCCTGGTGCTGTCACCGGATTCAGGCCCCGCCCACATGGCCAACGCCATGGGCACCAAGGTGCTGGGACTCTACGCCTGTACCGATCTGGAGCGCTGCGGCCCCTATTCAGACCTGCGCTATTCGGTGAACCACTACGACGAAGCCGCCCGGAAATTCCTCGGCAAGCCCGCCCGGGAGATTCCCTGGGGCAAACGGGTGGAGTTCCCGGGCGTCATGGACCTCATCCCCGTGGAAGAGGTCATCGCCCGTTTCGACGAGTTCTGTCAGGCCTTTGCTCGGTAATCCTCGTAGGACTTCTCTTCCACGTAGGAGGAACCCAAAGCCAGGTTGATTTCCTTCTTGATGCGGGAGCGTTCGTCGTTCTCGAAGTACACGGCCCGGGCCAGCCGGATGAACTCGGCGCCGAAGGTCTGAGCCTTCTCCTGAGCCCGGATGTCATCCTCGATCATCCACAGGCGCTCGTTCACGGTCTTGAGGGCGGTCTTCAGCGCGGCGATATCCACCTTGGAGGCAGGGTGGGCGGCCCAGGTGGCATTTAGCGCCTCCAGTTCCTTGCGGACATTGGCCAACTTGGCGGGATCGGTCATCCGCTCCGACTTGATCTGAAGGATCGTGACCTTGTCGAGCAGCTCGCCAAAGGAAACAGGGGTCAGGATTTCGGACATGAGGGGCGCTCCATGGGTCAGCTCGCAGTTTAGCCTGAGGAATTGCATCCGCGCGATGCCGGGGCATCGGCAGATCCCCGCCATCCACCGATCCAGCCCCTTCATTCGCCGATCCTTCTCTCACTAGGGCCACCGCGAGCGCTAGGCTTGGTTCAGTTCCCGGAGGCTCCCTATGTCTGAATCACTCGACGCCTATCTCGAGGCCCTCAAGGGCGCCCTCGCGGGCAGTGACCGGGCCCTGGTGCAGGATGCCCTCTTCGACGCCCGCAACCGCCTTAACCGGGAACTGGCCAGGTTGTCCTGGGAAGAGCCCCTGCTGACCTCCGATCAGTCCTTGGCCAAGGCCATCGCACTCCTGGGTTCGCCCGAGCAGGCCGCGGAGGCCTATCGCCAGCGGGAAACCCTCGTCAGCGAAGTACTCAGGCCCGCCCCTGCACCCGAGGAGCCAGAACGCCCATGGCCCAGCCTCTTCGGCGTTTTCAAGGATCCCAGGGCCTACACCTCCGTGCTCTACCTGCTGCTCTCCTTCGTCACGGGCCTCTTCGCCTTCGTGTGGGTGATCACGGGCCTCAGTCTTTCTCTCAGTCTCCTGGTCATCCTCATCGGCATCCCGCTGCTGCTCTTCGTCCTGGGTTCCATACGCGCCCTGGGGCTGGCCGAGGGTCGCCTCGTGGAGGCCCTCCTGATGGTGCGGATGCCCCGCCGCCCGCCGCTCATGCCCGAAGGGTTGAAGTGGACTCAGCGCCTCGGCAACCTTTTCAAGGATGGCTACACCTGGACCAGCCTGCTCTACCTGCTGCTGATGCTGCCCCTGGGGATCATGCACTTCACCCTGACCTTCAGCAGTTTCGTCATGTCCTTTGCGCTCATGGCCGTGCCCTTCGTCAAGCTTTGCGGGAACTTCGGCGGCGAAATGGAGGTCTTCGGGAGGGTCTATGGCCCCGATGTCATGCCGCCCCTCTGGATCCTGGTGGGGATCGCCTTCCTGGGCATCCTGGCCCTGGCGGCTTCTCTGCACCTCGCCCTGGCCCAGGGGCGCCTGCAGGGCTGGCTGGCCCGGCAGCTGCTGGTGAAGCGCTGACTTTCCTGCGGTTCCCGGCAGACCTGCTGGCTGGGAACACGAGGGGGATGCAGACGTGATGCCCAGGCTTCGCCTGGACATCACTTGGGGGTCAGAGGGGGGACATCGCGACCGCAGGTAGCAGACGGTCCCCCCTTTCATGGAATGAGGGCGCGAAGCGACCGGGCGGTCCCCCTGCGTTCAGGTCAGGGTGCTAGGCTCAGTACATGGCCCGAAGAAACCACGCCTTCATCCCCCAGAAGTCTCACCCCAAGAAAGGCAGGGATTCCGACGCCAGACCTCCTCGGCGCCCGGATTCGCCCAAGGCCCCGGCGCGGCCCTTCGAGACCTTCGAGGCCACATTTCTAGGTCACCCGGAAGGCACCAGCGGCTTCCTGCGGCCCATGGGGATGCAGAAGGGCGCGGGCATGGATCTCCTGGTGGACTGGCGCGATGCCCACAACGCCATCCACGGCGACAAGGTGATGGCGGAGATCTCCGGCGAGAGCCGGGATGGCCGCCCAAGGGG
>JAYREN010000091.1:0-12068 GCA_041908845.1 Holophaga sp. | reverse complement strand
TACGAGAACATCGAGGGCGGACACGGGGGCGCCGCCAACAACAGCCAGCGCGCCCACATGACCGCGCTGGACTATACGTTCCTCTGGCAGAAGCTGAAGTAGCCTCCGTCAACAAGAAGCCCCGCAGCGCGGGGCTTCTTGTTATTCAAAGAAGGGCTGCCCCCGAACGAATCCCCGGGTCCAGGCATCCCATGAACTGACCGGATGGGTAGACTCTTCTCGGCCCACCGGCACACTCAAGGAGAATCCATGGCGTACGACGCGAAGAACTATGACCACCTGAAGGGCGGCAAGCTCAAGGGGCTTTCCGACAGCCAGCTCGACCAGCACTTCACCCTCTACAAGGGCTACATCGCCAAGCTCAATGAGATCGAGACGAAACTGGCCGAGATCGACAACACCAAGCCCAACTACTCCTTCAACGAGTACAGCGAGCTAAAGCGCCGGGAGGCAGTGGCCTTCAATGGCTCCTTCCTGCACGAGCTCTACTTCGAGAACCTGGGCGCCGACAGCGACATCAGCCCCGAGCTCGCCAAGGCCCTGGAAGCCGCCGGCGGCAAAGACAAGGTGGTGGCCGACCTCAAGGCCGCGGCCATGGGCGGCCCCGGCTGGGCGATCCTCACCCGCAACCGCCGCGACAACAAGCTGCACACCTACTTCTTCGCCGAGCATCACCTGGGCGTGCCCATCGACCAGGATCTGCTTCTAGTGCTGGATAGCTGGGAGCACGCCTTTATGGTGGACTACGGAATCAAGCGCCCCGACTACATCAATGCCTTCATCGAAAACATCAAGTGGAGCGAAGCCAGCAAGCGCCTCGCCGCTGCCAAGTAGTTCATCTCTGTGCTCGTGGATGGGGCCCCTCACGGGGCCCCTATCTATTCCCCAGGGGTCGCACAACCGGGGTATTCCTGAACTTCAGCCTACCCAGCCCCCGCCGATAGAGAGACTGACCAAGCCTCGATTCATGGGCGTGGGAGGGCGACCATGGTGGACGATCGGATCATCCATTACCGCGAAGCTGCCCGAGCCATGGCCCAGGGGCGCTTCGTGGTGGCCATCCCCGGCGACGGTAATGACGATGTGGGCCAGCTCGGGCTGGCACTGGCGGAACTGGGGCGAACGCTGGAGCGGAAATTCGAAGAGATATCATCCCTCGCCAAGGTAACCGAACAGGCCAATGCGGGCCTACTGCTGGATGAAGTGCTCGAGAAGGTCTACGCCTCCTTCCGCCCCATCATCCCCTACGACCGCATCGGTTTTGCCCTGCTGGAAGATGACGGACGACTGCTCCGCGCCCGCTGGGCCCACTCGGAAGCACCTGCGCTGAGCGTCCCCCGAGGCTACACCGCTCGAATGGAAGGCAGCAGCCTCCAGGGCATCCTGCTGGATGGACAGCCCCGCATCCTCAATGATCTGGAGGCCTACCTGGCGACCCACCCAACCTCCGAGGCCACGCGCCTCATCCTGGAAGAGGGCATGCGCTCCAGCCTCACCTGCCCCCTGGTGGCGGCAGGCAAACCCGTGGGCTTCATGTTCTTTTCCAGCATGGAGAAACACACCTACGCCCACCTCCATGTGGATCTCTTCATGCAGATCGCTGGGCAGCTCGCCATGATCCTGGAGAAGAGCAAGCTCTACCAGCAGCTTCAGGAGCTCAATCAGGTCAAGAACCGCTTCCTGGGCATGGCAGCCCACGATCTGCGCCACCCCATCACCGTGATGCAGGGCTACCTGGACATGCTGGTGGGGGGTGTCCTTGGGCCACTGCCGGAAAACCAGGTGCGCGTGCTGCGCACCCTCCAGGAGGCCTCCAAGACCATGGTGACCCTGGTCAACGATCTTCTGGATGTCAGCGCCATCGAAGCCGGGAGCCTGGAACTGCGGCTCGAACCCGAACCCCTGGGCGCCTTCCTGGAGGAGGTCCATGCCGAGAGCAGCCTCCTGGCCCAGCGCAAGCAGCAGGAGGTGCGCCTGGAAGTGCCCCCGGAACCTCCGTTCCTCACCATGGATGCCCAGCGCATCCACCAGGTGCTCACCAACCTGGTCACCAACGCCATCAAGTTCAGTCAGCCCCAGACCCGCATCACCCTGGGCGCCAGGCTCGGTGCAAACGAGATCCAGATCTATGTAAGGGACCAGGGCCAGGGCATCCCCAAGCATGAAATCGGTAAGGCCTTCACCGAATTCGGGCGCCTCAGCGTGAAGCCCACCGCGGGCGAGAGCAGCACCGGTCTCGGCCTCGCCATCGCCAAGCGCATCGTGGAGGCCCACGGCGGCCGCATCTGGGTGGAGAGCGAGAAGGGAGTCGGCTCGACCTTCAGCTTTGCTCTGCCGATCCGGTAGTTTCCACCGCCAACCGCGATTCTCCCCGGGCCACACCCACCAAGGCGTTCAGCGTGTCGTGGCTACCCATGGCCAGCAGCACGTCCCCGGCCCGAAAGGTTTCGTTGCCCCGAGGATTGAAGAGCAGGCCCTGCTCCGTGCGGTGGATGCCCACGATCAGGGCGCCGGTGGTATCCCGGAGGCGCGCCTCGCGCATGGAGAGGCCCACCAACTGAGAACCGGGACTCACCAGGACATGCTCGATGGCCATCTCCATCTGCTTGTGGTCGAGCACCACGTCCACGTAGTTCATCAGGTCTGGCTCCAGCAGCAGCGCCGCCATGCGCCGCCCACCGATTTCGTAAGGGCTCACGATGTGGTTGGCACCGGCGGCCTTCAGCTTGTTTTCGGTGCCGAGCTGGGCAGAGCGCGCCACGATGGGCACGTCGGGAGCCAGTTGCTTGGCAGTGAGCGTCACCAGCACGTTATCCGCGTCCGTAGTGAGGGTGGTGATGAGCCCCCGGGCACGAGTGATGCCGGCCCGCTCGAGGATCAACTCGTCCATGGCGTTGCCGTAGAGAAACAGCTCGCCCTCGAAGCGGGGATTCTTTGATCCCTTGCCCTGTTCCTTCTCGATGATCAAGAAGGGGACGCCCGCCTGCTTCAATTCCCAGGCGGCCTGGAAGCCCATCTTGCCGAAACCGCAGACGATGACGTGGTTGCGGAGATTGGAAAGGCGTTTTTCCATGCGGCGCTCCCGGAGGTAGCCCTGGAGGTCGCCCTCCACAATGAGGGCCGTTAGGTTTGAGATGGCGTAGGTCGCCACCCCCAGGCCCGTGATGAGATAGGCGATGGTGAAGAGTTTGGTGGCATCGCTGACATCACCCAGTTCCCGGAATCCCACGGTAAACAGGGTGGTGATGGCCATGTAGAAGCTGTCCAGGTAATCCAGGTGAGCCAGCCAGCGGTACCCCAGGACGCCTGCCAGGACCACGAGTGTGAGCAGCATCAGGGTGTGCCGCAGGCGCTGGAGGGGCGGTGAATTCCGGCGAACCGGCATGTTCAGTTCCCCGGCTTTCGCTTGACGGCAAAGTGGCTGGTGCAGATCGCGGCGGTTTCCTCTCCGCAGCGGATTTCGCAGGCGATGATGGCGCTGCGGGTGGAGAGTCGAAGCACCGTGGCCTCGGCCTCCACATCCCCCCGGGCGGGTTCCAGGTAGCGGATGTTCAGGTCCGAGGTGACGAAGGGCATGGCGCCGTCGAAGGCCGTGGAAAGCGCCAGGGCGCTGGTCATATCCCCCAGGGCCGCCAGCACACCCCCATTGATGATATCGCCCCCGGGGTTGCTGGTGCGGCCGTTGGCGCGAATCCGCAGCAGGGCCCGGCCCGGCCCCATTTCCAGGATCTCGAGGCCCCACCCCTCCACCACGCCGAAGCCCGCAAAGCGCGCCCGGAGGCGGTCCGGAAGGTCCGCGGCAAAAAGGTCGGGAAGCTGGGGTTTCAGCATGGAGATGAGTCTACTTCAGCCCGACCAACCCTCTCGCGCGAAACGATGCAGCCGGGCCTCCCCGCCCCGTAGATCGAGCGCCCTTGCCACGTAGCGGCCGATGGGATCGACCTCCAGATTGAACTCCGCGCCGGGCCGCACCGTTTCCAGCCGCGTCCGCCGCACGGTTTCGGGGATCAGGGCCACGGTGAACCAGTCCGCGCCGCAGTCCACCACCGTCAGGGAAATGCCGTCCACCGCCACCGAGCCCTTGGGGGCGATCATGGGGGCCAACTCGGCGGGCATGGCGAAACGCCAGAGGCCCTCGCCCTGGGGCCGCTCCAGCAGCCGCCCCACGCCATCCACATGCCCCGACACCAGGTGGCCATCCAGGGGTTCGCCCACTCGCAGCGAAGGTTCCAGATGGAGCATGGCGCCCATGGGCAACCGCCCAAAGGTGGTCTTCTGGAGGGTTTCCTCCGACAGATCCGCCTCGAAGGCCTTTCCATCCCGCGCCACCGCCGTGAGGCAAGCCCCGTTCACACAGATGCTGGCCCCCAGCTCCGCCCGTTCCAGAAGCTCACAAGGCGCCAAAATGCGCAGCCGCGCCCCTCCGGAACGGGGCGCGCGGGCTTCGAGGGTGCCGAAGTGTCGAATCAGGCCGGTGAACATGGAACCTCTAGCCTACGTGCTTTCCGAGGGTTCGTGCAGGGCGCTCTTGCGGATGCCGTAGGCCAAGTACACCAGCATGCCCAGCCCCAGCCAGATGAAGAAGCGGATCCAGGTGACCCCGGGCAGCCCCTTGGCCAGCCAGACACAGAAGATGATTCCCAGCGGAGCCGTCACCCACACCCAGGGCATGCGGAAGCGGCGCGTCACCTCAGGCCTGCGGAAGCGCAGGATCATCACGCCGGCGCAGACGAGGGCGAACGCGAAGAGCGTCCCGATATTGCAGAGCTCCACCACCTCGGAGATGTTCAGCAGCGCCGCGGGCACGGCCACGATGCAACCGGTGAGGAAGGTGGCGTTCCCTGGGGTTCCGTGCTTCTTGCTCACCTTGCCGAACCAGGGGCCCAGCAGGCCATCGCGGCTCATGGACATGAAGATGCGAGGCTGGCCCACCTGGTAGACGAGCAGGGCCGCCGTGGTGGCGATGATGGCACCGAAGGAGATGACGCCCGCCCAGCCGTTGAGGCCGTGCTGGGTGAAGATGTAGGCCAGGGGATCCGCCTGACGACCCAGCTCGGTGTATTTCAGCATTCCCGTCACCACCAGGGCCACGGCGGCGTAGATCAGGGTGCAGATGCCCAGGGAGAACAGGATGCCCCGGGGCAGATTGCGACCGGGATCCTTGCACTCCTCCGCCGTAGTGCTCACGGCATCGAAGCCGATGAAGGCGAAGAAGATGATGGCGGCCCCCGCCTGGATGCCCATGAGCCCCTTGGGCGCGAAAGGCACCCAGTTCCGGGTGTCGATGAACTTGATGCCGATGCCCACCACTGCCAACAGGATGGCCACCTTCACCACCACCATGATGGCGTTGGCCCGGGCACTCTCCTTGATGCCGAGGTACACGAGCCAGGTGATGGCCACGGTGATCACCACCGCCAGCAGGTTGATGGCGATGGGGAAGCCGAACAGCATCGGCGCATCCTTCAGCGTGGCCCAGTTGGCGAAGGTGGCGGCGCCATCCAGCAGCCCCGCCTTGGCCTGGGCCAAGGCCTGCAATTTTTCGGAAAGGGTCATGGCCGCGGCCCCATCCGGCAGCATCAAGGCCGTGCGTGGATCCATGGAGAGCCAGCCCGGCACGTGCACGTTCAGCACATTCGCGAGAAAGCTCTTGGTGTAGTCCCCCCAGGAAATGGCCACCGCCACGTTGCTCACCGCATATTCCAGCAGCAGATCCCAGCCGATGATCCAGGCCATGAGCTCGCCCAGAGTGGCGTAGGCATAGGTGTAGGCGGACCCCGACACGGGAATCATCGAAGCCATCTCCGCGTAGGCCAGGGCCGTGAAACCACAGGCCACCGCCACGATAAGGATGCTGATGACCAGGGCCGGACCCGCCGCTGGACGCCCATCCAGGCCCCCTGCCGCAGCGGTGCCGATGGCGCTGAAGATGCCCGCGCCGATGATGGCGCCGATGCCGAACATGGTCAGATCGAAGGTGCCCAGGTTCTTCTTGAGTTGATGCTCCGGATCCTCGGCCTTGGCCTTCAGCTGTTCCAGGGACTTGGTGCGGAAAAGATTCTTGAACATGGGCCGTCCGGATGTGTTTCAAGGCTATCGTGGCATTACGATTTCTCACCATGAAACTCTGGAACGACCGCCGCCTTCAGCTCTCCATCACCCGCCTCGGCCTGGAATACCTGGCCGCCATGCTCTTGGTGGGCGTGTTTTCCGTGAACACGGGCAACAACCTTCTCTATCTGGTGTTCTCGCTGATGGTCGCGCTCTTCCTCGTCTCCGGCTGGGTGAGCCGCCGCACGCTCCAGCGCATCGGCATCGATCGCATTGAGGAAGGCAATATCTTTGCCCGGGTGAGGGGCGGGATCCGCCTTCGCCTCAAGGACGGGGCACCTCGCCGGACCCGCGCCCTGGAAGTGCGCATGGAAATGGAAGAAGGCCGCATCGAGCCCGGTTTCTATGCCGGTGGCGAAGGCCGGGAGGATGCCTTGGTAGTCCTCCATGCCCGCCCCGAGCGCCGAGGCACCTCCAGGCTCGTGAACCTCGAACTACGCACGGCCTACCCTTTTGGATTCCTGGAAAAGGCCCTTCGCTTTCCCCTCACCCAGGAGATCCTCGTCCTGCCACACCCCCGAGCGACTCACCAGCCCACAGGCCTCAGGGGCGAGGCGGTGCGCCCCATTTCCAAACCGGGCACTGCGGCCCCCGAGGGGGCTCGTCCCTTCAGAGAAGGTGATCCCCTGGGACGGGTGCACTGGAAGCGCACCGCCCAGCGCGGCACGCCCTGGGTCCGCAACTTCGAGGATGAAGAACTGGCGGGCCTCCACCTTCGGTTGGATCTCCGAGCCTGGGGCCCTGGTCGCGCCTTCGAACGGGAACTGGAACGGCTCTCCGGGGCCATCCTCCAGGCTCGGCTACAGAAACGAGAGGTCTTTCTGGAAATCCTGTCGCGCCGAGGCCGCCGGGAAACTCAGGGCTTCGTCCCCTGCTGGCGAGCCCTAGCTCTGGCCCAGGCCGAGGACGCTCCCCCGACTTTTTCCGGCACCGACTCCGTCTCCGCTAGCGCGAGTCCAGCCCCGCGATTAACCTAGATCCAGAAATCCGGGAGCAGAATGACCTTCACGACCCCCCAGGATCCCCAGTGGAACCCCCTTCTCGAGGCCGCCTGGCGGGCCCGGGACTGCGCCTACGCACCCTATAGTCACTTTCATGTCGGCGCGGCCCTTCTGGATCGCAATGGCACCCTCCACACCGGCTGCAACGTGGAGAATGCCAGCTACGGCGGAACGATCTGCGCCGAGCGGAATGCCATCTGTGCCGCAGCCGCCCAAGGCATGCGCCCCGGAGACATGGTCGCCCTGGTGGTCGTCACCGAAGCCGAAACGCTCACTCCCCCCTGCGGGCTCTGCCGCCAGGTGATCGCGGAGTTCGCCGAGGACCTGCCCATCCTTCTGGCCAACCGCCAGGGGCGGTCCCTGCATTCCATTTCCGAACTGCTACCGCATGCTTTCACCGGGCGGAATCTCATCGATCCCGCCTGATTGATTTCCTGATCCGCTTCTCCGAGACGAGCTCCGATGGCCATTGACCGCGCAAAAGTCCAGAAGCAGGCCGAGACTTACATGGCCGCCGGAAAGATTGACCGGGCCATCGACGAATTCCGGAAACTCCTGGAGGACAAACCCGACGACTTCAACCTGATGAACCGAATCGGGGACGCTTCGCTGCAGATCGGTCGGCAGGCAGACGCTCTGGACATGTTCAAGCGGGCGGGCCAGGGCTACGAGCGCAGCGGCTTCATCAACAAGGCCGCCGCCGTATTCAAGAAGGCCCATCGCACGGCTCCCGAGGATGTGGATGTGGCCGCGCGACTGGCGGAGACCTACCGGGCCACCAACATGGTCAAGGAGGCTATCCAGATCCACATCGAGGTGGCCGACTACTTCACCAAGAAGGGCCTCCTCAAGCGCGCCCTCGAGGAGTTCGCCAAGGTCGTCGAACTCGATCCCAAGAATCTGAAGAACAAGGTCAAACTCGCCGACCTCTACAACAAAGAGGGCATGAAGGAACGCGCCGCCGAGATCTATCTGGATGTGGCCGAGGCGCTGGCATTCGAGCAGATGCCCGCCGAGGCCATCCAGGTGCTGGATCGGGCCAAGGCCATGACCACCTCGCCCAAGGTCTTCCTGACCCAGTCCAGGCTCTGCATCGTACAGAAGGATCTGAACGGTGCCGCCGAGCACCTGCGCGAAGGCCTGGCCGCTAATCCCCGCAGCGCCGAGATCCTGGAGGCCCTGGCGGAGGTCGAATTGCAGGCCAAGGCCCCTGAGCGGGCCCTGGAAGTCCTAGCCAAGATCCCCCAGCTGCCCGAAAAGGCCACGGTGCTCTGCGAGCGGGCCCTGCGCGACATGATCCGCACCAACGCCGTGGACGAGGGGTTGCGCCTCTTCAAGCCCATCGGCCTCGAATTTGCCCGGAGGGGCATGGGTGAACAGGCCGCACGCACCATCCACAGCGCCTTCCAGGGACAGCCCGTCCCCCTCGAGGCCTGGATCCAACTGGCAGATGTGGCCCATCAGAGCGGCGATCGCCAGGGGCGTATCGATGCCCTGAGCCAGGCCCATGCCCTTGCCAAGGCCTCCAACGATGGCACCCTCGTCCGCAACCTGGAGGAGCAGCTGCGAGGCCTTGGCGTGGAAGCCAGCGAGATCGAGGCCCCCCCGCCCCCAAGCATTCCGCCGCCCTTCAAGAGCCTACCCGGGGCACCCAGTCAGGGCCTGCCCTCCTACGAGGCCACGGAAGTCGACCCGATCAAGCGCATGCAGATCCAGCAGCTGCAGCGCGAGGCAGAGAGCTACATCCGCAGCCGCTTCAATGATCGGGCTCAGGATGCCTACCAGAAGATCCTGGAGCTCGACCCCGCCAATCTCGATGCCATCAACCGCATCGGTGAGATCCACAAGGCCTCGGGCGTGATGACCAAGGTGCAGCAGCACTACGTCAAGATGGCCGAGAAGCTTGCGCCCATAGGCCAGCGGCAACTCGCCCTGGAGATGCTGGACAAGGCCGAGGAGCTCTTCCCCGGCTCTACCCGCCTGCATCGCCGCATGCTCGGCCTCACGGCCCCAGTGGCCCCGCCGCCTCCCGCACCCAGACCCGCCGCGCCCATTGCCATTCCCATCCCGGCGCCTGCGGTGCCTCCGCCGCCCCCTGCGGATGATCTGGACGTGCTCATCGCCCTCGACGACGCCCGCGAAGGCTATCAGCCACCCGCGTCTCCAACTCCAGTGGCCCCGGCGGCCCAGCCCGCGATCCCCCTGGGCACCTCTGAGGCAGAACCCGAGACCCTCAACGCAGGCGATCTTCAGTGGATGCCCCCGGAGGATGAGGAGGAAACACTCCCC
This sequence comes from Holophaga sp., assembly GCA_041908845.1. Classification (GTDB taxonomy): domain Bacteria; phylum Acidobacteriota; class Holophagae; order Holophagales; family Holophagaceae; genus JAYREN01. The sequence continues at coordinate 2,667 of JAYREN010000091.1, read as the reverse complement.
GTCGAGTCCGAGATTCCCCCCGAGATCGAGCCCCTGGAACTGGAGCCCCTTCCCTTCGCGCAGGGCAAGGTGCCCGTGGCGCCACCCCAGTTGCCTGAGCCCAAGCCCATCCCCGCCGCCCCTGCGGAAATCAGCGACGACTTGGCCTCCATGCTTTCGGACATCGACTTCCAACTCGACTACGGCAGCCCCGATGATGCCAAGATCGAGATCCAGAACGCCCTCCGGGAATGGCCCAACCACCCGGAACTGTTGTCCAGGATGGATCGCGTCGAAGAGGCCCTGCGCCGCCTGGGCCACGAAGCCCCCGCCAGCCTGGCCGACGATGCCGATTTCACCCAATCCTTCTTCGATCTCACCGATGTGCTGGGCGACTCCCTGCTGGAGCCCGGCGAAGGCGAAGAAATGCACGACGCCACCAACGTGGTGGAGAAGATCCACAGCGTGGACGAGCTGTTCAATGCCTTCCGCGAGGGCGTCGAACAGCAGGTGAAGGTGGACGACTACGAGACCCACTACAACCTGGGCATCGCCTACAAGGAGATGATGCTCATCGATCCCGCCATCGAGGAATTCAAGAAGGCCATGCGTGATCCCGAGCGCACCCTGGAGTGCTGTTCCATGCTGGCCATTTGCGAACAAGCCCAGGGCAATCTCGAGGCCGCCGTGGATTGGCTCCACCAGGGCATCGACGCCCCAGGCTTCCCTCCCGAAGACTCCGTCGGCCTGCGCTACGACCTGGGCGAAATCCTTGGACAGCTTGGCCGCACGGAAGAAGCCTCCCAACACTTCCAGGAGGTCTTCGAGATGGATCCCGATTACCGGGATATCGCCAAAAAGCTCGCCTGAGTCCCGACGAGGTCAGAGCGCCAGGTTCCGCACCCGGTCTTCCCGTTCCTTGACCCGCAAGAGCAGCGCATTCCATCGCGACGATCCCATCAAGGGGAGGAGGAGGGGATCCCTCTGGAGCCACTCCGAACAGGAGAATCCATCCGTGTACGCACGCTCGAGAAGCGATTGCCCGACCTCAAGGTCCCCCGCGAGAACGGCGCCTTCGGCAAGGAAGAGTGCCAATTCACCATCAAACAGACCCCGGTCCTTCCGGTGACGATCCAGCTCCTGGAACAACCGGATCGCCTCTGAATTCCGCCCTTCCAAGGCAGCCAGGAAACCCTCTGCCAAGCGGCGCCCGGACTGATGCGACCCGAGCGCCGCAGTTCCACGGAGGAAATGGGCTCGAGCCGAGAGGCGGTCTCCGTTCATGAGGTCGAGGCGTCCTCTCTGGACCTCGAAATAGGCCTGCCAATAGACTCCTGGATCAGCCGCGAGACCCTCGGCATAGCCCTTCAGGTCACCGGCGTAAAGACGGGCAGTCTGGTTAGGGCCGTGCGCGCGGACCCTAGGATCTGAGGCCTCCATCCGATCCAAGGCGGCGACGGCAATGTCAAGGCGACCGGTGTATCGCGCCGCATAGGAGGTCATGTAGGCCAGGGAGGGAGACCGCGGATTCTGCCGGAGTGCCTTGAGAAGTCGGCTAAGAGCCGTTCTCCCCTCCCCGGCATGGATCGCGTGATGGGCCCATTCCTTGATCGCGGCCGGTGAATCGGGGGTTCGCTGCAGGCCGCGATCACTCAGAATCCTGGCCTCTTCCCAGAGATGTCGTCCCTCGACGGGAAGATCCCACAGCGCCCTGCGAAGCCCCGCAGCGTACCGAACCTCTGCAAGGGCCCCAGGTTCCAGCCGCCCCCCCCAGGAGCGGAGGAGGTGCCGAGCCTCGTCAGCGGGCATGTGATCGATGCGAATGCTTTCCCAAAAAAGAGAGGGTTCCCTTGGAATCGAAGCATCCAATTTTGCCCCGGAAAGAGGCACACCCAGGATCTTACCCAACTCCAGGATGACCTCCTTCGGAGGCTGGGCAGTCAGTTCGATGGATTTCCAATCGAGGGGTCGCCCCTGCTCTACCTGACGCCAACGCCCCGTGAATCCGAGAGAGGTGCCCTGTCGCCGAGGTTCCAGTTCGACCTCCAGGAACGACGGAGTCTTCGGTTTCCAAGTCCACCCCGGAGGCGCCTGATACAGGGGGGTGTTACCCGCATAATCAAAAGTCTCTTCCAGGACCTCCAGCAGGCTCTGTCCTGACCGCGCATCGAGTGTTCCTTGGGGGTTTAAGACCACCACCACACACCCACCGCGCCCCAGAAACCGGGAGGCCCCCGGAATCATCCAGAGCCCGAAACCGGTTATGAGGACCAAGACTGCGCCAAAGACGACTGAAGGCCTCCACGTTCGACCCGGGATCCAGGGAGCCCTTGTCATGGGAGGGGCTGCGGGCATGCGTCGGCCTCCATGGATAGCCTCACGACACAAAGTGGGATTGGATGAGCCCAGCTTACCCGACAAAGACGCCTTGAGCCCCCCAAGGCTGCAGGGCCTGGAGGGCTGGCTGAATGGGCTTGCCTGGGCGCTGCAGATGCGTCAACTCCAGCGCGTGGCCATCACCAGCGCTCAACCAGGCCCCCTCGCGGCTCCACCGCAGGGTTCCAGGCGGGTCAGTGGCGGGGCGAAGGCCGCCCACGGCGCTCACCTTGAGCACCGAATCCGCCAGGGGGAACTCCACCCCCGGCCAAGGCTGAAGGGCGCGCACCTGACGGTGGAGTTCCAGGGCGG
>JAYREN010000090.1:0-12076 GCA_041908845.1 Holophaga sp. | reverse complement strand
TCCAAGCCGACCTGGGGGTGCACGCGACCCAGCGCCTGATGGACCGCCTGCGCTTCGAGATGCGGCGCTCCTCGGAAATCGATCCCAAGGCCTTGCTCCGAGACGAGCTGCTGAAGATCCTGGGCCAGGTGCCCCGGCGCCCTTTGGACGCCTCCGGCACCCAGGTGCTCCTCCTGGTGGGCGTCAACGGCGTGGGCAAGACCACGACCCTGGGCAAGCTCGCCGCCCACTTGAAGGGCCGGGGCGAGGATGTGCTGGTGGTGGCCGGAGACACCTTTCGGGCCGCCGCCATCGACCAGCTGGAGCTCTGGGGGCAGCGGGCGGGCGTGCCCGTGATCCGCAACCAGATGGGCGGTGACCCCGCCGCCATCGCCTACGACGGGGCGAACAGCGCCCGCACCAAGGGCACGCCCTGGGTGCTCATCGACACCGCCGGGCGGCTCCACACCAAGGAGCACCTGATGCGCGAACTGGACAAGATCCGGCGCAGCCTCCAGAAGGTCATTCCCGAAGCGCCCCACCGTGTCCTCCTGGTGCTGGATGCCACCACGGGGCAGAACGGCCTGAATCAGGCCGAAGCCTTCAAGCAGGCCGCCGGGGTCACGGATCTGGTCGTCACGAAGCTCGACGGCAGCGCCAAGGGTGGGGTGGTGGTCTCCATCCTGGAGCGGCTCCGCCTGCCCATCGCCTTCGTGGGCGTGGGCGAACAAGTGGACGATCTCATTCCCTTCGATCCCGAGGCCTTCGTGGAGGGGCTCCTTGGTTGACATGAACGAGGAGGACCGCCCGCTCCCTTCGGTCGCTCTGCGTCCCCCTCGTGCTCCCCACGTGGTGACCGGGCAAAGCCCGGCCCCCACGTCCAGCCTGACCCCGGCACTGGCCTGGAGTCTGGCCACCGGCGGTCCCTGGCCGGACCCGGACGGCCTCGAAGGGCATGCCCGTTACATGGCGCTGGCCCTCCAGGAGGCGACCAAAGGCGTGGGCCTCTCCAGCCCCAATCCCCCGGTGGGCTGCCTGCTGGTGCGCGAGGGGCGCATCCTGGGCCGGGGCGTCCACACCCGGGCGGGGGATCCCCATGGCGAGATCATGGCCCTGCGGGCTGCCGAAGGGCAGGGGGAGACCGTTCGTGGCGCCACCGCGTACGTGACCCTGGAGCCCTGCTGCCACCATGGCCGAACGCCTCCCTGCACCGAAGCCTTGACCCGGGCGGGGATCGCCCGAGTCGTGGTGGGCGCCCGGGACTCCAACCCCCGAGTCGACGGGGGAGGCTTCGCCATTCTCCGCGCCCATGGGGTCGAGGTGCTGGAGGGCTGGCTCGAGGCCGAATGCGCGCGGTTCCACGCCCCCTTTTTCAAGCTCATCCGCACCGGACTGCCCTGGGTCGTGCTCAAGCTGGCCCTGGACCGGAACTGCGCCCTGGGCCCCGAAGGTCAGACCACCCAGGTCACCCCCCCCGAGATCCAGAGGCTGGCTCACAGCCTGCGCCGGGCCGCCGAGGCCATCGTGGTGGGGCGGCGCACCGTGGAAATCGATGACCCGCACCTCACGGACCGCTGGCCCGCCCCCACCATGCCTCATCGCACCTTCCGGCGCCTCGTGCTCGATAGTCGGGGACTCCTCCCCCCGGATCGGTGCGTCTGGGGCCCCGTGGAAGGCCAGCCCGCCATGCGGGTGACCACCGACGAACTCCCCTCGCTCCCCGGAGTGGAAGATCTGCGGGTTCCGCCCGGCCCCGGCGGATGCAGTTTGCGACACCTGTTGCATGAGCTGGCGGCTCGGGGAGTCGGCAGGGTGCTCTTCGAGGGGGGCGCCGAGCTCGCCACGCGCCTTCTGGAGCAGGGCCTGGTGGATGAATTCCACCGATTCACCGCCGAAAAAACCTTGGGCGGTAGGCCCCTGCCCCTAAATCTGGCTGAACTTCCGCACCTTCGGGCACATCTCACCTTTGCGGGCGGCGACTGGGAGGTCCTGACCCGACCCTGATGGCACGCCCTTTGATCTATTTGGCGAATTCCCACGAAATGGAGGTTCCTATGGCGAAGCACCCATGGTCCTGGTTGATGGCCGTTCCCATCCTGCTGCTTACGGCTTGCACTGTGGGCAGTGGTGATGAGTTCGCCGATTCGGTCACTGTGACTGTTCAGGGCCGATATGAGAAGCGCGACCTCGGCGCGCCCGGCACCCCCCTCACCACCAAGGCGACCCGATATGCTTACGCCAAAATCGTAAGGAGTTCCAACAATGAGAGCCTCGATATTGTGGAATTGAATGCTAACGGCATCGGTTCTGTGGCAATTCCTCGCGGCCTGGATGTCTACGTGGTCCTCTATGCCGACGTGGTTGTTCCATCGGCCTCTGGGACCGGGTATTCCCTCCACGGCGTCGTCAAGAATGCCGTGCCCGCAACTCATTACACCACTTCGGATTCGCTGAACCGGGTTGCCACCTGGTACGTCACCAGCAATGACTTCAACACCAACAGCAGCGGCACCATCACTCTGACTGCCCTGGAATCCACCGCCAATGCCGAGGCTGGAGCCTTCGCCATCGCGGACCAAATGGTGGAATTCGCCCAGGGCATCGGTCGGATGGAACCCACACTGCCCCTGCCCAAGCTGTTCACCTTCTGGGCCCCCACCACCGTGACCACCTATCCCGGCTCGGACGCCACGGCGACCGCTTCGGGTGTGCTGCTGGACACCAACTCCGGGCGCCCGATGCTCGTGAACGAAATTCGCTACGGCGGCCCCTCGAATTGCGCCGACGCCTTCAACGACAGCCTGTTGCTGGAGACCTATTCACACGCCCTGTTCGCGTACGGAAGCTACTGGAACACCACCAACCAGGGCACGCGATTCGATGCGCTCGTTCGCGGGGACAATGACCAAGTGTATGTCGATCCATTCAATGCCTCGGAACCCACCATGGCCTTCGCGAACGGTTTCGGACATTTCCTCTCTAGCACCATTCGCAATAACCCAAACCATTACTACCTTTGGAACGATGGCACGCTAGATTCCTGGAGCCTGAACACCCAGAGCGCCACTCCTGTGGGGGGCGGGGAATTCTACGGAGCCTCCGTCGCAAAATCCATGTGGGGCGTCTGGAAATACGCCCTGGGAGGAAGCAGCACCAGCCTGACCACCATGTGGAATGCCGCCAACGCTGGCATTGCCAATGGCGCCTACGAACTCGGGAACGCGCCCCTGGGCTGCTACCCCACCTACCTGGTGGGCCTGACCCGACTGGCCTCGGTCCAGGGTGGCGCCGCCGCCGCCAATGCCATCCGAACCGAACTCCTCCTGGAAAACATCGGCGGCGGCAACGGCGATGTCACGGATGCCAATGGCGCCTACTATTTAAGTTCATCCCTCTGGACGAAACACAACACTCTCCCCCTAAACCTGAGCGGAAATCTGACCCATGATGCCCAGAACATTACCCTCAGCGCCTACGAGCGTGGCTATGCCCAGACCCACTTGATCTACCACGATGGCGGCAATCGCACGATCACCCTCGGAACCCCTGGGAATGGCCTCTTCGTGGAGTTGTTCGACAGCCTGGGGTACCTGGCATACGGCAAGGCACCTGGATCCCCCAACACCATTTCCCTTTCAGGACGACCTGCCGGCAATTATGCGGTAAGAGTTCGATTGGACCCGTCCAAAACGGTTGCGAATACCTCTTACACCCTCACCATTCAATAACCCCTTGCAACCTATACAAAGGAGGCCGTGTCTGCGGCCTCCTTTGTTTATCCCCCTCCAACCAGCCTCACCACTTCCAGCCGATCCCCATCCTTCAGGGCAGTGACCGCATGTTCGGCCCTTCTCACGACGGTGCCGTTCAATTCCACCGCACTGCCGAAGGGGGGCAGTTCCAGCCAGGCGGCCAGCTCCGCCACATTCTCCAAATCGGGCGTCGCCTGGGGTTCCCCATTGATAATCAGCTGCATGTTCACCTCAAAGCATCATGGTGGCGGCCTGAAGACCCCGCTCCAGGTCGGCCTTGAGATCGGGCTCGTCCTCGATTCCCACCGAGAAGCGGAGCAATCCTTCCGTGATCCCAAGCCGCGCCTTGACCTCGGGGGAGGTGCGCAGATGGCTCATGGACGCCGGGTGCTGGATGTGGCTCTCCACGCCCCCAAGGCTCACGCCCCGGGTGATGATCTCCACGGCCTCACAGAAGCGACGCCCGGCGATGAGGCCACCCCGAAGTTCGAAGCTCAGCATGGCCCCGAAGCCACCCTGCATCTGCCGGGTGGCCACCTCATGTCCCGGGTGGGCAGGCAGCCCCGGATAGTCCACCCGAGCTACCTGGGGCTGCCACAGCAGCCACTGGGCCAGGGACTGGGCATTGTCGGAGGCCCGGCGCACCCGCATGTAGACCGTCTTGAGGCCTCGGTGCAGCAGCCAGGCCGCCATGGGATCGGGGGTGGGGCCGGTCAGCTTGGCCACTTCCCAGCACTTCACCACATCCGATTCATTGCCCGTGATGACCCCCAGCACGATATCGGAATGCCCGCCCAGGTACTTAGTGGCGCTGGACACGCTAAGGCTGAATCCCAACTCGCAGGGCCGTGTAAGCACAGGCGTGGCAAAGGTGTTGTCCGCCACCGTGCGGATCCCGTGTTTTTTCCCCAGTGCCGCCACCCCCTCCAGGTCGGTCACCGCCAGGGTCGGATTGGAGGGGCTCTCCACCCAGATCAGGGCCGTTCCAGGCTCGAGAGCCGCTTCCCATTCCGAGAGGTCGAGGGGGTTGGCCACCCAGGTGACCCGCAAGCCCTTGGTCGCTTCCCATCGGCGCAACAACTGTTCGGTACCCAGGTAGATTGCCGCCGGGGCCACTACATGGTCCCCGGGCCTGAGGAAGGCCTCCAGAACGGTGGCGAAGGCGCTCATGCCTGAACTGGTCAGCAGGGCCCGGTCTGCCCCCTCCAGGGCGGCGATGACAGCCTGGGCCTCACTGAAATTGGGATTGCCCCAGCGCGTATAGAAGGTGGGGGGTTCGATGGAATTGGCAAAGTCAGCGCCTTCCTCATTCTCCATCAACTCGAAAACCGAGGTCTGAAAGATCGGGGTAGTGACGGCTCGGGTGGTATTGAAAGATCGCCCAGCGTGGATGGCGGTGGTGGTCAGTCCCCATTGTTTGCTGTCCATAGCCTCGGCTCCCGTTGCAGGGTGGGATTGGCCCCCTCACCCTCGAAGGCCAGGATAGCACTGCCCCCTCAGGGCGCCTCTAGCGGGACCACCAGAACACCACGGCTAGGGCCGCTGCAGCGACCACAAGGAGGGTCACCAGACGCCAGACCGTTGGGCTGGGATCTCCCACATGGATCTGGGTAGCCGCGGGGTCCTCCAGGGCGGCCCGGGTGAGTTCATCCCCGGGGGTCTCCGGGACTCCGGGATGGGGTGGAAAGAGGGGATCGGCCACCTCTCCCAGAACTATTTTGCGGTAGGTGTCCTGATGCAAAATCGCCTGCTCGGGGTCCACAGCTTCGTCCGGCACTTCCGGGGTGGGGTCGCCCATAGAGCCTCCGCCCCCAGGCTAGGGCCTGGCCAGGACCTCGTCCAGGATCTCGTTGACCAATTGGGGATTTACCTTCCCCTTGCCGGCCTTCATCACCTGTCCCACCAGGAAGCCCCGCAGGCCGGTCTTGCCTGCCCGGTACTGGGCCAGAGGCTCGGGATGGGCCCCCAGCACCTCGGCCACCAGAGCCTCGATGGCGCCGCGATCCGTCACCTGGGCCAACCCCCGTCGATCGACGATCTCCCGGGGACCACCCTCACCCGCCAGCAGAGCCGGGAAGACGATTTCCTTGGCGGTATTCAGATTGATCAGGCCGGATTCCACCAGCTTGATCAGTTCGCCCAGGGCTTCGGACTCGAGGTTCAAGTCGGCGAGTTGGAGGTTGCGGTCATTGAGGGCCCGACTCACCTCGCCCAGCATCCAGTTAGCGGACTGCTTTCCACTGCCACTCGCCTTGGCTGTGGCCTCGAAGAAATCTCCGAAGGCGCGACTCTGCAGCAGCATGTCAGCCTCGTATTCCGTCAGGCCAAATTCCTCCCTGAATCGGCGAGCCCTGTCCTCGGGAAGTTCCGGAAGCGAGGCCTTCACGGCCTCAATCTCCTCCTGCCCTACCCTCAGAATGGGCAGATCGGGTTCCGGGAAATACCGATAGTCCATGGCAGCCTCTTTACTGCGCTGGCTTCGGGTCACGCCCGCTTTAGCATCCCAGCCCCGGGTCTCCTGGGGGAATGCCTCCCCGCGCTCTAGCAGCCCGATCTGGCGCTCCATTTCGTACTCCAGGGCCTGGCGGACGAAGCGGAACGAATTGAGGTTCTTCACTTCGACCCGGGTGCCGAAGGCCTCGGTTCCCTTGGGGTGAACCGAGACATTGGCGTCACAGCGGAAGCTGCCTTCCTCCATGTTTCCATCAGAGAGCCCCAGGTAGGTCACCAGACCATGGATGGTCTTCAGGTAGTCCGAGGCCTCCTGGGCACTGCGGAGATCCGGCGCGCCCACGATCTCGAGGAGGGGGACACCGGCCCGATTCAGGTCCACATGGCTGAAATTCGGGTCCAGATCGTGGGCGGATTTGCCCGCATCCTCCTCTAGGTGGGCCCGCTCGATCTGGACTCGCACAGGTCCTGCCAAACCCCGAACCGAAGGATCGCCAGGGATCTCGATCCACCCATCCTCCACCAGCGCAACAGGCCCCTGGGTGATCTGGTAACCCTTGGGGAGATCGGGGTAGAAATACTGCTTTCGGTAGAAACGGCTCTCGGTGCGGATGGAAGCGTGCAGTGCGCAGCCAAGAGCGATGCCCATCTTCACAGCCGAATCATTGAGCACAGGGAGAGCGCCCGGGAGCCCGAGACACACGGGACAGGTGCGGGAGTTCGGGATGCCTCCATAGCGGTTCTCGCAAGCGCAGAACATCTTTGATTGAGTGAGCAGCTGGACATGGATTTCCAGGCCAATGACCGCTTCGAATCCAAGACGCTGCGCTGCATTCATGGGTGCTCCCAGGTTCATCTTAGCCTCGGCTCACTTGCCCAGACAGAAACCGCTGAAGACCTGATCCAGGGCGGTCTCGGCACGATCATCACCCGTCAACCGCCCGAGAAGGGCCCAGAGTCCCTGCAGGGTGGAGGCCGTGAGTTCTGGCGCAGCACTGGAGGTGAGCTCCAACACGAGGTGGGCCTGGGTCACCAGCTCGTCTAACAACTCCCGCTGACGCTGGGTCGCCAGGGCACCGAGGCAAGTGTCTGGCGCGTGGGCACCCAAAAAGCGTTCTCGGAGGGCGCTCGCCAGCGATTCCAGATCCCCCGTGGCGGCAGAAATCACGATGCCACCTTGACCAACTCCGACACGATCCCCAAAGGTGTGCACCTCCAGAACCTTGCCCCGAAAGGGTGCCAACCTTTCCAGTATTTCCGGGTCGGGACCCTCGTCCAGGGCGGGCACCAGGTGAAGGATTAGATCCACTACCTCAAGGACAGCCGCCACCCGGGCCACACCCAGGCGCTCCACCGGGTCGGTCGCGTGCCGGAGCCCCGCCGTATCGAACAGATGAAGTGGCAGACCCGACCACTCGGTGCGTACCTCCAGGACATCCCGGGTGGTTCCCGGAATCTCTGTGACGATGGCCCGGTCCTCGCCCACCAGGGCATTAAACAGGGTGCTCTTCCCAGCGTTGGGCCGACCTACCAAGGCCAACCGGATACCATCCCGCAGCCAGCGCGCGGCGGCGCTCCGCGCCTGTTCCACGTGGAACGTCTCCAGCAACTCTCGGATATCGGATTCCAAATCGTTGAAATCAATAAGGATGTGTTCATCTTCACCATAGTCCACGCAGGCTTCGGCCCGGGCGACCCAGGGTGCCAGTCGCTTTTTCGCCTCTTGGATCCAGGCGGGATAGGCGCCCGCCCGAGCCTGGGCCATGCGCAACTGGGTGTCCGTGGCCGCGGCGATCATGTCCCGCATGGCTTCCACTTCCAGCAGGGACTGTTTGCCATTGAGCAAGGCCCGCTGGGTGAATTCACCGGGCGCGGCGAGGCCCACTCCAAGCTCACCCAGCGCTTCCAGAAACCGGCGCACCAACAGGGGGTTTCCATGGAGCTGGAACTCGACCACATCCTCGCCGGTGTAGCTTGCGGGAGCGGGGAAAAAGATGACGAGGGCCCGCTCCGAGAAGCCCTTCCATTGGATGCGACGCAGGGCGGCAAGCCGAGGCGGAGGCAGCTCCAGCAGGGGTTGCAGTGCTTTCGACAGCGACTGTCCAGAAACACGGACGATGGCGACCGCACATGGAAACAGCGGCGTGGCGGGCGCGCAGATGGGGCCTGTCACGAGGGCCTCAGGCCCTTCTCATGACCTTCAACGCCTTGATGGTGCCCGTGCCTTCGCTTTCAGTTGTCAGGCCTTCTTCACGGGCCACCGTGAGATGAATCCACCGCCGCTCCCGGGGAGTCAGGGACGCGAAGGTGTGGCTGCCAGTCTTGCGAGCCCGATCGATGGCCATGGCCGCCATGGCCTTCACTTCCGTCATTCGGAACAACCTGAAACCCTGGACATCCAGGTAGGCCAGGCGCCCTTCCTCCCGCTCTCCCTGGGCCTCGTGAAGGACAAACTGCAGAGCATCCAGGGCCTGGGCCTTGTTGGCCATCAGCCACTGGGCGTCGGGCCCCTCGAGCACCAGGCGATTGGGGAAGAGTTCCTCGTCGCCGGAGGGCTGAGAGTGGGCGCGCACCTTGAATCCAAGCTGCGCACACCAAGCCGTCGCTAGCTCCGGCAAGGCTTCCAGGGAAACGGCCTTTCGCATGGCTCCTCCTCGGGGCTTCAGATCACCACGGGCTGGGACTTGTAGTTCTTCATGACCCACCAAGTCTGCACCATGCCGATGAGGTTGAAGACTAGGTAGTAAAGGCACAGGCCGGCGGGGGTGGTGCTGAAGAAGAAGGTCATCATGGCAGGCATAAGGAACATCATCATCTTCCGCTGGGCTGGATCGCCGGTGGCGGGGGTCATGGCCTGCTGGGCAATCATGGAGGCACCCAGCAGGATAGGAAGCGCGTAGAACCTGTCAGGCCCGGCGAGATTGTTGATCCAGAGCATCCAGGGTGCCATCCGCAGCTCATAGACGGCTCCCAGCATGGACCACAGCGCGAAGAAGACAGGCATCTGGAGCAGCATGGGCAGGCAGCCTCCCATGGGGTTGTGGCCATTCTTCTTGTAGAAGGCCATCAACTCCTTCTGCATTTCGGCCTTCTTCTGCATATCGTTGCCGAACTTCTCGTACTTGGCCTGAAGGGCCTTCTGGTGGGGTTCCAGATCCTTCATGCGGAGGAGCTGGATGGTGGTTTTGTTGTTGAGAGGCCACAAGGCGAGGCGCAACAACACGGAGAAGACCACGATGGCCCACCCCCAGTTAGGGATCACGGTCTGGATGCTGAGGAGAACCCAGAACATGGCCTTGGCCACGAGCCCGAAGAAACCGAAATCCATCACCTGGGTGTAGGGCTTGCCGAAGGCTTCCAGTTCGGGCTTGTGCTTGGGTCCGAGGTAGAGACGCGCCTGGGCATGGCCCGTGGCATCCGGAGCCAAATGGTAGCCCGGCATGGCGTCGGTGGTGCGCAGGGCGGTCTGTCCTGCCTCCCAGATGGCCACGAAGAAATGGTTCTGCTGGACCTTCTTGTCTGTTTCGATGCCCGCATCGATTCCCACACGACGAGTGGCGGGCGGCAGCACGCTACGCTTGCCCCCCAAAAAGCTGTACCAGGGATCCTTCAAGGTGCTCTTCCAAGGCACAGCCTTGATGCCCTTCTCCTCCAGAGAGAAGATGCGTCCCAGGCCATGCAGGGGATCCTGCTGGGTTTCTTCACCCGTGCGGGGATCCTTGACCTTGGGAAGTTCGTTCAGAGTCCGGATCAGGGCGAGCTGCCCGCCGCGAGGAGAAACCCACCCCACATTCAGGATGTGGCCCTGCTGGGGAATCTGATAAGAGAGCCGCTCACCATCCGCGTTCTTGAAAATAACGGTGGACCCACCTTGGTTGGCCACAATCTCGGGTTCCCCGAGGAACCGGGCCTCGAGGGCGCCGCCCATTCCAAGGAAGGCCGGTGCGACCACCTGGCCCGACTTCGCGTCGTGGATCTCTTCCGGGAAGAAACGCGTGCCGTCCTGCTTCCAGAGAACCTGGAGCAGGGCCCCGTCCTGCTTTCGCCAGGTCAGTTTCAAGTCCGTGTTCTCAAAGGAGAACAAGCTGCCGGGATCCAAAGGGGCTGGGGCCGCGGGAATCGCCTGGGGTGTCGGTGTTGCCGCCGTTCTGGTGGGCTCCATGGGTACAGTGGCCTGGGCCTGAACCGGGGGGGGCGGCGGCGGGTAATAGCGACTCGTCAGGGCGTAGTACACCCCCAGAAGTCCCATGCTGAGGACGATGAAGAGCAGGAGATTCTTGTTTTTCATCGAGCCTTCCAGCGGCGAAGGGCCAGCACCAACTGACCCGCAATATCAGCATAGGGGACATCACACCGAATTCGGGAACCCCGCGCGGGTCGGACCCAGATCACGCCGCCGAACGGCGTCAGATCGGGGTCCGACCGTAGGATTTCCAGGAAAGCCATGCGCACCCGGCGTCGAAAACGGTTCCGCATAACGGCTCGCCCCTGCTTCCGGGAGGCATTCACCAGGAGCAGGGGCAGGGATCCATCTTGTCCGATCCAGATCCTCACATCCAACGGGCTTTCCCTGGGTGTAAGGGGCCTGGGCGGCGTCTCGGGAACTGCATGATCCCGTCTCTGGACCACACGATAGCGCCCGGCGACGCGCATTCAGAACTACAGAGCGAGGACGTGGCGGCCCTTGGCGCGACGACGCTTAAGCACCATGCGGCCATTCTTGGTCTTCATCCGGCTCAGAAAACCATGGGTCTTGGCACGGCGTCGGTTATTGGGCTGGAAAGTGCGCTTCATGATCCACCTCTTGAGCCCGTTTCCTTGTGGGATGGGCGAACCTTCGAGCCTACCAGTGGAAGTTCCAGGACTCAAGCCCAAAGAGCATACCCACGCGAGCATGGGGGTGCTAGAGTACCTACCCCGCCACCAGCACACGTGCCCGGCCCCGCATCGCGGACGGTTGCGCCCTTTGGTTTTCGGCGGATTCACCTGGTACCTGGGCGGTGTTCTCCATGGCTGCGAGCGATCCACAGACGATCTGGGAAGGCATCCGCAAGGGGCTCGCCTCCAGGCTTCCGGAACGGACATTCCAGGATTGGATTGAACCCTGTCGGGCCACCAACTTCGACGGGACGACCCTCTGGATCCAGACCCCTAGCCCTTCCGCTCGAGTCTGGATCGAGCAGCAGCTCGCCGAGGAGTTTCACGATGCCCTGTCGCAGTGCGACATGCCGAATCTCCGTCTGGTGTTCACTGTCACGGGGGCTCCGGCATCGCCCGCACCGAAGGTTTCAGGGAAGGCCAAGGCCACTCCCCAGGCCGAGGCCCCGGAAGCGGAATCTCCATTTCCTCAGGGTTTTCACCGGTACACCCTGGATCGTTTCGTGGTGGGCCCGGGAAGCCAGTTGGCTTTCGCGGCGGCCAATGCAGTGGTCGAGAATCACGGCAAGGCCAATGCGACCCTCAACATGAATCCTCTCTTTATCTACGGCGGATCCGGTCTTGGCAAGACCCACTTGATGATCGGTATCGGAAAGGGCCTGGTGGCAAGAAACCCGGCATTGAAGGTCGCCTACCTGAAGGTGGACAACTTCTTCAACGAATTTACTGTGGCCATCAAGCTCAAGAACACCGAGGCTCTGAGGAAAAAGTACCAACTGAACGATGTGCTCCTCCTTGATGACGTCCAGACTCTCGGCCGAATGGAGCGGACCCAGGAGGAGATCTTCTACATCCTGGAATACCTGCTCCAGTATGGAAAAACCATCGTGATCACTTCCGATAAGCCCCCGGAGCGCCTCGAGGGTCTGCATGATCGCCTGCGCACCCGCTGCAAGTGGGGGCTTACGGCGGATATCCAGCCCCCGGATTTCGAAACCCGGGTTGCTATCCTCAAG
>JAYREN010000089.1:0-12143 GCA_041908845.1 Holophaga sp. | reverse complement strand
GAAACGGGGAACCCCTGCGGAAGGCCTGAGTGCTGGCGAGTGCGAGAAGAACAAGGATGACTGCTGTTCCGACGAGCGCGAGGCCCTTTCGGGAGAGGAGCGGAGGCATGGGAACCTTTCAGGGCAAACGTGAAGTCCGGGCTCTGCCTGGACTTCACGTGGGGGGTATCGCGACCGCAGGGAGCAGGCGGTCCCCCATTTCAGGGCAAAGCGGGGAGATGGGTCATCCAGAGCCCCATCCCCACCAGGGCGGTGGAGATGGAGAGCACAAGGAACCATCGTGGGAGGCGCACGGAAGGCCCGGCGGTGATCATTTGAGGCGGAAGAGCAGGGTCAACCGGAACTGGGCGGAAACGGCCTGACCGTTGAGGGTGGCTGGCTCGAAGCGCCAGAGTCGGGCGACACGCATGGCCTCCTGCTCCAGGGAAGGATGAGGGCCGGAAAGGGCCTTCACCTCGGTGGGCACGCCCCGGGGGTCCACGGCCATGAGCAGCACCACGTCGCCTTGGATCTTCGCGAGTCTCGCCATGGCCGGATAGACCGGAGCCACCTGGTGGAGGATTCGCATCTGCTGGAAGTCGAAATCCACCACGTTGGGTGAAGAACCACTACCCGTGCCGGTCCCCGTGGTTTGATTGGTGGGCAGCACGTGGCGGAGAGCATCCTCGGGTTTCTCGGCGCGAGCGTTGCTCCAGCTTTCATCCTTGATGGGAAGGGTGGTTGGAGTGTCAGGAACGGCGGTGGTTTCCACCGGCGGTGTCCACCCCTCGGGACGCTCGGGCGCACCCTTGAGGACCTGTCCCGGCGCAGGCACAGGAGGAACAACGCGCGCGGGTTGAGTCATCTCCGCAGGCACCACCGTGTAGTCCTCGAAGGTGACGCGGGCCGTCTCCTGCGGCTGTAGTTGCGCCTTCACGGCGGGTGCAAACATCAGGGCCGCGCCGCAGGCGCCGTAGACGAGGCAGGCACCCAGGAAGCTCATGGCCGGGGGTGCGGGGGGCGCCAGGGCGACGTGGGGGGGGGGGGGGCGGGGGGGGGGCCGGGCCTCGGCAGGCCGCAGGCTGCCCTGGGGCAGGGCGTGGGCGAACATGGAAACCTCCTGGGAGCTTGGGATCCCGGTGCACCGAGGCACCCTGGGGATCATCCGAATCCCTGGGGTGCGCCGTCCGCCTTCGGTGCCCCGCAGGCCGCAAGGCTCCGGGACACCGCGCGTCGGAGGAGATGCGAAAGCCCCTTCAGGTTTCCGCTCCCGCTCTCGATGTCCCAAAGATCGTGTTGCACCAGGTATCGGTCCGCGGTGAGCAGCGTCAAGGCATGCGGAGGGATATTACGGGAGCGTGATGTTCAGGCCTCTTCTTCACGCCTTCGTCATGGGCCGAAGTCAATGAATCCGGTCCTGCGCGGGCATTCGTCACGGTGCGAAATGACAATTGGTATTTGGATGGTTCACTTGTCTCAGATGGTTCCAGAGGTCTCGGCCCATGGCGTCTGGAAGATGTCCACGGATGAACACGGATGCACACGGATGTAATTGGGCACTGCGTTTCTGTGTCTACTGTTGTTGATTGCGGGTTCGTTGCTTTTGCGGCGGGGCCAAGCCGGAAACGGGACCTGATAATCGGCCAAACTTCGCCAAATAGACCGAACCGCGAATTTTGCGAATATGCCCTTGCGGGCGCGCGAATGGCCTACAGCAGCCGCCCCGCCTCCTTTCAAACGGCGTATCGCCCAGCCGTCAAGGGCCGGGCGGAACGCCGATTGAAAGGCCAGCCGCGCACGCGCGACTGGGGGCCGAAGGCCCAGGCGGGCCTGGATTGGGGCATTCGCGCCCATTCTCGTTCATTCGCGGTTTCAAAAGGTTTATCCCTTCGTGGCTGAGGCAGATCGATAATCTGGAAACCAGATTTGATTCTTCGACATCCCGGCGGAAAACCTCAGGCCAGCATCCGATGCAGCACTTCGTAGCTGCCCACGCGCCCGCCCAGTTCCCGGAGCAACCTGCCGCGCAGGAGGTCGGTGATGGCGCGGGCGGCATCGCTCTCGTCGGGGTTTGGGGCCTCCTCGGCCGAGGCGGTGCGCAGGCGCCGCAGGTATTCCCGGGCGCCCGGGGGCAGGGCCTCGGCGGGGTCCACGGGCAGGCAGTTGGCGCAGCGCCAGCCGTGGTCCTCCGTGAGCATCACGAGGGGAGCCGTGTCCCCGCCGCAGTAGCCGCAAGTGCGGGGGTGGGGCAGCAGGCCCAGGCAGTGGAGCAGCCAGTGTTCGGCGTAGGCCAGCACCGCCATGGCCCGGTCAGGCTCGGCCTTGATGGCCCGCCCGCAGGCGGAGAGCAGGCGGAAGAGGCGATCATCCTCGACGCCCTCCTTGGCCACGCGGTCGAAGAGATCCGCCATGCAGGCCACCACCAGATTGGATTCCAGGTGGCCCAGGGTGAGGGGCGAGTGCTGGAGTTCGCAGCGGGTGATGCGCCGGATCTCCACATGCTCCTTGCCGAAGAAGCTCACCCGCACCAGCCCAAGGGGCTCGAATGCCGATACCCACTTGGCGGCGGGTTTCTTGGCGCCCTTGGCGAGGCCTGTGAGCCGCTCGCCGTGCTCCGTGAGGAAGGACACGATGAGGCCGCCTTCCTGGAAGGGCGTGGGGCGCAGCACGATGGCGGCGTGGGTGCGGATCATGGTCATGCGTCTCCAGTGTGATTCAAGGGCGGGTCCGCCGTCGCCCTCTCTTCGCTTCCCGCTACTCTGAAGGGCGGAGCCTCGAATGCCCTTGTTCGCCCGCCTGGTTTGCCTCCTCGTCGTATTTGTGAACTGGGCACCGGCCCAGACCACGACCCGTTTCCGGCTCTGGATGGCCGGGCAGGAGGTGGGTGGACGCGAGATCCTCCGCACCCAGTCCGGGACCGGCGAGGGCGTCGAGACTCGGGAATGGGTCCGCCTCGAGCGCATGGGCATGGCGGTGGAGCAGAACGTGAATCTGAAGGCCTACCGGGAGGAAAATGGCGCACTGGAATTCACCTGGTCCATCCGGCTGGCCCAGGAGCCCATGGAGGGCCGCGCCACCTGGAAGCCTGCGGACCCCTTGAGGCTCCGCGTCCAGTCGAAGAACCTCCCCGAGCGGTGGGTGGAACTGGACAAAGAGCAGGTGCTCTGGCCCCCGGCCCAGGACGCCAAACTCCTGGAGGCCGCGAAGGGGCGCCAACCGTTGCGTCTCAGGGGCTATGTGCCGGCCCTTCAGCAGCCCACCGAACTGGACCTCGAGGCGATGGGGCCCGATCCGTTGCCCGGCTTTCCCGATGCGGTGCGCTTCAAGGGCGTGAGCCGCGAGGGGCCCATGCAATCAGAAACGGAACTCTGGGTGTCGCCCTCCGCAGGCGAACTGAAGACCGTCACCAGCCTGGGGGGCATCCCGATCCTGGTGCAGCGGGCCGAACTGCCCGCACCCAAGGGGGCGGAACCCCAGGCCGGTTTCTTTGCGAAGACCTTGAAGACGCTGCCGCCCCATCCCTTCCTGCCCTGGCTCACCCGCGCCACCCTGCGCTGGGACGGCAAGGACCCGCAGACGCTGCCGGAGGACGATCAGCAGAAGCGGCTCGATCCCTATCGCATCCAGCTCCAGCGGGCCAAGGCGCCCACGCCCGAGGAAGCCGCGGAACTTCCGGTCAAGGGACAGCCGCAGCCCGACGATGCGCCCTTCCTGGCGCCGTCGCCCCTGGTACAATTCGAGGATCCGGTCTTCAAGGGGCTGCTGGCCCGGCTCCAGGCCCCGAAGGATGCCCCGCGCTGGGCCCTGGTCCAACGCGTCAACCGCTTCGTTTTCGAGTGGATCACGGAAAAGGACTACACCGTGGGTTTCGCCTCCGCCCAGGAGGTGGCCCGCAGGCCCAAAGGGGATTGCACGGAGCACGGCGTACTGGCGGTGGGGCTGCTGCGGAAACTGGGCGTGCCCGCCCGGGGCGTGCTCGGCTGGGTGGGGACGGGCAATGTCCTGGGCCTGCACTTCTGGGTGGAGGTGAGGATCGCAGGGCGCTGGATTCCTGTGGATCCCACCTTCGACGAGATTCCCGCCTCGACCCTGCGCCTGAAACTGGCCACCACGGATCTGGCCGATCTCGGCAGTGTGGGCTGGGACACCGCCGCCACGCGCTTAGGGGAAGGGAAATGGATTCCCGAAGGCGCCTGGGAGCGGGAGATCCGCATCCTGGGGGATCGGGTATATGTACCTGACGGCGCAGGTCTGCGCTTGCCAGGGACTCAGTGGGCCTTGGCTGAAGGGCAGCTCTCCCTGCTCTGGCAGGGGCGTCATGCCGTGGAGGCGGTCACCCATCCGACACAGGCGATGCTGCGTGAATCCAAGGCTCTGCTGAGCGGTTCGTCGGGTCACTCAGGCTGGTGGCATTCCGGGCTGAGGACGCTCTGGTTGAAGGTGGATGAAACACGATGGCTGCGCGTGTCCGAGCTGGACGAGCGGCGGGCGCTGGAACTCCTGGATGGATTGAAACCGCTCTGACGAGGGGGATTCATGAGCTTCGAACATGATCATTGCCTGCGGCGTTCCGAGAACGCTTTCGCGGCCTGGCGCGACGCCTCGCGACTGGCGCGTCGTAGCCTTTTGGAGGCGTGGCTTTGCCACTACCGCCAAGCCAGCGGTGAACTGGCTCACCTCATCACCGAGGAAACGGGCAAGCCCATCACCCTCGCTCTAGGGGAGGTTCAGCGCGGGGCAGCCACGCTCCAGGCCACCCTGGAAGCCCTCGCCAGCTTCGGCGAAGAAGCCGTGCCCTACGATCTTATGGCGGGGGCCGAGGGGTGCCGGGCCACGCTGCGGCGCTTTCCCCGGGGGCCCGTGCTGGCCATCACGCCCTTCAACTTCCCCATCAACCTCGCGCTGCACAAGCTGGCTCCTGCCCTGGGCGCGGGCTGCAGCGTGGTGTGGAAACCATGTCCCCAGGCGCCCCGGCTGGCGGTGCGACTCTTCGAATCCTTCGAGCAGGCCCGCCAGGATACGGGCGCGCCGGAGCACCTCCTGCAGATGGCGCAGGTGGAACCCGCCGCCGCCGAGGCCCTGGCCCGGGATGGGCGCATCGCGGTGGTGAGCTTCACCGGCAGTGAGCGAGTGGGGTTGCATCTCCAGTCCATTCTTGGCGGTAAGCCCCTGACCCTGGAACTGGGCGGCAATGCCGCCGTGGTGCTGGACCGGGGCATCGACCCCGGCAAGGTCGCCCGACAGTTGGCCCCAGCTGCGGTGGCCGGAGGGGGCCAGAGCTGCTGCAAGGCTCAGCGCTTCTACGTGCATCAGGAACTCTGGGACGAATTCGTACCGACCTTCCTGGAGGCCGTGCGGGCGCTGCCCGTGGGCGATCCCTGGGATCCGGCGGTGGTCGTGGGGCCCCTCATCGACGAGGCCACGGCAATCCGCATGGATGCAGCCCTGGATGCCGCTGTGGCCCGGGGCGCGAAAGTCTTGCTGCGGAGCACGCGCCAGGAGCGTCTCCTGCCACCGGCCATCCTGCTGGAGGTGGATGAGGACGAAGACCTGTGTTGCGAAGAGTGTTTCTCCCCCATCTCCATCCTCAATCCCGTGGCGTCTTTCGATGAGGGGCTGGCGAAGGCCGCAGCCACGCGCTTCGGCCTGCGGGCCGCCGTCTACAGCCGGGATGCCCAGCATCTCCGCCGGGCCGCCGAAATCCTGCGGGCCGGCGGTGTCCTCCTGAACCTGCCCCCCACCTTCCGCCTGGACGCCGCGCCCTTCGGCGGCCTGGGGCATTCGGGGCAGGGGCTGGAAGGCCCCCGCTGGGCCATGGAGAGCTTCACCGAGCCTCGGCTCATCGTGGAGGGCCCCGGGCTCTGAGGGTGTCCCGAAAACCCGGTGGGAACTTCCTTCTTGACACATACACTTTAATTCGTACGCTTTCGAATGTAGCCAAGGACCCGCGCCCATGCGTCACCCCCTGAACCGCCCCACCGATGTGGAACTCTCCATTCTTCGCGCCCTCTGGGCCCTAGGTCCGGCCACCGTGCGCCAGGTCCACGAGGCGCTCTGCGAGGATCGGGAGGAACCCCTGGCCTATACGGCTGTGCTCAAGATGATGCAGACCATGGTGGACAAGGGGTTGCTGAAGCGGGACGAGGAGGGACGCTCTCACGTGTATAGACCATCCAAGGCGCGTGAACACACGCTTCGGCATCTGGTGGATGATCTGATGGACCGGGCCTTTGGAGGCAGCGCCCTGGATTTGGTGAGCGCGGCCCTCTCGAATCGCCCCCTGGACGGCCGGGAACGGAAGGCTGTGGAGAAACTTCTGGCCCAGGCCAAGGAGAAGCGCGCGTGATCCACTTTCTGGGTACGCCCACTGCGCTCCGTCTGGCTTGGTGCCTGGTGCATTTCCTCTGGCAAGGCGCCCTCCTGGGGCTTCTGGCCTGGGGCGCCCTGGCGGCGCTCCGGGGCCGAGGTCCGCGGCTTCGGTACGGGGTGGCCTGCCTCTTCCTGGCCCTCTGCGCCTTGGCTCCGCTGGCCACTTTCTGTATGGTGGCGTCCGCCAGTCCCGCGCCCTTCACGGCCCACGCTCCCATGGTGCTGGGCCTGGATTCCGGCACGTTTCAGGCCGTGCCGACCGCGTCGGGATTTCTTTCGTGGCAAGCTCGGCTGGCTTCGCTGCTGCCCAGCCTGCTGCTGGGATGGATGATCGGATGTGCGCTCCTCGGGCTCCGTGCGGTGGGGGGATGGATCTGGCTCCATCGTCTGCGCCAGGGCGCGGAAGGGGTGGAGGTTCGGTGGGCAGTGCGCGTGCAGGAACTGGCGGCCCGCTCGGGAATCCGCCGCACCGTGCGCCTGCTTCAATCGGCCCGTATTCCCACGCCCATGGCCTTGGGCCTCCTTCGCCCCGTGATCCTCGTGCCATTGGGCTTCTTCGCACAGGTCGACGAGGCGGGGGCAGAGGCGGTGCTGGCCCATGAACTGGCCCATCTGCGGCGCCTGGATCCCCTGGTGAATGGCCTCCAATGTGCGCTCGAGACACTGCTCTTCTTCCACCCCGCCGTTCATTTCATCTCCCGCCGTGTGCGCACCGAGCGGGAGTGCTGCTGTGATGTCGATGCCGTAATGGCCTGCGGCGACGCCGTCCTCTACGTTGAAACCCTGTGCCGTCTCGACGCCCAGCGCGGGCGGCCCCTATCCCTGGCCCTCTCGGCCAGAGGAGGCAACCTCATGGAACGCATCAAACGCCTGTTGGCCCCCGTGCCGCCGCCCCGTTTCGGGTTGCCCGTTCTTGTCGTGGCGTTGGTGGCCCTCGGCACCACGGCGCTGTTGGCCCAGTCTTCCAAGAAACCTGCACCCCCCATGGCGCCCAGCCCCGTGGCGGTCCCCGCCCCGCCGATGCCTCCCAGCGCCGTGGCGATGCGTCCGCTCCCACCCCCACCACCCATGGCTCCGCGGGATCCCTGGGGCGAGAAGGGCGATAAGTCACCCGTGCAGATCGAGGCCAAGACTCTGAAAGAGGCCATCCACAAATTTGCCGAGGCGCGGCGCCTCGACCCGGTCATCGGGCGAAGCATTCCCGATACGGAAGGCCCCTTCGTCTTTCGCCACGCCCCTTGGCGCACGGCCCTGGAAAACCTCGTGAAGTCCCAGGGGCTCGTCTGCGTGATCCAGGATGGGGTTCTTCGAGTGGCCCACCCCTCCGATCTGATGAACGAGGGCGTCTGGGCCAGCAAGCTGAACCCCAGGGCCGAGCCCACCCCTCCTTCGCAACCGGCTCAACCTGCGGTACCAGCGCCTCCCGCGCCGGAGGAGCCCAAGTCGATCACGACCGAGTACCACAACCGCAGCATCGAGTTCGTGTACTGGGCCGCCAAGGAGGGCGAGCGCAAGATGCGCTTCGTGGCCAAGAATGCGACCCGAGAGGAAGTGATGGAAGCCCTTCGCAAGATCGAGCTGTTGGCCAAATCAGACAAGGGAGGTGAACGCCTTCAGGGGGAGTGGAAACTGCCCACCGCCAAGACCGAGAAGAGCGGCGAGTGGCTGACCTTCACCTACGACGGAGTTACCCCACAATCCGTGCGCGAACTCCACAAGTGATTGCCATTCCCCAAGCGCTCCCCCAGGGGCGCTTGGAGGCGTCATTCCAAGTATTCCCGCCCCACCCACCTCGCGGCCCAGAGACCGACGCCGCTGAGGACGCTGCTCAGAACCACTGCCGTGGTGAGCCCTACGAAGGAGCCCAACCACCAGCCGAGCCAACCCCCGAGGGTGAGGCCCATGAAGCCGAAGAGGCCGCGCATGGGCTCAGTAGGTGAGCACGCGCAAGGTGTTGGTGCTGCCGGCCGTCCAGAGGGGATGGCCCAGGGTCATCACCACGCGATCGCCGGGCTGGAGATCGTGCTCGGCCTTCAAGACGGGTTCGATGGAGGCGATCATCTGGGAGAGGTGTTCGGCCCGGGGGATGAGCAGGCTGCGCACGCCCCGTAGGAGTCCCATCCGCCTTGCATTGCCCAGGTCGGTGGTGGCGCCCACCACGGGCACGCTTCCGGCCAGGCGGCTCACCATGCGGGCGCTGCCGCCCCCTTCGGTGAAGACCAGCAGGAGTTTGGCCTTGAGTTCCTCCGCGGTCCGGCAGGCAGCGAAGGCGACGGAGACATCCGTGCGCCCGGTGTAGTGCTCGGGAACGCTGGCGACGCGGCGATCGGCGGGTGTCGGTGCGTTCTCGTCGGCATCCTGGGCGATGCGGGCCAGCCACTGCACGGCATCGAGTGGGTAATTCCCGGCGGCGCTCTCGGCGCTGAGCATCACGGCGTCGGTGCCATCCCAGATGGCGTTGGCGATATCGCTGGCCTCGGCGCGGGTGGGCTGGGGGTTTTCGATCATGCTCTCCAGCATCTGGGTGGCGGTGATGACAGGCTTGAGGGACTGGCGGGCCATTCGGATGATGCGCTTCTGCAGGCTGGGCACCTTCTCCACGCCCAGTTCCACACCAAGGTCGCCCCGGGCCACCATCACGCCCCAGGAGACATCGAGGATCTCTTCCAGGTGGTCCAGGGCCTGGGGGTGCTCGATCTTGGCGATGATGGGCTGGGCGCCCCCGAAGGCGCGGATGGTGGCCTGGAGAGCCTGGACATCGGCGGCGCGCCGCACGAAGCTCTGGGCGAAGAAATCCACGCCCTGCTCGATGCCCCACTTGATGTCCTCGAGGTCCTTCGGCGTGAGCGGATCGAAGGCCACGTCCAGGCCGATGGGATGCACGCCCTTGCGGGCCTTGAGCAGACCGCCCACCTTGACTCGGGCGAGAAGCTGACTCTGCCGCACCTCTGTGATTTCCAGCACGAAGTTGCCATCATCCAGCATCCAGATCTGCCCCGGCTTGGCACCGCGGAACAGTTCGGGATGGGGCAGGGGCACGACCCAGGCATGGCCCGAGGGGGCGGATTCTTCGGCGGGGTAAAGTGCGCCGATACTGCCTTCTTCGAGTTGCACCGATTCCATCTTGCCGACACGCCACTTGGGCCCCTGTAGATCCAGGAATACGGGAATGCGCCGCCCCAGGGCCTCAGCGGTATCACGAACAAGGCGGAGGTGGGGCGTTCGTTCGGCCAGGGTGGAGTGGCTGGCGTTGATGCGCACGGCGTCGGCGAGTTCGAGAACTTGCCGAAGCGGGCCGTCACCCCAGAGCGCTGGACCTACGGTGATCACAAGCTTGGTCTTGCGCATGATTTCCTCCACTTTCTCCACAAGTATTCCACAGGGTTTTCCACACACGGGGCTGTGACAGTGCCGTGAAATCGCCCTTCGCATTCGATTTTATCGGTGATACCTTCGATCCTCACCTGTTTCTGGAGTGGAATCCTGATGCGCCGCCAGCTGCATGAACTCGTCGTGGAGATGGTGAACAAGGAGATTCCTCTGGAACTGGCCAAGCGGGAATTCGAGCGGGCCTACCTGCTGCAGGTGGTGGAGGCCCATGCGGGCAACCAGAGTGCCGCCGCGCGCAGTTTGGGGATCCATCGCAATACGTTATCCAAGAAGCTCGAGCCCCTGATTACCTCTTTACGCTATCCTGAAGCCTCCTGCTGAGGATTCCCGCGCCGTCGCGAGCACGGTCCTGCCCTCGGGAAATCCTGGCGATTGAGCGGAGGTTTGCATGACCAAGATCGGTATCAACGGCTTCGGGCGCATCGGCCGCATGGTGTTCCGCGCCGCCATCCAGCACTTCCCTGATCTCGAGGTGGTGGGCATCAACGATCTGCTCGAGCCCGACTACCTGGCCTACATGCTCCAGTTCGACTCGGTGCATGGCCGCTTCCAAGGCGACGTGAAAGTCGAAGGTTCCAACCTCATCGTCAACGGCAAGAAGATTCGTCTTACCGCCGTGAAGAATCCCGCCGAACTGAAGTGGGACGAGGTGGGCGCCGAGATCATCGTCGAATCCACGGGCCTCTTCCTGGACAAGGAAACCGCCTCCGCGCACCTCAAGGCTGGCGCCAAGAAGGTCATCCTTAGCGCCCCCAGCAAGGACGACACGCCCATGTTCGTCTATGGCGTGAACCACGCCTCCTACAAGGGTCAGGAAATCATTTCCAATGCCAGCTGCACTACCAACTGCCTGGCGCCCATCGCCAAGGTGCTCCACGACACCTTCGGCATCAAGCGCGGACTCATGACCACCGTGCATGCCGCCACCGCCACCCAGAAGACGGTGGACGGCCCCTCCAACAAGGACTGGCGCGGGGGCCGGGGCATCCTGGAAAACATCATCCCCAGCTCCACCGGTGCGGCCAAGGCCGTGGGCAAGGTGATTCCCGAACTCGACAAGAAGCTCACGGGCATGGCCTTCCGGGTGCCCACCTCCGATGTCTCCGTGGTGGACCTCACCGTGGAACTGAACAAGGATGCCACCTACGATCAGATCTGCGCCGCCATGAAGGCCGCCAGCGAAGGTGCCATGAAGGGCGTTCTGGGCTACACCAACCAGAAGGTCGTCTCCACCGACTTCCGCGGCGAGAGTTGCACCTCGGTCTTCGACGCCGAGGCCGGCATGGCCCTGGATCCCACCTTCGTCAAGGTCGTGTCCTGGTACGACAACGAGTGGGGCTACTCTTGCAAGGTGCTGGAGATGGTCAAGGTGATGGCCAAGTAGCTATCTGAGCATCAGCGCAAGACCAAGGGCCGGCTCTCGAGTCGGCCCTTGGTCTTTATTGTGTTGGCAACTCGTGGTGCAATTCTTGCGATTGGTATTTTTTTATCGTTAATTTCATATCAAAACATCACACCTCTAAGTAGACTTCACTTCTCTTGTGAATGGCGATGATGGGATTTTTCTAATTTCAACGCCAAGGCGTTGTGGGTCTGTTTCGGTGTCGCAGGCCTGTCTACCCGGAGGATTCAAATGAATCACCCACGCGCAATGCGCGCTCTTCTGAACCTGACAGCTGTGGGGCTCACCGCGTTGGCGTTGAGCTGCAGCGGAGGGGGTGGCGGCGGCACCCCCGCTCCCCCACCGGCTCCCGTTGCCACAAGCCTGACCACCTCCGACGCGAACCCAGCCTTCGGGGCGACCTTCACCCTCACGCCAGTCTATTCCGCAGGTATCGGCACTCTCAGCAACGGTGTCGATTGCCCCGCGAGCGGCGTCGCTTCCGCACCCATCTCCGCAAACTGGAGTGGGGCACGGACCTACATGCTGACCGTGACGAATGTGGCCAATGTTATTGCCACCAAGTCCGTGGTGGTTACGCCACAGACCGTTGTTGTGGGCGACATCAGCCCCGCGGCGATCACCCGGACCGTGAACAGCAGTACGACCTTTGCGACCACGGTGACCGGCGGCGCGCTTAATACCGTGACCTGGAGCGCCTCTGCGGGCTCCTTTGTCGAGAATGTCTGGACGGCGCCCGCCACTGCGGGCAGCGTGACCATCACGGCCACTTCGGTGGATGATCCCAGCAAGACCGCCACCACCACCGTCACCGTGGTGGGCGTGCCCGTGGCCACCAGCCTGGTGGCCTCCACCACGACTCCGGCCTTTGGGGCGACCTTCACCCTGACGCCCACCTATTCCGGTGGGACCGGCGTCATCGACAACGGTGTCACCTGCCCGGCGACCACGGTTGCCTCGGCGCCCATCACTGCGAATTGGGCGGGCACCCGTAGGTTCGTCC
>JAYREN010000088.1:0-12175 GCA_041908845.1 Holophaga sp. | reverse complement strand
GAAACGTTGGATCGCAGTGCTGCTCCTGGTCGCCATCGCCTCCATCCTCTCGGCGGCGGGCTCGGATCACTGGCACGAGGACACCACGGGACACACCCACGAGAGCCAGCACGTGCTCTGCCTCGATGACTGCATGCCCATCCTGATCCCCGACGCGCCTGCGGCGCCCCCCCCGGATCCCCTGCCCAAACCCACTTACGAAGCCGTAGCCGTCCAACCCATCCTGATTCTCGAACTCGAACCCGAAAAGGCGCCTCCCAGAGGCTAACGTGAACCGGGGAATCGCCTGCTCGCCTGTGGCTCGCGATGCTCCCCGTACATCACCTCTAGTCAGCCTTCCGAGCGCAGCGGATCCCCTGATGGGTCCGCCTATTCCTTGATTCGAGGACATCATGTCGTTCTTCCCATTCGGGGCCTTGCCCTGCCTGCTCACCGTGCAGGTGGTGGCCCAGATGCCTCTCACCCTTGAACACCTCCAGGCCAAGGCCCGGCCCGCGCCGGAGACTTGGCGCACCGAGGCGCTGCTGGCGGAGCGACACCGCCAATCCCAGGAGAGTCGCGGCTTCCTGCGGGAGGGCCCGACCCTCTCGGTTTCCGCGGGCCCCCGCCGCGGCCCCGGTGCCCCCGGCACCACCGACCGGGGCATTGAAGTGGATCTGCCCCTCTTCCTCTCGCCCCGGATTCGCGCCGAGCTAGACCGGAGCCTGGGGCGGGCCCATCCGCTCCTGCAGGAGGCCGCCCGCCGGGAAGGCGCTCTGCGCCTGCGCACCGCCTACTTGGACGCCTGGCTGGCGGCGCGCCTGCTCGCCCTGCGGGAGACGGACCTTGCCACCGTTTCGCACTGGCTCAGGGCCGCCCAGTCCCGTTTCGAGGCCGGGGCCGATCCCGCGTACCAGGTGACCCTGGTGGAAGGGGAGCACCTGAAGGTCCAGCAGGAACTCGACGAGGCCCGCGGACGAGCCGCCCACACCTGGGGCACGCTCCTCGCGCTGGTGGAGCTTCCGCCAGCGCCCGTTCCCTTGGCCGATCCGGGGCCCGTTCCCCCCATCTCCACCGAAAAGCTCCAGGAACGTCTGCAGGCGGGCCCTCTTCGCGTCGCGCTGCTGGCCCAGATCGATCTGGAGGAGCGCAGCCTCCGCCTCAAGGAAGCCCAGGAACTCAGCCGATGGAGCCTGCGGGGCAGTCACGCCCAGGAGGGCGACGAGAAGGTGACTCGCTTGGGCTTCGCGGTGCGGCTGCCGCGACCAGGGGAGGGCTCCGCCGTCCGCCATAGCACCGAGGCCCAGCTCCGTGCCCTTCAGGGGGAATCCCGACAGGCCCTGGCGGAACTGGATGCCCGCGCCCAGAGCGCCGCCCTCCGGCTCACCCAGGCGGTCCCTTCCGCACGAACGCCGGACTTCGCCCAGGCCCTCACCGCTGTGGGATTGCGCCTCCAGGAGGGCCGGGAACGTCCCTCTGAGGCCCTTCCGCTCCGTCGCCAGCTCCTGGAGGCTCAGATGGCCTCCCTGCAGCGACTCCATGCCCAGCATCTGCTCACCGCCGAACTCCAGACCCTGCTGTCCGAGGTACACCCATGAGTCGCCTTTTCGCAAGCCTTCCCCTGGCCGTTCTCCTGCTGACCGGGCTGGGCTGCTCCCGCAAGCCCGGCCCCCAGGCCGAAGCCCACGACCACGCCCACGAAGCAACCGCCGAGGCCCACGGGGACCACATCCCCCTGGCGGGCATCCGGGGCCTTCGCCTGATGACCGTTCCCGAACCCCGTGCCGAAGGTCGCTGGGTACCCGGCGAGGCCCAAGGCGATGAGGCCGCCCAGGTCCTGCTCAGCAGTCCCGTGAAGGGCATCGTCAGCCACCTGGTGGCCATCCCCGGCCAGAGCCGCGCCGCCGGTGCCACCCTGGCCCTCATCCAGAGCCCGGAACTGGCCAGCCTGAAGGCCGCCTGGATCGCGGCCAAGGCCAGGCTGGACCGCACCCAGGCGGATCTCGCCCGGGAGGAACGGCTCTTCCAGGCCGGGGCCGGATCACGGCGGGATCTCGAGGCCATGCAGAGTGAGAACTCCACCGCCAAGGCCGAGGAAGAGGCCGCGCGCCTGGGGCTCGAAGCCGTGGGGCTGAGGCCCGGCGAGGCCGGATCCACCTTCGCCCTGAAGGCCCCCACCCGCGGCGCCGTGCTCACCTGGAAGGTGCAGCGAGGCCAAGGCGTGGAGGCCGGTCAGGAACTCGGCGGCTTCCAGGCCGCCCAGGCCAGCCTCGTGCGGGTGGAACTGGGCGAACCCGGCCCCTCGGGCTGGAATCAGGGTTCCCTCACCGAAGTGCGCCAGGGCCAGGGCCGAACCTGGCAGGCCCGACTGGAGGGCACCGCCCCGGCCCTGACCCCGGATACCCGTCGCCTGACGTACCGCCTGCGCCTGCTGGGCGGTCCCCTGCCCATCCCAGGCACCCCCGTGGAGGCCAAGGTGCCCATGGGCAGGGGCATCTACCTGCCCCAGTCCGCCCTTCAGCAGGTGGATGGCCGCTGGGGCGTGTTCGTGGCCGAAAAGGAGCAGGCCGTGTTCCGCCCGGTCCAACGCGGCATGGAACTGAAGGACGAAGTCCTGGTGCTCGAGGGCGTGAAGCCCGGCGAGACCCTGGTGGCCGAAGGGGCCTACCTCCTCAAGGCCTACCAGCAGAAGCGCACCCAGCCGGAAGGGGAGGATGGCCATGGGCACTGATATGAACAAGGGGCACCTCGTGGTGTCTGGACCAAGTCAGGCCCCTGCGTCCGATCCCATCCACGCGCCCGAGCAGCGTTCCCTCGTCCGCCGCTGGTTCGACTGGCTCCTGCCCCGCAAGGGCTGGGTCTTCGCCCTCAGCCTGGCCTGGGGCCTGGCGGGGCTGTTCACCTTCCTCAACCTCAAGCGGGATCTCTTCCCGGACATGAGCCTGCCGGTGCTGAGTGTGCTCATCCAGAGCCCAGGCCGGGCCACCCCCGAACTGGAACTGGCCGTGGCCCAGCCCACAGAACAAGCCTTGGGAGGCATGCCCGGCGTGCGGCGGGTGAATGCCACGGTGCTGCCGGAACTGGTGCAGGTGGTGGTCACCTTCGAGGGCGATACAGATCCCTGGCGGGCCCGGCAACTGGTGGCCGAGCGTCTCTCCGGTGTGGTGGGGAGTTTTCCCACCGGCACGCGCCCCCCCCTGATGACCAGCGCCTCGGGGCGACTCCACGAACTGATGGATATCGTCCTCGAAGGCGAGAACGTGGACCCCATGCGCCTGCGGGATCACACGGACCAAGTGCTGGCGCCCCGTCTCCAGGCCGTGCCCGGAGTGGCCCGGGTGGAGCGCCTGGGGGGCCAGGAGCGCTCCCTGCAGATCACCCTGATCCCCGAGAAAGTCCGCAGCCTGGGCGTCAGCCTGGAGCGCGTGATGAGCGCCCTGGAGGAGAGCCACCAGGACGTGGCTGCAGGGGTATTGGAGATCCAGGACAAGGGCTGGTACATGTCCGTGGGCAACCTGGCCGCCACCCCCGAGGAGGTTCGACGACTCCCCCTCCAGGCCGCCAAGGGCATGGTGACCCTGGGTGACGTAGCCGAAATCCGCGAAGCCCCCGCCTTCCGCCGCGGCCTGGCCCGCCACGCCGCAGGGGCCCACGCGCCCGGAGCAGAAGCGAAGGCCCACGGCATCGCCAAAAATGACACAAACTCCAAGGCGCCACCCGCCAATGCCGAACATGAGCCCGAAGCAGGGAGGCTCCATCGCCACGAGCCGGAGGCGAGTGGGAGAACGCGAGAGCGTTCGATCGATGGAGCGGAGGGCCACGGTATCGCCAACGGCCACACCACTCCAACGACGCGCCCCACCAAGGCCGAGCATGAGCCCGGAGCAGGAGCGGAGGGCCACGGTATCGCCAACGGCGATACCGCCCGAAGGGTGGGACCCATGGATGGGTCCCATGAGGATGTGAGTCTCCGCATCGTGAAGCAGCCCAACGCCGCCACCCAGGATGTGGCCGAAGGCGTGCGCGCCGCCGTTGCCGAACTGAAGGGCGAGCTGCCCGAGGGCATGCAGCTGGAAGTGATCTACGACCAGGGACGCCTCGTCACCCATGCCCTCAACGGCGTCACCCTGGCGCTCCTGGTGGGCGGCATATTCGTGGCGCTGGTACTCATCGTCCTGCTGGGCAACGTGCGGGGAGCCCTCCTGGTCCTCGCAGTGCTGCCCCTGGCCACTCTCGGCGCTGCCATTCCGCTGCATTTCGCGGGGCTCGGCCTCAACGCCATGACCCTGGGCGGCCTCGCCATCGCCGTGGGTCTGTTGGTGGATGCCGCCGTGATCATGGTGGAGAATCTCGCCCACCGTCTCAAGGAGCATGCGGGTAGCCCCGAACCCCGCCGCATCGCGCTCACCCGGGCCGCTGCCGAGGTGGCGCCGCCCATCCTCATCGCGGTGCTGGTGATCCTGGCGGTCTTCATCCCCCTGCTCTCCATGGGCGGCATCGCGGGCAAGCTCTACGCGCCCCTGGCGCTGGCCGTGGCCGCCAGCATGACCCTCAGCCTGGTGCTCACCTTTACCCTCGTGCCCGCGCTGGTGGAGCGTTTCCTCCCCCCGGGCGCCGCTCTGGAGGAGCCTCGCCTGGTCTCGGCCCTCAAGGGAATCTACCGCCCGGCCCTGGACTGGGCCCTGCACCATGGCCCCCTGGTGCGGGTGCTGGCCCTGGGGCTCACCATCCCCAGCATCTGGCTGGCGGTGGATCTCGGCTCCAACTTCCTGCCCACCTTGGATGAACGGGCCTTCATGCTGCTCTCCAAGATCCCCGCAGGCAGCAGCCTGGAGGCCGTGGACCAGGCCAACCTGCACCTGGACGACCGCCTCAAGGACATCCCAGGGGTGGGTGCCGTCTACCGCCGCAGTGGGCGGGCGGAGGTGACCGAGGATCCTTGCCCCATCACCGACAGCGAGGTGATGGTGATCCTGGCCCCGGGCGCTGACGAGGCCCTGGTGGCCCGGGAAGTGCTGGAAGCCGCCGAGCACATGCCTTTCCCCGTGGATGTGAACACGCCCATGCAGGAGCGCATCGCCGAAGGCATCGGCGGCACGCCGGCCGATATCCAGGTCAAGCTCTTCAACCGGGATCTCGAGGCTCTGCGGCGTGTTCTCCCCGCCCTCCGGGAGCAGCTCACGCGACTGGAAGGCGTGCGCAGCGTGACGGCGGACACCCCCGACCCCATGCCCCGGTGGCGGGCGGAACTGGATGAGGAGGCCCTGCGCCGCCTGGCCGTGCCCCGCCCCCTGGTGGCCCGCACCCTGGAGGCGGCCCTGCAGGGACTGGTCTCCGAGGCCCGCTTCGAGGGCCCCCAGCGCATCGAGCGGGTGGTGCGCTTTCCCAACGATGGTCGGCTCAGCCCCGAGAACCTCAAGGACACCCCACTGGTTATGGAGGATGGCCGGGCCCTGACCCTAGGACAGGTAGTGCGCTTCCAGGAGGCCTCCACGCCCACCTTGGTGCGCCGGGAATCCGGCCAGCGCCGCCTGGGACTCAATGTCCGCACCACCGGCGACCTGGGCGGCACCGCCAAACGGATCGAGCAGGCCCTGGCCAAGGTCCAGCTGCCCAAGGGCACCTTCGTCAAGCTGGGGGGCAAGATCGAAGAGGCCCGGGATACCCACCGCCGGCTGGGTATCGCCATCGCCACGGCCCTGGCCCTGGTGGTGGGCCTGCTCTACCTGGCCCTCAAGCGCTGGCGTGAAGTGCTCGTGGTCATCGCGACCCTGCCGGACGCCTTCGCCGGGGCGCTCCTCGCCCTCTGGCTGGCCGGAGAGACCTGGAACATCAGCTCCATCGTGGGGATGATCGGGCTCTTTGGCGTGGCGGTGCAGAACAGCTTGGTGCTCATCACCCAGGCCAAGGACCTCATGGCCCAGGGCGTTCCCTTCGAGGAGGCCCTGCGGGAGGCCAGCCTGGGCCGCGTGCGCCCCAAGCTCATGACCGCCGGGGCCGCGATCCTCGGCCTGATGCCCATGCTCTTCGGCTTCGGCGGCTCCGAGTTGGAGCGCCCCCTGGCCGTGGCCATGGTGGGCGGCCTCATCACCAGCACCCTCTTCACCCTACTGGCCCTGCCCAGCTTCTACGCATGGGTGGGAAGGGACCGCGAAGGCTCAGTGGATGAAGTCACGGGTGGAAAAGCACTTTGAAACCGCGAATAGTCCCGAATGATCCACCACCGAGAACGCCAGGGACACCAAGATTCACAAAGGGCCGCAGTTGCCTTTGATCGGTAAACTAAACCCCTAAGGGTGACCCATGAACCTTCCACAACTGAAAAGCCGCGGACATACCGTTGAAGATTGGAAGACCTGGGAAGGACGCTGGGAACTCATCAACGGTGTCGCCTATGACATGACGCCAGCGCCTTCCGTGGAGCATCAGCGGGCAAGTTCCAAAATTCATGCTGCGATCTTCAACGCCTTGGAGGAAGGAAAACGAAAGGCGGATGGAGGGGAGTGCGAGGTCTTCTCCGCTCCCATAGACCTATACCTACCGGAACAAGAATCCGTCTTTCAACCTGACCTGTTGATCGTGTGCGATCCCGCGAAAATTGCCCCGCATGGAATCACGGGCGTCCCTGATTTGGTTATCGAGATCCTGAGTCCTTCCAATGCAAACAAAGACACCGTGGCTAAACGCTGGGCATATGCAGCTGGCGGGGTGCCTGAGTATTTGATCGTTGACCCCTCGGAGCGAGTGGGTATGCTTCTGCGCCTGGATAACGGGCATTACGTGGATAGCGCCCGGATCGAATGGGGTTCTGTGGTGGCGCTGTTAGGCGGGAAATTATCCATAACAATGGGGTGATTTACTCCGACAGAGTTGGCGTGGTCCAACGCATGGAGACATGTTTTTGTGACTACTGGCCCTCAGCCGCGTGAGGCCGGAGGGCGTTTCGCGGTTTTCCCGATTCAATCGCTTCTCGGGTTCGGATGATGCCTTCCCGATCATCCGGCAAACGGTTGCCTGTGGATGATTCACTCTCAGGAGATGGGGCTGAGAATAGTTGGTAATCAAACACCCCAAAATCCCCATCCTTCAAAGAACTCCCCCCTTGGGGTAACCTGGACCAAAGCATCGTAAATCGATGCACCAGGAGCCCTGCCCATGCGTCCTTCCTTTCGCGCCCTCAGTCTGAGTTCCCTCGCCCTCCTGCTTTCCGTCGCCTCCCGCGCCGATGAGGGCATGTGGACCTTCGACAACCTGCCCATGAAGCAGATGAAGGCGAAGTACAACTTCGAGCCCAGCCAGGCCTGGCTCGACCATGTGCGCCTCTCCGCCCTGCGGATGTCCGGGGGCAGCGCCTCCTTCGTGAGCGCCGACGGCCTGGTGCTCACCAACCATCACATGGGCCACGGCGCCATCCAGCAGGTGTCGGACAAGGACCATGACTATGTGGAAAACGGCTTCGTCGCCAAGACTCGCAAGGACGAGATCAAGGTGCCCGGCCTCGCCATGTTCTCCCTGCTGGAAATGGAGAATGTGACGGCCCAGGTGGATCAGGCCGTGAAACCCGAGATGAACGAGCAGCAGGCCGCCGCCGCCCGCAAGGAGGCCTTCGACAAGCTGGTGAAGGAGCAGACCGAGCGCACCAAGCTGGTGTGCGAGCCCGTGAGCCTCTACCAGGGCGGCCAGCTCTGGATCTACCGTTACAAGAAGCACGAGGACGTGCGTCTCGTCATGGCCCCGGAATACGCCGTGGCGGCCTTCGGCAAGGACTGGGACAACTTCACCTGGCCCCGGCACGACCTGGATTTCAGCCTCTTCCGTGTCTACGAGAACGGCAAGCCCTACAAGGCACCCCATCACCTGACCTGGGCCAAGCAGGGCGCCGAATACGGCGACATGACCTTCACCGTGGGCCATCCCGGCCGCACCAATCGCCTGATGACCTTGGCCCAGATGGAAGCCGACCGCGATGTCTTCGGCCCCCTGCGCATCAAGGGCCTGGACCGCGCCCGCAAGGCCCTGCACACCTATGCCGCCAAGGGCAAGGAAGAGGCCCGGCAGGTCTCGGGCCAGATCATGGGCACCGAGAACGGCTACAAGGTGACCGTGGGTGATACCGCCGGCCTGCAGGACAAGGTCGCCATGGCCCGCGTCGCCGCCGCCGAGAAGGAACTGCGCGAGAAGGTGGCCGCAGATCCCATCCTCAAGGCCCAGGCGGGCGAGAGCTGGACCAAAATCGAGGAGGCCCTCAAGGTGACCACCTCCCTGGCCAAGGAGATGGCCGCCATCGGCCAGATGAACCGCACCGCCGGCGGCCTCAAGCGCCTGGGCACCGAGCCCATGCCGCCCGCCACCCGCGTGCAGATCCTGGCGACCCTCCAGGGCGTGCGCGAGGAACTGGGTGCCGAACACCCAATGGTGAAGGCCCTGTTCCAGGGCAAGAACGATGAAGAGATGCTGGCCGGCCTGAAGGATGGCCTCTCCGAGGATTTCCAGAAGGCCGCCAAGGAAGTGACCCAGCGCAACCAGGCCGCCCAGGCCGTCATCTCCGAGCATCAGGTACGCATCGCCAAGGCCCGCTTCGCGGTCTACGGCGCCTCCACCTATCCCGATGCCACCGGCACCCTACGTCTCTCCTACGGCACCATCGAGACCTTCCCCATGGTGGGCACCCTGGCCCAGCCCTTCACCACCTTCGCCGGGCTCTATGACCGCCACTACAGCTGGGGCGGCAACAAGGCCAAGGCCGAGAACGGTTCCTGGGTCCTGCCCGAGCGTTGGCTGAAGCGCCGGGACAAGCTGAATCTCTTCACGCCCTACAACTACGTCACCACCAACGACATCACCGGCGGCAACTCCGGCAGCCCCATCGTGAACCGCAAGGGCGAAGTGGTGGGCCTGGCCTTCGACGGCAATATCGAGAGCCTGCCCGGCCGGTACTACTTCGACGGCCGCGCCAACCGCACCCTTTCCGTGGATACCCGGGGCATCGTGGAAGTGCTCACCAAGGTCTTCGACGCTCCCCACCTCGTCAAGGAACTCACGGGCAAGTAGCCCGGTCACCAAGGTTGTCAGCCACCCCCTTCTTCGGAGCCAAGATGCGAATCCCGATGCTTGTCGCCCTCCTCGCCGCGCTCGTTTCCCCCGGCGCCTTGCGCTCCGAAGAAGGCATGTGGACCTTCGACAACCTGCCCCTGAAGCAGATGCAGGCCAAGTATGGCTTTGCCCCTGACCAGGCCTGGCTCGATCACCTGCGGCTCTCCGTGGTGCGCTTTCCGGGCGCCACGGGCTCCTTCATCAGCCAGGATGGCCTGGTGATCACCAATCACCACGTGGGCCGAAGCTGGACCCAGCGGGTCTCCGACAAGGACCACGACTACGTGAAGCATGGCTACGTGGCCCAGACCCGCGCCCAGGAGCTCAAGGTCCCGGGCCTGGAGCTGTACACCCTCATGACCATGGACAACGTCACCGACCGCGTGAACCAGGCGGTGAAGCCCGGCATGTCCGAGAAGGAGGCCCTGAAGGCCCGGGAACAGGTGCTGGAGACCATCAAGGACGAGATGCAGAAGAAGTCCGGCCTGCGCTGCGAAGAGGTGTCCCTCTACCAGGGCGGCGAGTGGTGGATCTACAGCTACCGGATCCATCGCGATGTGCGCCTGGTCATGGCACCCGAAACCCAGTTGGGCGCCTTTGGCGGCGATCCCGACAACTTCACCTATCCCCGCCACGGCCTGGACATGACCTTCTTCCGGGTCTACGAGAACGACAAGCCCTACACCCCGCCCCACTACCTGAAATGGGCCAAGGCGGGCCTCAATGCCGGGGATCTCACGCTGGTGACGGGTCATCCCGGGGGCACGGATCGCCAGATGACCTACGCGGAGATGATCTTCGCCCGGGATATCGGCCTGCCCCAGACCCTGGAGACCATGACCAGCCGCAAGGCCATGTACCAGGCCTACGGCCAGCGGTCCCCCGAGCATGCCCGCCAGGTCAACGACCGCATCTTCGGCATCGAGAATGGCTATAAGGCCTTCGCGGGTGAGCTTCGGGGCCTCAAGAATCCCGAGGCCATGGCCCGCATCGAGGCCGCGGAAAAGGCCTTCCAGGCCAAGGTGGCCAGCGATCCCAAGCTGAAGGCCTCCACCGGCGAGAGCTGGCAGAAGATCGAGAAGGCTCTCCAGACCTCCCGGCGCTTCAGCAAGGAGAGCCGCTTCGTGGGCACCTGCGGCAGCGGCCTTTTGAGCAGCGCCTTGCGGATCCTGCGCATCACCGATGAGGAAACCAAGTCCGCCGATCAGCGCCTGCCGGAGTACAGCGAGGCCAGCCTGCCGGAGGCCAAGCGACGCCTCACCGTGCCTTCGCCCTTCTTCCCCGAACTGGAGCTCCACCAGTTCACCTATGGCCTGAAGGAGGCCGCGGAGGGTCTCGGTGCGGATCATCCCTTCGTGAAGGCGATGCTCGGTGGCAAGACGCCCGAGGAGGTCGCCAAGGCCGCCGTGGAAGGCTCCAAGCTCCAGGATCCCACCGTGCGCAAGCAGCTGCTCGAGGGCGGCAAGAAGGCCGTGGACGCCAGTCAGGACCCCATGATCCTGCTGGCCCGCAAACTTGATCCCCTGAGTCGGAAGCTCCGCAAGCAGCTGGAGGACGAGGTCGCCTCCGTCACCTCCGAGCACAGCGCCCGCATCGCCAAGGCCCGCTTCCAGGTGTACGGGAAATCCGTCTACCCCGATGCCACCTTCACCCTGCGCCTCACGTTCGGCGCCGTGGAGGGCTATCCCGCCAACGGCACCTTCATGCAGCCCTTCACCACCTTCGCGGGCCTCTATGACCGCGCCTGGGGCCAGGGCCCCGAGGCCTTCAACGGCGCCTGGGCCCTGCCCCAGCGGTGGCTAGAACGCCGGGACAAGCTGGATCTGTCCACCCCGCTGAACTTCGTCCACACCGTGGACACCATCGGCGGCAACTCCGGTTCCCCCGTGGTGAACAAGGCCGGGGAATTCACGGGCATCCTGCACGATGGCAATACCGAAGGCCTGTCGGGCAACTACTACTTCGAGCCCAAGGTGAACCGCAGCATCTCCCTGGACGCCCGCGCCATCGTGGAATCCCTGGGCAAGGTCTACGATGCCACCGACCTCGTCAAGGAAATCAAGGGCGAGTGATCGCCTTCTCCGGAGTGACCCCATGAAGCTGCAGAAGACCCTCCTGGGCGCCCTGGCGCTCTGCCTTTCCCTGCGTGCCGACGAAGGCATGTGGACCTTCGACAACCTGCCCATGAAGAAGATGCAGGCCGCCTACGGCTTTTCCCCCGACCAGGCCTGGCTGGACCATGTGCGCCTCAGCGCCCTCCACTTCGGCGGTGGCAGCGGCTCCTTTGTCAGCGCCGACGGGCTCGTGATCACCAACCATCACGTGGGTCGGGGCTGGGTCCAGCAGGTGAGCGGCCCCGGCGACAAGGACTACATCAAGCTTGGCTTCCTGGCCCGCACCCGGGCCGAGGAGCTCAAGATCCCCGGCATGACCCTGCGCACCCTGGTGCAGATGGAGAACGTCACCGACAAGGTGAATGCCAGCGTGAAGCCCGGCATGACCGAGAAGCTGGGCGCCGAGGCCCGGGAGCGCACGCTCAAGACCCTGGTGGCCGAGCGGGACAAGGCCACGGGCCTCGCCTTCAGCCCCGTCACCCTCTACCAGGGCGGCAAGTTCTGGCTCTACGGCTACAAGGTGCACAGAGATATCCGCCTGGTGATGGCCCCCGAGGGCCAGATCGCCGCCTTCGGCGGGGATCCCGACAACTTCACCTATCCCCGCCATGACCTCGACTTCACCCTCTTCCGCGCCTACGAGAACGACAAGCCCTACAGGCCCGATCACTTCCTGAAGTGGGGCACCGAGGGCGTGAAGCTGGGCGATCTCACCCTGGTGGTGGGCCACCCCGGCAGCACCCAGCGCCTCAACACCTTCGCCCAGATGCTCTTCGCCCGGGACACCGCCCTGGCCACCCGCATCGCCACCATGGAGCAGGCCCGCAGGAACATGCAGGACTACGCCGCCAAATCCCCGGAGCACGCCCGGCAGGTGAAGACCCGCATCTACGGCATCGAGAACGGCCTCAAGGCCATGAAGGGCTACCTGAGCGGCTTCAAGCAGCCGGAGGCCATCGAGGCCATCCAGCAGAAGGAGGTCGCATTCC
>JAYREN010000087.1:0-12227 GCA_041908845.1 Holophaga sp. | reverse complement strand
TGGCTACCGGATTCCCTTCCTGTATTCGAGCAATGGCGTGCATCACTGGTTCGCGGATGTGCGCCGGGATGGCTATGTTTCCCGGCTGCTCCCCGGCGGGCTCCACGCCCCCGAGGCCCTGGAAGACATGTTCTGCGCCGATCCTGCGGCGGCCTTTGCCTGGTTCCAGGATCATCCGATCGAGGAAATCTCGCGGCTGCGGCCCTATCAGGCCCAGGCCATCGCTTTCGTTGAGACCGCGCTGGCCAACCATCGCCGCGATTTGATGCTCGCCATGGCGACGGGCACCGGCAAGACCTACACCATCGTCGCGCTCCTTTACCGCCTGCTCGCCTCCGGCCTCGCCAAGCGCATCCTCTTCCTGGTGGACCGCAAGGCCCTGGCGGCCCAGGCCGTGCGCGAGCTGGCGAGCTTCGACACGCCCAATAACCGCAAGTTCAACGCGGAGTACGAAGTCTACAGCCAGCGCTTCAAGCGCGAGGACTTTGGCGATGACGAACCCTTCGAGCCCAAGCTTCTGCCCGAGTCCTACCTGACGAAGCCCGATGGCGCCCAGACCTTTGTCTATGTCAGCACCATTCAGCGCATGGCCATGAACCTCTTCGGGAAGGGCTTCGGGGCCGGGGATGACGCCGAGGATGAAGAGGACGCCGCGACCCTGGACATTCCCATCCACGCCTTTGATCTGATCATCGCGGATGAGTGCCACCGGGGCTACACGCTGCAGGACGAACAGGTCTGGCGCGAGACCCTGGAACACTTCGACGCCGTGAAGCTCGGCCTCACGGCCACGCCCGCCAAGCACACCACGGCTATCTTTGGGAACCCCGTCTTCACCTATGGCATGCAGGAGGCCATCGACGCCGGGTGGCTGGTGGATTTCGACCAGGTGAACATCGACTCCCAGGTCCGCCTGCAGGGCGTACCCGTAAAGGAAGCCGAGCGCATCGTGTATGTGGATCGGGAAACGGGCCAGCAGGTGGTGGACGAAGCCGCGGCCGCCCGGCAGTTCGCCGCCACCGACACAGAGCGGAGCATCACGGCCCCCGATAGCAATTCTAAGATCGTGGAAGAGGTGGCCAAATTCGCCTTGGCCCATGAGAAAGAACACGGCCGCTTTCCCAAGACACTCTTCTTTGCCGTGAACGATCTGCCCCATGTCAGCCATGCGGATCAACTCGTGCGGGCCTGCCGCGTGGCCTTTGGCCGGGGCGACGAGTTCGTCCAGAAGATCACCGGCAGCAAAACGGTGGACCGCCCCCTGCAGCGCATCCGAGAATTCCGCAACCGCCCCAAGCCCATGGTGGCGGTGACGGTGGATCTGCTCAGCACGGGCGTGGATATTCCCGATCTGGAGTTCATTGTCTTCCTGCGCCCGGTGCAATCGCCCATCCTCTGGACCCAGATGATCGGCCGTGGCACGCGCCGCTCGCCCAATTTCAAGAAGGATCGCTTCCTGGTCTTCGATTGCTTCAATGGCACCCTGGTGGACCGTTTCAAGGACCTCAAGGATTTCGGCGAGATGAAGACGAAGGCCCGGATCTTGTCCAACAAAGAGCTGATCGAAAGCATCTGGACCACCAAGGGCTGGCAGCAGGACGAGGCGGTGCGAAAGCTCGCCCAGCGCCTGAAGGGCATCGACGACAAGATGAGCGGCAAGGCCCGCGAAGACTTCGCCGAATTCGTGGAGAACGGCAACCTGAAGGCCTTCACCCAGGCACTACCCCAGAAGCTGAAGGACGATTTCCTGGGCACCCTGGCCATGCTCCGCGATGCCAAATTCCAGGATCTCTTGGAGAACTACGAACGGGCGAAGGAAGACTTCCTCATCGCCCCGATGGTGGAAGACATCGTCGCCTCAGAAATGCGGTTTCGGCGCGGAAAGGATTACCTGCCTGCCGGGGATTACCTGATGGCCTTTTCGGGCTGGGTGGAGACCCACCAGAACGAGCTCGAGGCCGTGCGCATTCTGCTCCACAAACCCCAGGAATGGTCCCCCAAGGCCCTGAACGAGCTCAAGGATGCCCTCAAGGGCGGTCAGTTCGATGTGGGCCACCTGCAGCAGGCTCACGCCTTCGTCTTCCACAAGGAACTGGCCGATATCCTCTCCATGGTGAAACACGCCGTGCGGGAGGAAGAACCCCTCCTCAATGCGGGCGAGCGCGTGGATCGGGCCATGGCCAGCCTGATGGCAGGGAAGGCCTTCACGGACGAGCAAAAGGCCTGGCTGGGCTACATCCGGGAGCACATGGCGACCAATCTCAGCCTGGATCCGGCAGACTTCGATCTGGTGCCCGTGCTGGAAAATCATGGCGGGTTCAGTCGGGCCCGGAAGGTGTTCGGGGGGCAGCTTGATAAGCTGATCCAGGACCTGAACGCCGCGTGCGCGGCCTGAGAGGAAGCATGGCCGATATCGTCAACAAACTATGGGGCTTCTGCCAAACCCTGCGTCACGATGGCGTGGACTACGGCGATTACATCGAACAGCTCACGTATTTGCTCTTCCTCAAGATGGCCGACGAGAAGGAAGTGCGGGTTCCCAAGGGCTGCGGCTGGGATCACTTGAAGCCCCTCAGCGGCCAGAAGCTGCTGGATGTCTACACCGATGCATTGCGTAGGCTGCGGATGGAAAAGGGCCTGCTGGGCGATATCTTCGCGGGGGCAGAAAGCCGCTTCAACAACCCCGTGAACCTAAAGAAACTCATCGCTCTCATCGACGAGGAAGAATGGTCCAGCCTGGGCCTGGATGT
The DNA here is from genome assembly GCA_041908845.1 of Holophaga sp. Taxonomy (GTDB): domain Bacteria; phylum Acidobacteriota; class Holophagae; order Holophagales; family Holophagaceae; genus JAYREN01. The sequence continues at coordinate 9,477 of JAYREN010000087.1, read as the reverse complement.
GAAGGGCGCCGCCTTCGAAGGCCTGCTCGAGAAGGCCGCCAGCGAAGGCAAGAAAGGGGCAGGGCAGTATTTCACGCCGCGCTACCTCATCGAGAGCATCGTGAAGGTCATGAAGCCCGATCCGCGCGGCTTCAAATCCTTCCGCATCATGGACCCCGCCTGCGGCACCGGCGGCTTTTTGATGAAGGCCTACGAGTGGCTGGTAGACCCGCACCAGAAGGCCCTGGAACGCGAGGAAATCCAGCGCATCAAGACCGCCACCTACTTCGGTCAGGAGCTGGTGGCCCGGCCGCGCCGCTTGGCCCTGATGAACCTCTACCTGCACGGCCTCACGCCCACCATCTACCTGGGCGACACGCTCTACGAAGCCGAGCGGGGCGAGCGCTACGACGTGATCCTTACCAACCCGCCCTTTGGCACCAAGGGCGCGAATCAGGCCCCCGAGCGGGAAGACTTCACGATTGAGACCAGCAACAAGCAGCTCAACTTCGTGCAGCATGTCCACACCGTGCTGAACAAGGGCGGGCGCGCGGCCATGGTGCTACCCGACAACTGCCTCTTCGAGAACAAGGCCGGCGAGGTCTTCAAGGACCTCATGGAGCAGTGCAACGTGCACACCATCCTGCGCCTGCCCCGAGGTACCTTCACCCCCTACAGCCAGGGCGTGAAGGCCAACGTGGTGTTCTTCCAAAAGGGCCTGCCCACGGAGCATGTGTGGATCTTCGATGGGCGCAGCAACGTGCCCGGCATCACCAAGAAGGAACGCCCCCTCAGCGCCAAGCACTTCGAGGAATTCGAAGCCTGCTATGGCGCCGATCCTAATGGCCGCAGCAAGCGGAAAGACCAGGGCGAAACGGGGCGCTGGCGGAAGTTCCATATCAGCGATATCCAGGCCCGGGACTACAAGCTGGATGTGACGTGGCTCAAGGATGAAAGCCTGGATGATCCCGACGAATTGCCCGAGCCCCAGGACCTCGCCGGGGAAGCCATCACGGAGCTGGAAGCCATCGTGGATGACCTCAAGGACATCGTGGCCCTGCTGGAGCGGGAAGAAGGCGTGGAGGCATGAAGGAAGGGCTTCCGAAGGGATGGATTCAAACGACGCTCGGGGAGGTCTGCTCCAAACCGCAATATGGATGGACCTGCCCGGCACAGCCGGAAGGCTCAGTTCACTTATTGAGAACTACAGACCTTTCGTCTGGAGTCATTGATTGGACCTCAGTTCCCTTCTGCTCAGAGGTTCCAGACGACCTTGCGAAATTCCGCGTCGAGATCGATGACGTCTTGGTCTCTCGGGCCGGATCAGTCGGTGTGAGTCACCGCATTAGGCAGGCCCCTCGTGAAGCTGTATTTGCTTCCTACCTGATTCGGTTTCGAGCGAAGCCTGGAGTGCTACCTGCTTACGTCGAGAGGTTTCTCCAATCGGATGCTTACTGGAAAGCGATCTCCGACTGCTCTTCTGGGATAGCAATCCCGAATGTGAATGCTTCCAAGCTTGCCGAGATTGCCCTGCCACTGCCGCCTACATCCGAGCAGCGCCGCATCGTCGCCAAACTGGAAGCCCTGCTGGCCAAGGTGGACACCAGCCGCAAGCGCCTGGTGCGCATTCCCACCATCCTCAAACGCTTCCGCCAGGCCGTCCTGGCTGCGGCCGTGGAAGGTCGATTGACCGAGGAATGGCTACAAGCAAATCATCAGGAAGAAAGAACGGAAACTACACTCGGAGAGGTTGCGATGGAGTTTCGAACAGGCCCTTTTGGTAGCTCGCTTCACCAATCCGATTACGTTCGAGACGGAATTCCTGTCATCAACCCGACCAACATCGTGAACGGTTCCCTGGTTCCGAACGAAGATGTCACCGTATCGGGAGAGACCTTTGACCGCTTATCCGATTACGCGCTCAAGGTCGGTGACATCATCATCGCTCGCCGAGGCGAGATGGGGCGCTGCGCCGTTGTTGGCGAAAAGGAACGCGGCTGGTTGTGCGGCACGGGTTCGGCCTTGGTCCGGTTGAAAAGGGTGGCAATCCCAGCATTCATTCAAGCCTTCATCTCAGCCCCGCCGACGCGCCAATTCCTGATTGAAGGAGCTGTTGGTTCCACAATGGCAAACCTTAACCAGGGGATCTTCAAGTCCGTTCCAATCTCTCTTCCATCTGTGCCTGAACAGCTCGAAATTATTCGCCGTTTATCAGAACTAAACGCCCTTGCAGACCAGATCGAAGCCCGTTACATCAAGGCCAAGACCCACGTGGATCGCCTCACCCAGTCCATCCTGGCGAAGGCCTTTCGTGGCGAGTTGGTGCCCCAGGATCCCAACGATGAGCCCGCAGAAATGCAGCTCGCAAGGTTGAAGACTCAACCCGCCGATGCCCCCTCACCGAAACGCCGGGGGCGCCCGAAGAAAGCGGGATGGTGATGCGTTTCTTACTGGACACGAATGTCCTCATCACCCTTGAGGATTCCAGCCAGGCCTTCTCGGCGGACCTGGCGGATTTCGTGCGGCTCGCACAAGGCAACGGCCACGAGCTGACCTACCACGAGGCCTCCCATCGGGACTTCGAACGGGACCCGAAACTGGGGCGACAGAAACAGAACCTAGCGCGGATTCGCAAGTTCAAATGCCTCACGGGATTTCCGGATTGTCCATGGAATGATTCGGACACGTCCCCCAATGATTCCGTGGATAACGAGATCCTCTACGCCATGTCCCTGGATGCGGCGCATTACGTGGTGACCGAGGATAAGCCGATGCTTCGGATCGCCCAGCGGCGCGACCTGAAGACCCGCGTCATGGCCATCCAGGAAGCGGCCCAGTTCCTGCGGCAATTGCACGACCGGCGCTCGGTCAAGCTCCCGAATATCGAAGAGGTTCCGCTCCATCAGTTGACCCTGGAATTGCCATCATCCTTCTTCGATAGCCTTCGAGCCAGCTATGACTTCGACACCTGGTTCCGAGAGAAAGCCAAGGCGGGCCGCCATGCTTGGATTCATCGGGACGGTGCCGGGGCGCTGGGTGGCCTTTGTATCTACGCTGAGCAGGTGGATCAGCTCATCACCGATGATGGAACGCGGCTGGAAGGAAACGCCCTGAAGCTCTGCACCTTCAAGGTGGCGGAATCCCTTCGGGGCCGCAAGATCGGCGAGCTCTTCTTGAAGGCCGCCTTCACCTACGCCACCACGAACCGCCTGACGAATATCTTCATCACGGCGCGGCAAGGTGAACATCCCCGGCTCATCGAAATGTTGGAGGATTTTGGATTCTCATGGGCCGGAACATCCAAGGAGGATGATGTCTTCGTGAAAGCGCATCCCGTGCTGGCCCCCAGCATTGAATTGCTGCCCTTGGACTACGCGCGCCGCTTCTTCCCGCACGTCATGGATGGGCCTGATATTGGTAAATTCGTCATCCCCATTCGATCCAAGTATCACCAGATTCTGTTCCCCGATTACAAGCTTCGGGGCACCCATGACCCTTTACCGGGGTTGGAGATCGCTCCCGATAATCCTGCGGGCAATGCCATCAAGCTGGCCTACCTCTGCCACTCCAAGATCAAAGGGCCGATTCCTGGTGACCTTGCCTTGTTCTACCGGTCCAAGGATCACCATCGGATCACGACGCTGGGCGTGGTGGAAGCCTGCGAAACCTGCACCGATCCCGATGTGATTGCACGGATGGTTCGAAGGCGCACGGTCTACTCCATGGGCGAGATCGAAGCCATGACGGATCGGCCGGTGAAGGTCATCCTGTTCCGGGCCGTGCGACATTTCCCGAATCCACCCACTCTCCCGGAACTGACCCGCTTGGGAGTCCTGAAGGGTGCTCCGATCACCATGGTTCAGATCACTCATTCTGCGTACGAAAAACTCCGGGAACGTGCCTGTGTCTGAACTGATTCTGATCTCCATTCATCCCCGCTTCGTCGAGGCCATTCTTGCGGGGGAGAAGACGATTGAATTCCGCCGCCGATGGACCCTTCGGCCCGCCAGCCATCTCGTCATCTACGCCACGTCTCCGGCCAAACAAATCGTGGCCATGGTGCCCATTGAGGAGGTGGTGCAGGGCAGCCCTACAGCACTGTGGAAGCTCGCTCAGCAGCATGGCGGGGGCGTAACCAAGACGGAGCTTTTCGCCTATTTCAGCGGCCTAAAACAGGGGTTTGGTGTGCGCCTTGGAGGCGTCAAACCGCTGGCTCGACCCATCGATCCCTTCCTCAAATTCGCGGATTTCAGGGCCCCACAATCCTTCCGATTTGTGACCCCCGATGAAGCGAAGATCCTTCATCGGGCCCTCCGGTAAAGGCCGCCCTCGGACCGAATGAAGGCTCACTCCGTGGGCTCCCGCGGATCCCAAACGAACACGGGAAAAGCACACCGGTCGGTACGGTGTGCGAAGAGTGCTTACGCAGGGTGCCATAAAGGCACCTCCAGGCCGCGGACCCATCCGCGGACTTCCGCGGCGGGTGTGGCGGACGGGGCGCAGGCGTAGGCTGCGCCCGGGTCCACCACGCCTGCCGCAGGTGGGGAGGTCACGCGCCCTGAATACGGGCCCCTGAGCTAGGCCGAAGGCGGGCGAACGGGGTCCGGATTCGGGGTGCGCGACCGGAACGACCATGGAACATCAGAGAAGACGATTTTGGACCTTGCCGGACCAAGGCCCTGGAATGGCTTTGGCCGCAGCTCTGGGATCCAATGCTGGCGCGGCTCGGAACAGCCCCACGGCTCGCCAGGAATGCCGATCCTTTCCATAGCGCCCCCGGATGGGGCCATAGGAGGCCAACATGGCTAACAGCAAAAGAGGTACCCGCGTCGCCACCGCCCTGGACAATATGCTGGCTGGAAGGCAGCGGCGCAAGATCCTCGTCCAGGTTTCGGGTCGCGCCGCGGAACAGTGGCAGGACCTCGTCCAGAAGGGGGCGGCCCTGGATCTCACCGCCGATGATGTGGCGGCCCTGTTGCTTAACCTGGGGTACGCGGCCTTCGCGAAGGAACTCGATGCGAAGGCGGACGCCAAGGCTAAGAGCAAGGCCAAGGACCATGCCAAGGACCAGGCTCAGGCCGCTGCGACGGCCCGGTAGGGACCACCATGAATCCGGTGGCACGGTATGGCGGATCGGAGGTGGGCGCTACGCCCACCTCCGTGGGGGGCGCCCTGAAGCTTGTGGCAGGGCATTTCGCATCCCCCCAGGAGGCGGGCGCCCTGCGGTTTCTGGATGGCTACCTGACCCGTGATGGCCAGGTTCGCATCGAGTTTTTCGATCGCGATCTCTGGCGCGAGCTCAAGGTTTCGGAAGCCGAATTGTCAGGAGGCCACCTGAGGCCTGACACCATCCGGAACCTGTTGCGGGGATGTGATGCCGAAGGTACGCGAATCGTGCGCGAAGTGCGTGGCGGATTCCACCGCTTGAGGCACGGCCTCGTGACTTTGTTCCCCGCGGTCTCTCGCCTGCTGCATGAACATGCCGAAGAACTCCATGCATTGGAGCTGCTGTCGAAGCTAAATGAACACTGGTACCACAGCCTCTGTTCCATGGCGGTTCGGGTGTCTTCGGGCGGCCGCGATGTCCCGTACACGCAGCGCATTCGCATCGAGCCCGGACGCGTGCTCCTGGGTGCGGTTGCTCACGGGACGAATCAACTCGGTGAGCCTCATCCCCACAGTCATCCCTTCGTGTTCCCGCATGTGCTCTGTCACGACGGGAAATGGCGCTCTCTCGAGACGTCCGCGCACGCAAGCTGGATGCAAAAAGTTGGACGTGAAGAAGCTGCACAGATCATGAAGGACCACCTCGCGCAGTACGGGTACCAGCTCATTTGGACACCTGGTATGGCGCGGGATCTAGAGGAGGACATTCCGGACGCCACGATCATCTGCCCAGGTGGGCGGGTGATCGAAGCCGGCAGCCACACGAATCAACGCACCATCGAAGTCGGGGCGTGGCGCGAAATCCTGGCCCAGTTTCGCGGCCGTGAAGCGTGCTGGGCCGAGGTCGAAAAAATCCGAAAAATCCTGCGCGTGTCGTCAGAGGAAGAACTCCATCACGTGGTGTCCTTCGCAGGGGTGGATCATTCCAGCGCAATGGAGATCGACCGCGCCTTCGCCCGCGCGGAGACGGTGGCTCAGGCCCGCTACCCGCCGCCTCGGCGCGAGAGCATCTCTGACTACATCCGCCACCTGCGCATGCAGCTTGCCTCCACGCGTCCTGGGTTGCCCCAGGACGAGCATGACCGGGACGCCTGGGATCTTCAGGTGAAGGGCCTAGTTTCAGCTCTTCGACGTCTCGCTGAAAAAACCACGAAGTCCATACCAATCACTCGCGCAGAAATGCGAATCCTCATCCGTCACCAACTCATCGCGAAAAGGAGCTCCCATGACGAAACTCACGAACCAACTGACCTCGGGCGAAACGTGCTGGGGGAAATCGATCCCCATCACGCCCTCGGAGTACTCCTGCTCGCGGGTAGAGCTTTACGAGGAGAACGCGATCTGGCGTCAGAGCTCCTGCCAGGTGCTGCAGGAGGATCCGATGCGGCCGCTCCGGGACATGATCACGGAACTCGTTCCGGACTGGGATGCGAGGATTCCGGATCTGGCACTGATCAAAACGAAAGAGGAGGCACAGGAAGCGGCGGAGATCTACCAAGGGCCGAGCCGCCTCGGAGAAATGCTGGCCCGAGTGGCCTGCGGAGAATCCGTGGAGACCATGCTAGAGCGAACGGCGAGGGACATGGTCGCGGTGGGGTATCTGGGAGCGGAAGTTCTTCGCTGGGCCGAGGCCCAAGCGACCTATTCGTTGCTGGTCAATTTCGAGCACTTGCCGGTGGCCTTGGCGCCGCAGGGATCGAGGGGAGAACGCTCGGCGGCACTGATGGGGCTGGTTCGGCATATCGGCCTGGAGAAAGTGGTGACGCCACGGAAGGTCCTCGAGGCCTGGGACGGTCTCCACGGGCGCCAGTTCCATTTGACGAAGGAGGAGGTCACGCACACGGAACAGCGCGTGACTCGGGAGGCCAAGGAGAAAGTCGCGGGGCGCATGATTTGGGACCCTTGGCCGTTCCTTCTGCTGCACACGCCCGAAGACCTGGAAACCCTGATCTCTCGGGTTCCCGGAATGGTGACCCTGCAGGAAATGACCGTGCACAAGACCTCAGAGGGAACGGAGGTCTTACTGCCGAGGCCGTTCAATCAGGTTCGGGTCCTCGCCTCCAAACTCATCCATCGGGGAACCATCCCGTTGGAAATTCTGAACGGAGTTCCGACGGCGGAACGCATGGCGGCACACTTCCGCAAGGCGATGAACACGCCCTTCGAACAGGTTTGGAAATCGGTGCTCGAGGCCATGGAAAAACCCTACCTGTTCCAACGCAAGGCCCGGTTCTGGGTGCTGCTGCCCTGACCCATCGGGCATCGCCAACCAAGGATCGATTTCAACGGGGTAGGGGGGCATCTCCCATGCGTCCCTTCGGGCACTCGATGGGATCACCGAACAGGATCTCATCCTCACCGATGTCGGCGACCCAACGAACACAGCAGTCAAGACTCAATGCTCACCAACCGGCGCTTCAACGGAAGGGACGGCGCTAAGCTGCGACACGCCACCAATGCAGCGTGATTATTGATCATGCGGGGGACAAGGCGCTTTCATTGGAAAGCCCTTGTCGCCGTTAGGATACCGTCGGCTTCCCCTGACTTTTGTAGCAGTCATCCGCAGCGCGGGATGACCCGTGAAACCTAGTGTTCATGGGCGCTTCTACATTCATTAGAGATTTCGCCGGAAGGCACCGCAAATTCATTAGTCGGTCTGTGGGCCGCTGCTGCCGGATAAGTCAGTTTGTTTTTTTGGGCTAGCCTTTCAATCCAATGGCCTCCGCCGCGGGTTTCATGCCTTCGATGGTGTCCTCGATGAGAGCCGCGAGGTCCATGCCCAGCATGGCGGCGCCCTGCTCGATGACGGCGCGGTTCGCGCCGGCGGCGAAGGCCTTGTCCTTCCATTTCTTCAGGACGCTCTTGGTGGGCAGGTCCAGGATGCTTTTGGAGGGGCGCACCAGGGCGGCGGCAGTGACGAGGCCGGTGAGTTCGTCGATGGCGTAGAGCGTCTTCTCTAGGTCCGTCAGAGGCTCCACGTCGGAGCAGAGGCCCCAGCCGTGGGAGACCACGGCCCGGATGCAGTCCTCAGGCCAGTCATGGCTCGTGAGGATCTCGACGACCTTGACGCAGTGTGCCTCGGGGAACTTCTCGTAGTCGAGGTCGTGCACGAGGCCGATGAGGCCCCAGAGCTCCTCGTCCTGGCCGCGCTTCCTCGCCATGTGGCGCATCACGGCCTCCACGGCCAGCGCGTGGCGCTGGAGACTCTCGCTGGGCACGTATTCTGTCACGAGCTTCCAGGCTTCCTCTCGGGTGGGCATGCGGCTCATGGCGTCCTCTGAGCCCCAGTATGGGGTACCGATCCCTCTTCCATCACGCCCGGGCCCAGAAGCCCGAGACGTCCGCGAGGATGCGCTCGGAGACGGCTTCCAGGGGGGAGTCGCGGAACCAGTCGCTGGGGAAGCATTGGGCGAAGGCGGGCTCCAGGAAGCGGCTGTCCAGGAAGGCGAGGAGGCCCCGCTCCTCGGGCCCGCAGATCACACGCCCCGCAGCCTGGATGGCCTTGGCCATGGCGGGATAGGTGTAGGTGAAGGCCTCGCCCTCGTCATAGGTGCGGTCGAAGTAGTCCTTGGCGAGCCGGCGCTCCAGATCAAAGGGCGGGAGAGGCGGGCCCACAATGACACAGCCGATAAGTGCCTCGCCGGGGAGATCGATTCCTTCCGAGAGGGAACCCCCCTGCACGGCCAGCACCACCAGCCCACGCTCCTCGGCGAGGGCCGCGAGGATCTCCTTTAACGCATCCTGGCTCGCACGTCGAGGCTGGGCGAGGAGGCGGAAGTCCGGAAGTTCCAGGAAAGGGAGCGTCTTCTCCAGGAACTCGAAGCTGGGGAAGAAGACTAGGTAGTTGCCGTGGCGCAGGGGCAGGACCTTCGAGAGGAAGTCCGCGATGCGCGGGGTCTCCTGATCGCGTCGCCTGTAGAGAGTTGAAACCTGTGGCACAACCAGCAGGCAGCGGTGCTCTGCGGGGAAGGGGGACGGGATCTCCTCGCAGCGCGGCTTCCGGAGGCCCGAGAGGCGCGCGTAGTAGTCGAAGGGCTTCAGAGTGCCCGAGAAGAGCACGGCCCCTGCGAGAGGGGCGAAGCGCTCGGCGAGGTGCGAGGACGCGTCCACGCAGGTGATCTGCAGCCGGCCCGGCGGGGTCCAGGTGATCAGGTGGGCCTCCGTGCGCTCCCGCAACACGCCGCAGAACTCCGACCACACCCGGAAGAGCTGCACCAGGGGATGGCTCGGGGCGAGTTCCGTCCCTTCGGAAGCGGCCTTGGCCAGCAGCTTGCGGAGCCGCTGCTCCTCGGCGTTGAACAGGCTGGGGTCCACGTCGAGCTTCCGGTTGGG
>JAYREN010000086.1:0-12287 GCA_041908845.1 Holophaga sp. | reverse complement strand
TGGAGGCCGGGCGGAACGCCGATTGAAAGGCCAGCCGCGCACGCGCGACTGGGGGCCGCAGGCCCAGGCGGGCCTGGGTTGGGGCATTCGCGGTCATTCGCGTTCATCGCGGTTTCAGGACGCTTTTCCCTTCGTGGCTGAGTCAGACCGATAACCGGGAAAGGAATTAGCGGAGATAAAGGGGATGAAGGGGATAAAAACAGGCATGGATCAAACCCAAGCTGTGAGCCATCCTGGGCCACGGTATCCCGTGGGTGAGGCAAATCAAATTGCCATCTCAAGGCCTGGATGGTCGTTCCCGCAAATTCGAGAATCCGTTGTCCATCCATGCTCGCGGTGCTTCAGAAGCGCCCCATGCTCTTACCCACGCAGCGTAGATCGTTGCAGGCCTGCACCACGCGATCGGCCATGCTCTGTTCGGCCTTCTTCATGTAGGGCCTGGGGTCGAAGACCTTCTTGTTGCCCACCTCGCCATCGACCTTGAGCACACCGTCGTAGTTCTTGAACATGTGATCGGCGATGGCGCGAGTGAAGGCGTACTGGGTGTCCGTGTCGATGTTCATCTTGATCACACCGTAGTCGAGGGTCTCGTGGATCTCCTCGATGCTGGAACCGGAACCACCGTGGAAGACCAGCATGGCGGAGCTCCCGCCGCAGGCCTTGGCGATGGCCTGCTGGCCATCCCGCAGGATGGTGGGCTTCAGCTTCACGTTGCCGGGCTTGTAGACCCCATGCACGTTGCCGAAGGTGGCCGCCAGCATGTAGCGGCCCAGGGGCGCCAGGGCCTGCTGGGTGGCCACCATGTCCTGGGGCGTGGTGTAGAGCTTGTCCTTGGCTACACCGGAAGTGTCGTGGCCGTCTTCCTCGCCGCCCACGACCCCGATTTCCACCTCGAGGATGATCTCCGCGGCGGCGCAGCGCTTAAGCAGTTCGGTCGACTTGGCGATGTTCTCCGTCAGAGGCAGTTCACTGCCATCGAACATGTGGGCGTTGAAGAGATTGCCCTGGCCCGCGGCCCGGCGGCGCTCAGTCTCGGCGATGAGAGGCAGCACAAAACCCTCGAGGTACTTGGGATGGCAGTGATCCGTGTGCAGGGCCACGTTCACATCGTACTGATCGGCCATGTAGTGCACGTAGTTGGCCAGGGCAATGGCGCCCTTGGCCATATCCTTCACACCCAGGCCGCTCATGAACTCGGCGCCGCCGGTGGAGACCTGGATGATGCCGTCCGCACCCGCCGTCTTGAGTCCCAGCAGCACCGCATTGGCGGTTTCGGTCGAAGTTACGTTGAAGGCAGGAAGGGCGAATTTCTCCTGCTTGGCCTTTTCGAGGAGCTTGACGTATTGGGCTGGATTGACGACGGGCATTGGATCCTCCGCAGATGCGCCTTTCCAACCTATCAATCCGGGAGGGATCTTGCCAGGATGTTCCCAGGGAACCTCACCATGAAAATTGCCGCCATCGACGTTGGTTCCAACTCCATCCATCTGGTGATCGTGGAGGCGGATCCCGTGGGCAACCAGCGGGTGCTTACCCGCGAGAAGACCATGGTGAAGCTGGCCCGGGGCATCGCCAAGACCGGCGAGATCGCCCCCGAGGCCTTCCAGGCGGGCCTGGAGGCCCTCGCCCTGATGGCCGAAGTGATCCGCGGCTTCCAGTGCGACACCCTCATGGCCTGCGGCACGGCGGCCCTGCGGGAGGCTGCCAATGCGCCGCTCTTTATTTCCGAGGCCGCCAAGCTGGGCATCCCCATCCGGGTGATCTCCGGTGAGGAGGAGGCCCGGCTCATCCATCTGGCCGTGAGCCGAGCCATCCCCTTTCCCGACGAACCCGCCGTGCTCATGGATATCGGCGGCGGCAGCACCGAGCTGACCTGGGTGCATGGCGAGCGCGTGCCCGCCAGCATCAGCCTGCCCTGGGGCCTCCAGCGCCTGGCGGATGCGGTGCCCACGGCCAATCCACCCACCCCCGAGGACTTGGTCCGGCTGGGGAAGTTCATCCGCAAGGTGCTCAAGAAGGCCAGTAAGGGGCTGCCCGCGGACCTCCCGGCCACGGTTCTGGTGCTGGGCACCTCGGGCACCCTCACGGATCTGGCCAAGGGTTCCAGTGGAGACTCGGGCTTCACGCGGGAGCAGCTCCTACGCTTCGAGCGAAAGCTCTGGCGCACCACGGCCCAGGAGCGAGCCGCGACCCTGGGTGTCGACCCCAAGCGGGCCGAGGTGCTCCATGTGGGCGCAAGCTGGGCCCTGGGCCTGCTGCGCTGGCTCGAGGCCACCCAGGTGCGCTGCCTGCCGGTGGGCCTGCGGGAGGGCATGATCTGGGAGGCTCTGCGCCATGGCGGCGTGGCCCTGCCCGCCCTGCCCGAGCGGCGACGACAATCGGTGGAAGCCTTCGCCGAACGCCTGGACCCAGATCCCGGCCATAGCCGCCATGTGCAGACCCTGGCAGACCGTCTGTTCATGGATCTTCGCCCTTCCTTCGAGCTGGGCGAGACCGAGCGTGAACTCCTCGGCTACGCGGCTCGCCTCCACGATGTGGGGCTGAGCATCGCCGAAAAGAGCCACCAGAAGCACGGCGCCTACCTGATCCAGAACGCCAGCCTGCCGGGCTTCTGGCCCAAGGAAGGGGAGCTCATCAGCCAGATCGTGCGCTTCCATCGGGGTAAGGCGCCGGATATGCGCAAGCACGAGGCCTTCGCCCTGCTGGCGCCCTGGCACCGCCAGGTGGTGGAGAAACTGGTCGCCATCCTGCGTGTGGCCGATGCGCTGGATCGCAGGCGCCGACAACTTGTGCGTGACGTGCGCCTAGAAATCGACGCCGACGAGGCCCGGCTGATGGTCCACGGCGCGGGCGATCTTCGCCCGGAACTGGAGGCTCTCCAGGACAAGGGGAGACTCCTTTTCCGCATCCTCGACCGCCCCGTCAAAGTGGTGCCCGCCGGATGAGCCTCCAGGATCTCATCCACGACTGGAATACCGAGGGTGCTGTGGTCTCCCCTCGACGGCCTCTGTTCCACGACGAGACTCTGCGGGATGGCCTCCAGAGTCCCTCGGTCACGGACCCGGACCTTCCCGCCAAGCGGGATCTGCTGCACCGGCTGGCTCGACTCGGGGTCGACGCCATCGATCTGGGCATGCCCAGTGCGGGGCCCAAGGCCATGGCCGCGGTGAAGGCCCTGATGATCGAGATCCGCGATCACCGGCTGCGCCTTCAGCCCAGCGCCGCCGTGCGCACAGTCGAGGTCGAGCTGGCCCAGATCGCCGAGATCCAGCAGCGGGTGGGTCTTCCCCTCCAGGCCAGCGCCTTCCTGGGTTCGAGCCCCATCCGCATGGATGTGGAAGGCTGGGATCTGGACTATCTGGTGACCCTGACGCGCCACGCCGTAGCCTTCTGCCGGCGCAACAACGTGCGGGTGATCTTCGTGACCGAGGACACCACCCGCAGTCGCCCCGAGCACCTGAAGGCCATCTACGGCGCCGCCCTGGACGAAGGCGCCCATGCCATCTGCCTATCGGACACCTGCGGCCACGCAACCCCGGAAGGCACCGCCGGACTGGTCCGCTTCGTGAAGGAGGAGATCCTTCAGGGTCGCCCCGTGGAAATGGAATGGCACGGCCACAATGACCGGGGTCTGGGCGTGGCCAATGCCATTGCGGCTTTCCAGGCCGGGGCCGATCGCCTGCACGGCACCATTCTCGGCATCGGCGAGCGCTGCGGCAATGTGGCGCTGGATCAGCTGATGATGAACTTCCTGCTCCTGGGGCTCTGGAAAGGCAATCTCACCGACCTTCCGGCCCTGGCGGACCGCGTGGCGGATCTTTGCGGGCTCCAGATTCCCGCCAACTATCCGATGCTGGGCCGCGATGCCTTCCGCACCGGCACCGGCGTGCATGCCGCCGCCATCGTGAAAGCCCTGCGCCGGGGCGATGTGGAACTGGCAGACGCCGTCTACTCCGGCGTACCCGCCGCCATGGTGGACCGGCGCCAGGAGATCGAGATCGGCCCCGTGGCGGGCCACAGCAACGTCGTCTTCTGGCTCGAGATGAACGGCTACGATCCCACGGTCGAGCGCATCGAACGCATCCTAGCCCTGGCCAAGCAGAGCCGCAGGATCCTCACAGAAGGCGAAATCCGCAGTGCCCTGTAGCCATAAGGCTACCACATCGCCGCCTCGCGACTGGAGTGAGACGGATCGGTAGTCTAGGCTGGTAGAGAACAGCGCCCCTTGGAGCCGCCGTGGACCACTCGCATGCCTTTCGCTTTCGTCGATTCCTGAACTGGTTCCCCTTGGGACTCACCTACGCGACCCTCTACATGGGGCGCTACAACTTCAATGTGGTGAAGAACGACATCGGGGCCTGGTACCACCTGGACAAGCTGCAGATGGGGTGGATCGCCACGGCGGGCTTTTGGACCTATGGTCTGGCGGTGGCACTCAACGGTCCGCTGGCGGATCGCTTCGGGGGTCGCAAGGCCATCCTCATCGGGGCTGCCGGCGCTGCGCTCGTAAACCTGCTTATCGGCCTAATGTTCCTGAATGGTTTCACCACGCACCTGCTGATCGTCATGAGCCTGCTCTGGAGCGCAAACATGTACTTCCAGAGCTTTGGCGCGCTCTCGGTCGTCAAGGTGAACAGCACCTGGTTCCACGTGCGCGAGCGGGGGATCTTCGGGGGCATCTTCGGGATCATGATCTCCAGCGGTTATTTTTTGGCGACCACCATCGGTGCCTGGATCCTCTCGCGATTCCACTGGACCATGATCTGGATCGTGCCCGCCGGGGCCATCGCACTCATGTTCCTGGTGGACTACCTTCTGGTGCGCAATCGACCCAGCCACGCAGGTCTTCCGGATTTTGATACCGGCGACGGCAGCAACGCTCACCACGCCGAGGATGAACCCCTTCCCTGGGGCGACCTGATGCGAAAGGTCTTCCACAATCCCGTGGTCGTGGCGCTCATCTTCGCCGAGTTCTGCACCGGCTTCGTGCGCCAGGGCGTGATGCTCTACTTCACGGAGTATTTAAGCGAGGTGTACGGCGTCACCAAGGTCTTTCCCAAACTAAATATCCTGGGCTGGCAGCCCTCGCTCTTCTGGGCCACGGGCATCGCCTTCATGGTTGGAGGCATTCTCGGTGGCCTTCTCTGCGGGTGGATGAGCGACAAGCTCTTTCAGTCCCGCCGACCACCCGTGGCCTTTCTGTTCTACCTGATCCAGGTCGTGATGCTCGCCCTCCTGGGCTTCTCCTTCGGCCGGGACAGCTTCGGCGGCCAGGTCTGGGCCATCGTGCTGCTGGGCCTCACGGCCATGTTCATCTTCGGCGTCCACGGCATGCTGAGCGGCACCGCCAGCATGGATTTCGGAGGGCGCAAAGCCGCCGCCACCGTGACCGGCGCCCTGGATGGCATCCAGTACGTGGGCAGTGGTCTCACGGGCTTCGGGCTGGGCTGGGTCTTCAAGAACTACGGATGGGATGGTGTCGCCACCCACGGCCATGTCCCGGCCCACGCCTGGGTCTGGGTGGGCTGCATCATTCCCTTCAGCCTCATCGGCGCCTACATCATGACCCGCATCTGGAACGCGAAGGCCGGTTCGGCCCACTGAAGTCTCGCCTGACGTCAGGCGAAGAGCGGTCCCGGGCTGGGTTTCACCCCCAGGTAGTTGTAGGCGGCATCCGTCGCCCTTCTCCCTTGGGGCGTGCGGTCAAGGAATCCGATCTGCATGAGATAGGGCTCGACCAGGTCCTCCAGGGCATCGCCTTCCACCTCGCCCAGGGCCGCCGCGAGGGTGCGAACGCCCACGGGACCGCCCTTGAACTTGGTGCAGAGGGCCTCCAGGTAGGCGCGGTCGAGGCCATCCAGGCCCAGATCATCCACCTCATGTAGGTGCAGGCAGGCTTCGGCGATTTCGGTGGTGATGATGCCCTCGCCCTTCACTTCGGCGTAGTCCCGGCAGCGGCGCAGCAGACGGTTCACGATGCGGGGCGTGCCCCGGCTGCGGCGGGCGATGGCTTCGGCGCCTTCGGGCACCATTTCCACACCCAGCACCTTGGCACTGCGGGTGGCGATGATGGCGAGTTCCGCCCGGGTGTAGTAGTCCAGGCGGTGCACCATGCCGAAGCGATCGTGCAGGGGCTTGGTGATGAGTCCCGCGCGGGTGGTGGCGCCCACGAGGGTGAAGGCCCGGAGATCGACCTTCAACGTCTGGGCGCTGGGCCCCTGGCCGATGAGGATATCGAGCTTGCGATCCTCCATGGCGGCGTAGAGCATTTCCTCGATGGCGGGCGCGAGACGATGGATTTCGTCAATGAATAGAAACTCGCCCTCGTCTAAATTCGTCAGGATGGCCGCAAGATCACCCTTTTTATCCAAAGCAGGTGCTTGAACCACCTTACAGGGTGCGCCCATCTCATTGGCCAGCACATGGGCCAGAGTGGTCTTACCCAGGCCGGGAGGCCCAAAGAAAAGCACATGATCCAGCACCTCGCCCCGTTTCAGGGCGGCCTTCAGCGCAATCTCCAGGCGGGCCTTCACCTTCTCCTGGCCGATGTATTCCCCGAGCCGCTGGGGCCTCAGCGAGTATTCAAAGGTGTCCTCCCTCTCGGCAGGGTCCAGGTCGGGATTGCGTTGATATTCCATTCGATTGACGTTGCTCCGGCTTCATTGCCGCACGGAGGATGGCCTTGTGTCCAGTCCTGGACAGGCTACCTTGGTAGACAGGTTCAGGAATCCATGGGAATCGAGACAGGCCAAAATCAGGACCATGCGCTGCGCCGGGGAGCCTCCCGTGGCTGAGCGGTATTCCATCTCGATCCGCGACCGCCACGGCTTTGAACGAACCATCCCCGTGAGCCGCTCCGTGACCCTGGGGCGCCAGAGTCAGTGCGACATCGTGCTTTCCGACAGCATGGTGAGCCGCAACCACCTCCGCATCGAACAAGTCGAGGGCGAATGGTGGGTCGAGGATCTCGGTTCCTCCCATGGCAGCTATTTCAGGGACGAGCGCCTCGCCCGCATCAAGTGGGAACCCGGCACCACCGTGCGCTTGGCCGACGGGGCCTACTATCTGACCCTTCGCTCCGAAGCCGCCCTGGCGCCGGAGGTCAATCTGCAGGCCATCCTCCAGACCGCCCACCTGCTCACGGGGCAGGTCGAACTCGACGATTTGCTGGAGCAGACCCTGGACCGCCTGCTCAGCCTCTCCAACACGGATCGCGGCTTCATCATGCTGCCCGAGGACGGTGATCTCACGGTCAAGGTGGCGCGCAACCTGAGCCCCCACGTGGAGCGCGACATCCATCTATCCATGTCGAGCGTGCGTCGCGTATTTGATAAGGGCGAACCCATCTGGATCCACAACGTGGCCTCCGACGAAAACCTGATGGCCCAGCAGTCGATCATGGATCTCCAGCTCAAGACCATCCTCTGTCTGCCCCTAGTGGTGCAGGCCACCTGCATCGGCGTGGCCTATCTGGATAGTCGGCGCATCGTCACCGAACCCGTGGACCGCTCCACCTTCGAGGCCATCGTTTCGCTCTGCGCCATCGCCATCGAGCGCACACGGCTGGCGGAAGACAACCTGCGCAACCAGGTGCTTGCCACCGTGGGCCAGGTGGCCAGTTCCATCGTCCACGATTTCAAGAACGCCCTCTTCGTGGTGGCCGGCCACGCCCAGATGATGCAGGCGTCCACCCAGGACGAGAAAACCCACCACCACCTGGCGCAGATCCTGGGGGCGGTGGATCGCCTGACCCAGCTCAGCGGCGATGTGGTGGACTATTCCAAGGTGCGGGAACCCAAGCGCGAGGAAGTGGACCTGCACGAATACCTCAGTGAGCTGGTGGAGCCGCTGATGGGGCGGGCCGAGGAACTGGGCGCTTCCATCCGCTGCGAAGGCCCGGCCTGCAAGGCCAGCCTCGACCGCTATCGATTTGCCCGAGTCCTCGAGAACCTGCTGGCCAACAGCCTCGACGCCCTCAACGAGCGCATCAATGGTGAGGTGCTGGTGCGATGGTCCTCCGGCAAGGGCGAACTGCGGATCATGGTGCAGGACAACGGCAAAGGTATACCCCGCAAGATCCAGCGGCGCATCTTCGAGCCCTTCTTCAGCCATGGGAAGACCAAGGGCACGGGCCTGGGCATGGCCACGGTCAAGAAGATCATCGAGGAGCACGGCGGTTCCCTGGAGGTGGTCAGCGAGGAGGGCGAAGGCACCTGCGTGACGGTGCTGATCCCCGAAAACTACGCCCGGCCCGCCAAGGAACACACCACCGACCGCGTGCGCGTTCTGGGCGCGGAACCCCAATGATCCGCATCGGCCAGGGCTTCGACGTGCACCGCTTCGCCGAGCCCGAGGCGGGTCGGCCTCTCGTGCTGATGGGCCTCACGATCCCCCACGACCGTGGTCTCGCTGGGCACAGCGATGCAGACGTGATGGTGCATGCACTGATGGATGCCCTGCTCGGGGCCGCGGGCCTGGGCGATATCGGCCAGCACTTCCCCGATACGGATGCGGCTTACAAGGGTGCGGACTCGACTAGGCTCCTGGAAATGGTCATGGCGGATCTGCGTGAGCGCGGGTGGCGGGTGGTGAATGCCGACGTGCTGCTCATCGGCGAACGCCCCAAGATCGGCCCCCACCGGGAGGCCATGCGGGAACGTATCGCGCCCCTGCTTGGAGTCGCGCCCGACTGTCTCAACGTGAAGGCCACTACCACCGAGAAGCTGGGCTTCACGGGCCGGGGTGAAGGCTTGGCCGCCCAGGCTGTGGTGCTGATCGAGTCGGAGACGGGACGCCCATAGTGCTCCATCGGCAGAGTTCCTGAGGCTCAGCGACTGGGCGTTGAGTTCAGCCAGGCCTGGGCGATGCTTTCAAGGGCCTCGGGTGTGTTGAGGGAGGGATCGTCCAGCACCTGGGACAGCAGGTGAACCTGAAGTTCGCCCAGCCAGGGTCCGCCGGGGCGACCGAGGCGCGCCATCAGATCCCGCCCGTTCAGAGCCAGATCCCGGATGGCCAGCGGGGGCTTGACCTTGGCGAGTCCTTGCAGACGTTCGTGCTGGGCCGCGAAGGCCTCCGAATCCTCTGGCACGGGCTTGGCCCTTCCGCCCAGATCCGCAAGGCGCAGGGCGGCCCAATCATCCAGCGACACTCGATCCCCTTCCAGGCGCGCCAGCAGGCGGCGGCAGGCGGCGTCGCTCCACTCCGGGGTGGGGCGCTGGCCGTGGTGGCGCACCAGGGCCAGCACGGAATCCACCAGGGCCCGGCTGGCCTTCAGGCGGTTGAGCACCGCTGCCGCCAACCGGCCGGAATGTTCCTCGTGGCCGTAGAAATGCGCCACGCCGTCCGGGCCGAGGCTCCGGGTGCGGGCCTTGCCCAGATCGTGCAGCAGCGCGGCCCAACGCAGGGTGGGTTCGGCGGGGCACCCATCCACCACCGCCAACGTGTGCTCCCAGGCGTCCAGATCGTGGTAGTGGTTCTGGTCCAACCCCACCAGGGCTCTCAGCTCGGGCAGCCACAGATCCAGCAGGCCCGAGCCCTCCAGCAGCCGCAACCCGGTCGCCGGGTGCTGGGCACAGAGCAGCTTCTCCAGCTCCTGGAAGACCCGCTCCACCGCAACCTTTTGGGCCACCTCCAGGCGCTCCGGGATGGCGGCCAAGGTTGCGGGTTCCACCGCAAACCCCAGCCGAGCGGCGAAACGGCAGGCCCTCAGGGGGCGCAGGCCATCCTCGGCGAAGCGCTGCAGCGGATCCCCCACGGCACGCAGCAGACCGGCCTCCAGGTCTGCCCGTCCTCCGAAGGGGTCCACCACCCTGCTCCGCCAATCCTCGGCCTCCAGGGCCTCCACGGGCAGCGCCATGGCGTTCACCGTGAAATCCCGTCGCGCGAGATCCTCCACCAGGGCCACCCCCAGGCGCACCGAAACCGGGCGGCGACCATCCAGGTAGGCGTCGTCGCCCCGGTAGGTCGTGATCTCTGCGGGATGGCCATCTAACATCACCGTCACCGTGCCGTGCTGAAGCCCGGTGGGAATCACCCGAAGGCCTGCAGCCTTCGCCCGTGCCATGACCTCCTGGGGGAGCAGCGCCGTCGCCAGATCCCAATCCCCCTCGGGCCGGCCCATCAGGCGATCCCGAACGGCTCCCCCTACCAGCACCAGGCCCGCCCCGGGTTCCAGGGCCTCGCGCAGGCGCTCCAGGAGCCCCCTCATCCCCATACCTGGGCAGTCTTCCCGCAGCATTCCATGGGTGCATTCTACCCAGGCCCTTTCACACCCGGATCTCGATCACCGATCTGCTCCCAGTCTCTTGCGGGCCTTGGGGCGTTGCCCTGACACTGGAATTGGAGGATCCCTTGCCCCGTCGTCCCTGTTGCAAGCGAGTCGAGGAAATGCCTGGCGTGAACTACTTCAAACCCCGGGCGGTGCCCCTGTCCGCCATGGAGGAAGTGGTTCTTTCGGTGGAAGAGCTGGAGGCGCTGCGCCTGGCCCACAAGGAAGGGCTCTACCAGCAGGAAGCCGCGGCCCGCATGGGTGTTTCCCGGGCCACCTTCGGCCGGGTGCTGGATTCGGCCCACCGCATCGTGACCACCGCCCTGGTGGAGGGCTGCGCCCTGCGGATCGAGGGTGGCTCCTTCTGCATGGTCGGGCCGGAACGCTGCCAGCGCTGTAAGGCCAAGGCCAACGTGGTGGAAGGGCAACCGTCTCCCTGCGAGGGCTGCCCGGTCAAGCATTCAGAGGGCTGAACCCGCGCGCCGCAGCTTGTCCTGCATGATTCGCAGGATCTCGGCGTCCACCCCCGCCATGCCATGCTGGGCCAAGCGCCCCAGGTTGGCCAGGGAGCACTCGCCGTTCTCCCCCACGATGCCATCGGTGGCGGGAATGCCGATATTGGCCAGGGCCAGACTGGCGGAACGGAACGCCGCGTCCACCCCCGTCATGGTCTTCATGGCACAGCCGATCTTGGCGCCGTCGCAGATCATCCCGGCCACGTTGCCCACCATGTTGGACACCGCGAACCCCACCTGATGGGCACTGCCACCCTCCAGGAACACCAGACCCGAGGCGATGCCGATGCCTGCGGCGTTGGCCGCGCCGCAAATGGCCGACAGCGTGCCCAGGTGCCAAGTGGCCGCCGTGGTCATGAGGCAGGCGAAGGCCAGCGCTTCTTCGACCTTGGCTTCGGGGTGGCCGGATTCCCGCCCCCATAGGCTGATGGGCACGGAGGCTGTGATACCTTTGTTGCCGCTGCCCGCCAGAGTCATGACCATCATGGACTCGCCGGACATGCGGGCGTAGACCCCGGCGCTCACCAGGCGAGAAAGCCGGGTCTGGGAATCCTGGCCCGCAGGCACCACGAAGCCCGGAGGCAGCATGGAGAGGCCATGGCGGGCGATGGCGAGGTTGAGGGCCACGCCTTCCCGCAGGCGTTCGCGATCCTCGGATGTCAGGGTGCGCGCCAGTTCCATGAGCCGCTGGATCGAAAGGCTCGCCGCCTCCTCGCGAAGCGAAGGCGCAACGACGTTCTTCTGAGCGGCTTCGGCCCCGCCCACCAGGGCGCCATCCTTTTCCAGGCGGGCCAAGTGGCTGTGTTCCCGCTCGAGCACGGCCCGGCCCACGCCCTTTTCCCGCACCACGGTGACATCCACCAGCAGACAACTCTGCTGGGGATCCACCTCCACATGCACGCTGTGGCGCGCCAGTAAGAACCTCGCCGTTTCGATCAGGGCGGGATTCGTGCCCTCAAAGCTGCGCAGCCCCAGGGAACTGTCCGGGAGCAACGACCCCAGCGCCAGCGCCCACAGGATGCCCGTGGCCCGGTCGGAGTTGGGCAGGCCCACGGCATAGCAGTTCTTGTAGGTGCGGGGATCGCAGACCAGGCGCACCTGGAGCACAGCACCGCCACTCTGTTCGGCGGCCAGGGCCGCAGCCCAGGCCACGGCCGCGGGTTCGGTGCAGCCCAACGCAGGTTTCCATTCCGCCGCGAGAAAATCGGTCATGCGCATGGCTGTCCCTCCTGGCGTTGTGGGTCTACTTTCCGTCCTCATGCCTCATGGGGGCCTCACAGGCCAAAGGCATGATGGGCGTGCCCTTCCACATGGCATAGCGCCGATAGCCTCCAGAGAGATTGCGCACCCGGAAGCCCAGTTGAGTGAGTTGCCGAGCGGCCACATAGCCCCGCAGTCCAACCTGGCAGAAGACCAACACCTCTCGGTCTTGGGGCAGATCCTCCAGGCGATCCCGCAGTTCATCCACGGGCATGCAGGTGGCACCAGGGATGCTGCCGAGCTTG
>JAYREN010000085.1:0-12290 GCA_041908845.1 Holophaga sp. | reverse complement strand
GCGCTCGGATGCGCTCGAAGAACATCTCTTGTTTTGGGTGGGGGTCGTGGATGCACTGTAGGTCACCCTCGACATCGCCTGCATCGATCTCCTGGGGCTGCGGGCGCCCGTAGCCACGGATCTGCGCCTGCTGGCGGGCTGTCTCAAGATCATCCCCCAGCTCGAGCGGATCGGAGACCACTGCAAGAACATTGGCCGGCGAGGCCTCATCCTCAACCGGCAGGCCCAGGTCCTCATCCCGGACTATTTCGAGAAGATGGGGCAGGCCGTTTGCGGCATGGTCCGGGATTCCGTCGATGCCTTCCTGAGCGGGGACGCCGCCCTTGCCCACCGCGTGATCGCCTCCGACGATATCGTGGACGGTCTTCATCACCAGATCTTCGGAGAACTGCTGCGCCAGATGATCAAGGATCCCCTCTGCATCGAGCGGGCGAGCCACCTGATCATCATCAACAAGGACTTTGAGCGGATCGCCGACCACGCCACCAACATTTCCGAGGAAGTGCTCTACATCCTCGAGGGTGTGAACGTGAAGCATCCCTACCTGCATGAGAAACCGAAGGTCTGAGTCTTTGGGTTTCATGGCTATTCCTCAACCCGGGTTTGGAGCTCCACTCTGTTTACGGAACGGGGTCTTCCCCATGGCCGCCGAAGGGATTGCACCGGAGAATGCGCCAAGCGGTAAGGATGCCGCCACGCAGAGTTCCATATTTGCGGATGCATTCCAGTCCGTACTGGCTGCAAGTGGGAGTGAATCGGCATTGGCTGGGCAGGGCGGGGCTCAGGGTCTTCTGGTAGACGCGGATGGCGCCCCGGGCGCACCAGGCGGTGGGCTGGAAACGCACCGGCAGCAGGGCCTCAAGGCAGAGATAGCCACCCAGGATCAGGATTGGGTGCGTGAGCACCCAGTAGAGCCACATCTTAGGCTTCCGCACGCTCGGCCTTGAGCTTGCGCGCCTCCTCCAGAAAGGCCGACACAATGTCCTCTTCCTTCACCTTGCGGATGAGCTCGCCCTTGCGGTAGATGCGGCCCTCGCCCGCGCCGCCGGCCACGCCGAGATCTGCGTCCATGGCTTCGCCGGGACCGTTCACCACGCAGCCCATGACGGCGTAAGTGATGTGCTCGTGGTTGATTTCCCGAAGGCCTTGCTCGATCTCGTTGGCCACGCGATTGAGGTCGATCTGCACTCGGCCACAGCTGGGGCAGCTCACCATGTGGAAACCGCCGCTCCGGAGACTGAGGGCTCGCAGCATCTCATGGCCGACTTTGCATTCTTCCTGGCCTTCGCCCGTGAGGGACACGCGGATGGTGTCACCCAGGCCTTCGGCCAGCAGGATGCCCATGCCCACGCTGCTGCGGATGGTGGCGCCCCAGGGCGTTCCCGCCTCCGTGATGCCCAGGTGGAAGGGACAATCCACCTGCTTGGCCAGCAGGCGGTAGGCCTGCACGGTGCGGATCACATCGCTGGCCTTGAGGCTGATCTTCGTGTTGGTGAAGCCTTCCTTCTCCAGCAGCTCCAGATGGCGCAGGGCGCTCTCCACCATGGCCTCGGGCGTGGCGGTGCCGAACTTCTCCAGCAGATCCTTTTCGAGGCTGCCCCCGTTGACGCCGATGCGGATGGGAATGCCCTTCTCGCCTGCCTTGTCCACCACGGCCTTCACGCGATCCTGGCCGCCGATGTTGCCGGGATTGATGCGCAGGCAGGCGGCGCCGCCATCGGCCGCCACCAGGGCCAGTCGGTAGTCGAAGTGGATATCGGCCACCACGGGAATGGGGCTGCGGGCGCAGATCTCGTGGAAGACCTCGCCGGCCTTCTTCGTCGGCACGGAAACGCGCACGATCTCGCAGCCGGCGGCGGCGTAGTCGTAGATCTGCTTGACGGTGGCTTCCACATCCCGGGTGTCCGTCTTGGTCATGCTCTGCACGGTGATGGGCGCATCGCCTCCGACGGGGACCTTCCCCACCATGATCTGCCGGGTCTTCCGGCGGGGGCTCAGAGGGGTGAGGGTGGATTCCATGCGTTGAGACCTCGTCCAGCCTGATGCTGGACCCCCAGTCTACCAGCCGATTTGCGAGGGTCTGTTTTCAAAGTGGATGCGAGCCGCGACGGGTCCAGTCGCGTGATCCAGCAAGGATGTGGCCACAGGGCGATGTGGTGCATCGTTCAAGGGCGCAGACGCCGCTGGGCGCGCGGCTGGCCCCGTCCGGAGGGCAAGGGTCAGCGCCCGGCGGGATATTGCGTCAAGCTCCTCGTCCATAGTCCCACTATGGCCATCGTCGCTTTCCCTCTCGGTATCGCCTACGGCGATACGCGAGACAAAACGACCTCTGTCTCCCTTGGGCGGTGCCCCTGCGCGGCCACACCCCACTTTGAAAACAGACCCTAGGACTTGGGCAATTCCGGCGGCAGATCCATGCGCTGGCTGCTGAGGGCGAGATCCAGGATTCGGCCGGTGGCATAGGGTTTGGTGATGTAGGTGTGCAAGTTCTGGATCTGGGCGAGCACCTTGTTGGTGGCACCCAGATTGTCGCGAAGGGATGCCAGCTGCTCGCGGGAAGGTGGTTCCTGATTGCGGAGAATCTGGTCGAGCAGGAGCTGGGCGGCGGATAGGGGCTGGGCCAGCTCGTGGGCTGTGCCTCCCGCGACTTCGAGCAGGGCGCGGTGACGTTCACCGGCCAGGGCGGCCGTGTCCTGCCGAGAGAGGCGCACCATCATCCGGAGCTTGGCGAGCAGTTCAGGAAAGGCGTAAGGCTTGACCAGGTAGTCGATGCCACCGGCTTCGATGCCTTCGGAGATCCAGTCCTGGCCGATGCGCACGGCACTAAGGAAGATGAGTGGGGTGCGGTTGTTGATGGGAATCTGGCGGATCTGGCGGCAGGCCTCGATGCCATCCATCCCCTCGAGGCTCACATCCATCAGGATGCCTTCGAAGGGCATGCGCTGGCAGAAGCCCAGTGCTTCCTCGGCGTTGCGCGCCATGGTGAGCGCGAAGGGGTGGTTGCGGAGCTCCATGCCCAGAACCTTGAGGTTTCCGGGCAGATCATCCACCACCAGGATGCGGCCTGGGTTCTCGGGAGTTGGCGCGTAGAAAGTCGGCATGGGTTTCCTGGTCCATTCAACTTACATCAGGAAACCCATGCCGTCACGGGGCTAAAGCTGAATTACCGCTTGAGGTTGAGCGTCTCCTGGAGGAGCTCGTCGGAGGTCGTCACCACGCGGCCATTGGCCTGGTAGCCGCGCTGGGCCACGATCAGCTTGGTGAACTCCTCGGCCACGTCCACGTTGGACAGCTCCAGGTTGGCGCCCAGCACGGTACCGCGCCCGCCCTGGTTGGCCGCGCCGATATTGCCGGCGCCACTGGCCAGAGTCTCGCTCCAGTTGTTGTCGCCCTGCTTGGAGAGGCCGTTCTGGTTAGCGAAGGTCGCCAGCGCGACTTGCGCCAAGGGTACCGTCTGGCCATTGGTGAAGTTGCCGATGAGCACGCCGTCCTGGTCCACCACGAGGCTCCGGATGGTACCCGCGCCGTAACCGTCCTGAACGGTGTTGCTGGTGGTGGATGGCGCGGCAAAGCCCGTCAGGCTGGCCACGGCGGGTGTGCCGTTGAAGATCTCCCAGGTGGTTGGAGGGCTCGTGGCGCCATTGGTCCAGCCGGTGATGGTCAGGGTGGGGTTGGCGGCGGGCGTCGTGAGCAGACCCGAAGCGTCGAACTGGATCGTGGGCGGGTAGCCCGCCACCGTGGCGCCGCCATCGGTAGTCACGTTCAGGCTCCACTGACCCGCGACGGCCGTCTTGGTGTAGGTGAAGAGCAGGCTGTGGGCGGAGCCCAGGCTGTCATAGACCTGCAGGGGGGTGGTGTAGACCGCACCGGTGGCGGCGTTGGCGTCCAGGTTGGTGGTGCTGTTGATGGTCGTGGTCGCGGCCGGTGGGCTGGTGCTCCCCACGTTGATCTGGACGGGCACCACGGTGCCGTTGGTGGAGATCGCGTTGCCCTGACGATTCCAGCCCATGACGTTACTGCCGTTGTTGTCGATGAGCATGCCGTCCCGGTCCAGGGTGAAATTCCCGGCGCGAGTGTAGGCGCGACCGCCGGTGCGGGTGGTGAGCGTGAAGAAGCCCTGGCCGGAAACGGCCATATCCGTCACGTTGCTCGTGGACTGGAAGGAACCCTGGCCGAAGTTCTGGGTGATGCCGCCGAGGCGGGTGCCTAGGCCGATCTGGATAGGGTTTCCATTACCCTGGGTGCCCAGCGCCCCCAGGGAGGCGTTGAAGAGATCCTGGAAGGTGCCCGAGGAGCCCTTGAAGCCGATGGTGTTGAGGTTGGCGAGGTTGTTGCCGATCACACTCAGGGTTCCCGCATTGGCGGAAAGGCCGGAGAGACTTGCGTAGAAGGATGCGTAGAGGCCCATGGCGTTCTCCTGTGGTCAGGCTGAGATTTCGTTGACGTCGGCGAGGCTGAAGCGTCGACCCCCGGCCTGGATCAGCACGGTGCCGTTGGCAAAGATCACGCTGTCCACGGTGACAAAGGTCGAGGCCTTGGCCTCCACTGTCTTGCCCGCGGTGTCCTTGGCACTGATCTCCAGGGTGTAGGCGCCATCAGGGAGTTGCACACCCTCGGCGGTGCGGCCATCCCAGGTGAGGTTCTGGTTCCCAGCCTTGAGGCTGCCCTTGTCCAGGGTCGCCACCACCTTGCCTGCCGCATCCTTGATCGTGAGGGTCACGAGGGCGTCCGAGGCGAGTTCCACGCCCACGGTGGCCTTGCCGCCCTGCAGATCAAAGCCCGAGGAGGACACCCGAACCCGCTTGCCCACCAGGCTGGAGCTCTGGGCCTGGAAGAGTCCCTGGTTCTGGAGCTGGATCCCCTGCAGGGAGGTGTTCATGTTCTGCATCTGTTCCAGGCTCGAAAACCCGACCATCTGTTGCATCATCTGGCCGGCGTCCTGGGGCTGGGTGGGATCCTGGTGCTGGAGCTGCGCCACCAGCAGCATCATGAAGGAATCCTTGTCCATTTCCTTCTTGGGTTTCTTGGTCTCGGCCGCCGAAGCGCCGAGGGTCGAAGCAGTGACGAGGGTGGTTTCCATGGCCGTCTCCGGGGTCAGAGGTAGGGGTTCATGTCAGGCGAAGACTTCGAGCAGGCGGGCGCCGCCAAGGACGGGGGTAGCGACTGTGGGCACATCTTGCTGCCTCTTCTCCCTTTCTGCGATTCCCGCGCCAGAAGCGTGGAACTCGGAACCCTGGGACATCTGGGCATCATCCCCCCGGCGACCCTGCTGGAGATCGAAGCTGCCGAGGCTGAGGCCCTGCTGTTTCAGGGAGGCTTCCAGGGCGGCCTTCTGGTCCTGGAGCAGGGGGACAGTGGAGGCTTCGGAGGCCCAGAGGCGGGCATGCACTTCACCCCCCTCGATGCGGAGCTTGATGACCACGCGACCCAGGGACTCGGGGCTCAGTTGGATCTCGGCGCCCTTTTCCTGGTTCTTGAGGAGCCAGCGGATGGTTCCATCCATCTGGGTAAAGGTGGCATTGGCCTTGGTTCCATCGGCCATGGCCGTGGCCTGTACCGGGGTAGTGCCCCTCGGGGTGGCAGGGCCTGCCACCCCGAGGGGCACTTCGGCGCCAGTCAGGGTTTTTCCGGGTAGGGCTTCAGGCTTGAGGGCCGGGGCCAGGATGGCTTCGCGGCCCATCATTGTCGTGGAAGTGATTGGAATCGGCGCGGCAGAAACATCCTTCTGGGAAGCCGCGGTTGGGGTGGCAGAAGCGGGCGCTTCCTTGGGTGCCTGGGCCTCGATGCGCTGCGCGTTGAATACGGGCTTGGGTATTTCCATTTCGGGCCTGGGCAGGGAGAGCAGCTCCGTGAGTGCGGGCTTGGTGGCGGCGCCGCTGGTGGGGGCCCCTTCGGAGAAATGGAAGCGGAGCTGGGCACCGGGCGCGGCCTGTTCCAGGGCCGCCTGGGCCTTGGTGGAGGGCACGGACTTGGGAAGGGTGGCGGCGAAGGATGCCTGGGCCGCGATGGTATCCGGCTGGGCTCCTCCGGCCTTCTGGGTTTGTTGGGTTGTTCCCAGCGTCGTGGGCAGTGGGCCCTCAGTCTGAGGGGCACTCTTCCCAGCGGCGAGATCCATCGCTGAAGGTGCGGGAAGGAGTGGTTGGGGGCCGGATTCGGGCCTGACGGCCTCCTTGGTGGCGGGTTCTGCCTGCCTAGCCCTGGTCGAGTTGGTTTCCTGCGAATCGGCGGGAGCCTCTTCCATTCCAGGAGTCTTGGCGGGGGCCTTGGCCTGGGATTGGGCATCTTCAACCCGGTTCTTGGGCGCCGCGCGATCCGTCTCTTCGCGGCCGGGGCGAGGTGCCACGCGCTCTGAATCCGGGGTTGCTCGCTCTGAACCACGCTGGGCCTCGGGTCGCACAGATCGTTCTGGGCGGGGGGCCGGAGTGGCGGCGGGGGCCGGGCCAGGCAGAACGGTGAAGGTGGCCGCGGTGGCCAGATAGCCTGAGAAGGCCTGATTCTGAAGTTCAGAGGCGATTTCGCGGTCCCTGTTCAGGGGTGGGCGCGAGGCCGAGGTATCCACTTTGAGGGCTTGCAGCATGAGAAGCCTCCCCACCCGGTGATTCCGGGGGCGACTTCTCCTCGCCAAGGACATGCCGAAGTGAGTGGGTGAAATTCGCCCAGTCCGAGATCCGGCTCGTCAGGCGGCGGGTGCCTTGGGCTTGGTGAGGCCAACCCGCTCGGACAGCTTGCCCGCCATGGGCGCATCGAGGGTTGCGAGCTGGTCCATGAGCTTGGCGGCCTTCTTAGGCTGCATGGACGCCAGCAGGCTCACGGCGACATCCTGGTTGCGCTGGGCCAGTTCCTTGAGGGCCCGGGAGCCGGGTACGGGATCCATGGCCTCGTAGGTGCGGGTGAGTTGGGGATCGAGGGTAGGGCGCGTGCGCTCGCCCTCGAACTTGGCGACGGCCTCTTGCAGGGCCTTTTCCCGCCCCTGGAGGTCGGTTCGATCCTTATCCAAGGTGCCCTGGAGGGTAGCCAAGCGCTGCTCAAGCTGGAGGAGGTCGCGCTCCTTCTGGGCGGCGGCCTTTTCCCGGGCCTGAACTTTTTCAGACAGCTCGGTGATCTTGATGCCTTCGGGAGCGGGCTTGGGCTCCTGGGCGGAGAGCCAGATCACGCCGGCGGAGAGGGCGAGGGGAGCGAGAATCCAGAGCCAGGCGCGGGAATTCATAGGGCACCTCAGAGGGTCGCGGTGCGGCCCGTGCGGGCCGCGGTGAATCGATGACGGAGGACTGCGATTTCATCGGCCTCCCGGATCTCTTCCTGCATGGCTTCGAGGCTGTGCAGTTCCTGGCGGCGCTCCTTGAGGCGGAGCAGGGTCAGGTGATCCTGGTGGGCCTTGGTAAGGGCATGCCGGGCCTGGACTACCTGGGCTTCGGCCTCGTTGAACTCCACTTGGGCCTGGGCGATGCGCTTTTCCAGGACCACCAGGTACCGTTCAAGATCCGCCCAGAAGTTCAGGTCGATCTCCTGCCCAGGGCCCGCGGCGCGGCTCGCCACGCCCACCTTGTGCTGCTGCTGGAGATCCTTGAGGTGGACTTCCGCTTCTTCCCGGGCATTCATGGCCTTCGCGAACTGCCGCCGGGCTTCCTGCTCTAGGCTCTTGCGGAGCTTGAGCAGGGGTTCCAGGCGGAAGCGGAAGCGGGTGGCCATGGGTTAGCCCTCCGCCTTCAGGAAAGGCGCCAGATCCACGCCGAAGATGGCGCCCATGGAAAGCAGGGTCTGGCGGTGGTCGGACTCCTCGGCCACGGCTTGGCGGAGAAAGGCCTGGATGGCGGGCTGGAAGTGGATGGCCTGGTCGATGCTGGGGCTCGAACCGCGCACATAGGCGCCGATCTGGATGAGATCCTCGGCGTCGTTGTAGGTGGCCATCAGATCGCGGATCTTGGCCACGAGCTGTTTCTGCTCGGGAATCGCCAGCGCTGAGAACAGGCGGGAGATACTGCCCAGCACATCGATGGCGGGGAAGTGATTCTTGGTGGCCAGCTTGCGCGCCAGCACCACGTGGCCATCCAGGATGCCGCGCACGGCATCGCTGATGGGTTCGTTCATGTCATCGCCCTCCACCAGCACGGTGTAGAGGCCGGTGATGGAGCCCATGCCCTCGAAGGTGCCCGCGCGCTCCATGAGCCGGGGCAACAGGGCGAACACGCTGGGTGTGTAGCCCCTGGAACTGGGCGGTTCCCCGGCGGAAAGTCCTACCTCGCGTTGGGCCATGGCAAAGCGGGTCACGCTGTCCATCATCATCAGCACATCCTTGCCGCGCCGCATGAAGTGCTCGGCCACGGCGGTGCCTGCCAGGGCGCAGCGGATGCGCAGGAGCGGAGTTTGGTCGGAAGTTGCTACCACCACCACGCTGCGCCTGAGGCCCTCCTCTCCCAGGTCGTTCTCGATGAATTCCCGCAGTTCGCGACCCCGTTCTCCCACCAGGGCGATGACGTTCACCTGAGCGCTGGTATTGCGGGCCACCATGCCCATGAGGGTGGATTTCCCCACGCCGGATCCCGCGAAGATGCCGATACGCTGCCCTTTACCCAGGGTGAGCATG
The DNA here is from genome assembly GCA_041908845.1 of Holophaga sp. GTDB lineage: Bacteria > Acidobacteriota > Holophagae > Holophagales > Holophagaceae > JAYREN01. The sequence continues at coordinate 3,706 of JAYREN010000085.1, read as the reverse complement.
CCGTCGATGGAGCGCACGCCCGTGGAGAGCACCTCGCTGATGCGTCGCCGCCGCATGGGGTTGGGGGGCTGGGAATGGATGGCCAAATGAGCCTCAGGCTCGATTTCGGGGCCGCCGTCCAGGGGCCGGCCCAGGGGGTCGATGACGCGGCCCAGCAGAGCCTCGGCCACGGGGATCTCGGGCTGGTGACCCGTGGCTTCCACCAACAGGCCGGGGCGAATGCCTTCGATATTCTCCACCGGCATCAGGAGCACCTGCTCGCCGTTGAAGCCGACGACCTCAGCGGTGATGCGGCGTCCGTCCCCCAGGTGGATGAGCATCTGTTCGCCGACGCTGCCTTCGGGGCCACGGGATTCCACGATGAGGCCCACCACTTTCGATACCCGGCCCATCACATCGCCCGGAGGCAGCTTGCGGACCCGCTGGCCCAGCGCCGTCAAATCCATCAGAGGGCCTCCTCCTCCCGGAAGCGGTGCAGCACTTCCATGAGGCGTTCCCGGCGGCGCTCCAGGGTGGCCTCGAGGACGCCCTCCGGCGAGGACACCCGGAGGCTGCCGCGGCTCAGTTCTGGGTCTTCCACCAAACGGATGCCCGGATAGCCCACATAGCTGTCGCCTAGTTGCTCGAGATCCTTGGGGTTGAGGTAGACCTCCAGGGCGGCCACATCTTTCGTGCCGGTTTCGGGGGTGGGGAAGGGATGGCTCTCCAGCACGGATTCCAGCAAGGGGCGGATGGCGTTCCTGGACTGCTCGATCTGCTGTCCGGCCAAGTACTCGCCGATGGTCAGGGCCAGGGCCAGCACTTCGTCCTTGGAGGCTTGGCCCAGGAGTGAACCGATCTTGGAGAGCTCGGCAAGGTGCGTGTCCAGGCGCTGGGCGTAGACTTTGAACTGGCTCTCGCCGAAGGTGCGGCCTTCTATTTCTCCCGAGGCGAAACCCTCCTCGTAGGCGTGGCGGGCGATCTCGTGGGCCTGCTGCTCGGCCATCTGGAGCTTCTCGTGGATGACCTGGTCCACAGAGGCCAGGCGCTGGGCGTCCTCCTCGGGGCTGCTCAGGTCCGCCGCCATGGGCTTCTCGTCGCCGAAATCTTCGTCGGAAGACAGGGGCACGTTGAAGGTGGCCGCAAAGTAGGGAAAGGCCTCGATCTGCCGACTCTCCGCGAGATTCGCGGGGATGATGCGGTCGGAATCAAGAGACATAGTCCTCGCCTCCGCCGCCGCCGATGCTGATGACGCCTTCCTCTTCGAGCTGGCGGACGATCTCCACGACCTCGTGCTGGGACTTCTCCACTTCCTTGATCTTGATGGGGCCCATGAACTCCATCTCTTCCTTCATCATTTCCACGGCACGGCTGGACATGTTGCGGAAGAACTGGTTGCGCAGTTCCTCGCTGGTGCCTTTGAGGGCGATGGTGAGGGTCTTCTTATCGGCGCGCTTCAGGATTTCGGAGATGCCGGTGTCGTCGATGAGCAGGATGTCGTCGAACACGAACATCAGATCCCGGATGCTGGCGGCCAGTTGGGGATTCTCGTTCTCGATCTTCTCCAGCACCACCCGGCCCGTGGAGCGGTCCATGCGGTTGAAGAGCTCGGCCACGGCCCGGACGCCGCCGTAGGCCTCGGTGGCGAAGGAACCCAGGGATTCCAGCTTCTGTTCCAGGATGAGGCTGATGCGACGCACCACCTCGGGGCTGATTTCCTGGAGGTTGGCCATGCGCATGGCCACGTCGGCCCGCAGCGTCTCCGGCAGGCTGGCGATGAGTTCGCCCGCCTGGGTGGCGTTGAGGTGGGCCAGGATCAGGGCGATGGTCTGGGGGTGCTCGTTCTGGATGAACTTCGACAGCTGCTGGGGGTTGGCCCGCTCGATGCTGGAGAAGCCCGCGGAGGATTCCAGGGCCTTGGTGAGGCGGTCGATGATTTTGCGCGCGGCCTCGGGGCCCACGGACTTGATCAGGAGCTTCTTGGCGTACTCGATGCCGCCCTGGGAGATGTAGGACTTGGCCAGGGACATGGTGTGGAATTCTTCCAGCACTTCGTCCGCCGTTTCCGGCTGAACGTGCCGAGTCAGGGCGATCTCCTTGGAGATCTGCTGAATCTCGTCCTCTTCCAGGTATTTGAAGATACTCGCGGCCACATCGTCGCCCAGGGCGACCATGAGTACCGCGGCCTTCTGGGTGCCATTCATCTTGGCCATGGCTACCTCCCGTCCTCGAGCATCCACGACCGGACGAGGGAGGCGATGGTTTCGGGATCACCCGTGGCGCTCTCCTGGATTCGCTTCTTGATGAGCTGGCGGCGCTGGGCCTCGGGAGCCCCGGCGGCGCCCTCGGCGTTGAGGTCCGCTTCGATCTCGGCCTCCATCTCCGCCATGCTCTTCATTGGGGTTACCCGGCGCGGAGCGGAGGGCGAACCCTCGCTGCCCTCCCCGTGAACGCGAAGGGGGGCTGGGCGGTTGATGGCGGAGGAGAGCTTCTTGAGCATGGGCAGGAGGATCATGAAGAAGACGACCGCCCCAACGGCGATCCACCCCACGAAGGGTAAGGCTTTATAGGCAAGATCCCAGCGCTGTTGGGATTTTGCTTCGGCTTCTTCCCTGGGGTTGGCAGTGGAGGCAAAGGCGAGGTTCTCCACCGTGAGCTCATCGCCCCGCTTGGCCTGGAGACCCACCCCGGCGGCCACCTGTTCCCGGATCTTCTTGAGTTCTTCGGCGCTGCGGGGCTGAGTCTTCTCCAGGGGTTCACCCTTGGGGCCCTTTTCCCACAGGGTGGCGTGATCCACGATCACCGCAAGGGACATGCGCTTGACGGTGCCAGGCGCCTTCTCGGTGCTGGAGATGCTCTTGCTGATCTCGAAATTGGTGGTGACATCCTTCTTTTCGGTGTTTTCAAGCACGCCCGCGCCCAGTCCACCGCCGGTGGCCGGGGCCACGTTGGAGGGAGTGCCAGGCACGCCGGACCCGGCATCCCGCTTGGTGCTCTTTTCTTCCTTCTGCTGAATGGAACGTTCCACCTGGCTCTGGGGGTCGAAGCGCTCCTCGTTGATCTTCACCTTGTCGAAGTCCAGCTCGACGCTGGCGGTGGCGCGCACCTTGCCCAGACCCACCACGGGCTCGAGGAGCTCGTTGACCTTCTGGACGAGGTGTTCCTCTACTTCCCGCTGGGCCTTCTTCTGGGCATCGGTGGCGCCCACCATGGGATCCTTGCCAGCCCGGCTGAGGATGCGGCTGTTCTGATCGATGACGACGACATTCTCGGGCTTAAGCCCCTCCACCGAGGCGGCCATGAGGTTGACGATGGCCTGGGTGTTCTCCTCCGGCAGGAGGCGGTTGCCCTTGAGGCGCAGCAGCACAGAGGCCTTGGCATCCTCCTTTTCGGTGACAAAGGGGCTGTCGTTGGCGGCGGTGATGTGGACGGTGGCGCCGGAAATCAGTGAGCTGAGGCCTTCCCGCAGGGTGCGGGCCAGCTCGGCCTCCATGGCCCGGCGGTACATGACCTTCTGGGTGAAGTCGGTAGTGGTGAGGCTGGGGGATTCCAGCTTCTCGAAGCCGATGCCTTCGCCCTTGGGCAGGCCGTCCCCTGCGAACTTCAGGCGCAGTTCGCCCACTCGGCTCTGGGGCACCTGGATAGTGCGCTGGTCCTGACTCAGGTCGTAGCGGACGCCCTGCTTCTTGAGATCATCGACGATGCGGTTAGCGTCGGTGGGAGGCAA
>JAYREN010000084.1:0-12304 GCA_041908845.1 Holophaga sp. | reverse complement strand
CTTTTGGAGATGGGACCGGCGCTCTATTCCGCCTTGGGCTGGCCTTCCAAGGGAACCAGGCTGAGCATGGGGCTGTTGATCTCCAGGTTGATGCCCTCTTCGACATGGACTCGGACCACCTTGGCGTTCATCGGGGCCACATACTCGTTCTGCATCTTCATGGCCTCGAGAATCAGCACGGGCTGGCCTTCTTCCACGGTTTCGCCCTCTTCCACGAAGAGCTTGACGACCTTGCCGGGCATGAGGGCCTTCATGAGGCCGTCGCCAGCCTGCTTGGCCCTGGCCATGGCAGAGGCGAGCAGCGTTTTGTGCGGGTCCTGGAGCGTGAAGTCGTAGGCGCCGTCGTACATGCTGGCCCGGAAACCGTGGAGGTCAGGGTCCATGGTGCGGATCCGGTCGATGTTCACGCCCACCGAGTGCCCATCCATGATGATGGAATAGCTGGTGGGCTCGACTTTCACCAGGTCCAGGGGAATATCCTCCCCATCCCAGACCATGGCCAGCTTGCCGCGGTGACGGTGGATCTCGAGTTCGTGGGTTTCATCGCCAATCGTGAGGGTGCGTTTCATCGTTCCATCCTGCCTGAAGTCGTCGGGTGTCAGATGCGGTTGAACTTGTCGTGGCGCTTCCAGGATTCGCCTGGGCCATCGGCCCCAACGGGCTGCTGGGCACGGCGCTCTTCCATTTCCAGTTCCTCGAAGAGGGCCGCGGCGACGGCGAACTTCAGGTTGGGGCCCATGCCCTTCTGCTTCCACCAAGTGTGGTCGAGGAGGCTCGTGGAGTAGTCTCCCTTGAGAAATGCCTTGTGCTCCGTGAGTGCCTTGTGGAACGCCACGTTGTTGCGCACGCCGCCGATCCGGTATTCCGAGAGCCCTGCGTGCATCCGGGCGATGGCCAGATCCCGGTTGGGCCCCCAGGTGCTCAGCTTGGAGATCAGCGGCGCATAGAAGGGTGAAAGCTCCCAACCGTAATAGATGCCGTTGTCATCCCGGAGATTGCGGCCCGCAGGGGTGCGGAGGTAGTTGATGCGCCCGGCGCTGGGGGCGAAGTCCCGGTTGGGATCCTCGGCGTTGATACGGCACTGGATGGCGTGTCCCCAGAGGGGAATCTCTTCCTGTTTGAGGGGTAGCGTCTCACCCCGAGCTACCCGGATCTGCCAACGAACCAGATCCTCGCCGGTGATCCACTCGGTGACGGCATGGCCACCCTGGATGCGGCAGGTCATTTCCAGGAAGTAGAAGTTGTGGTTGTCATCCACCAGGAACTCCACCGTTCCAGCCCCCACGTAGCCCGCCTCCCGGGCGATGGCAACGGCCGCCTCACCGAGCCGGGTGCGCAATTCGGGGGTGACGAAGGGCGAGGGAGCCTCCTCGGCCACCTGCTGGAAACGGCGCTGAATGGAACTGTCCCGCTCCCAGAGGTAGACATAGTTGCCGTGGGTGTCGCCAACGATCTGCACATCGATGTGGCGCGGGCGCACCAGGGCCTTTTCAACGTAGACCCGTTCGTCCCAGAAGCTGAAGATGGCATCGCCCTTGACCCTGGGCAGGGCCCGGCGCAGTTCACCCGGCGACTTCACCAGCCGCATGCCCTTGCCATCTCGGCCCAGCACGGGCTTGACCATGAGGGGATAGCCCAATTCGCCGGCCTTGGCCACCAGGCTCTCGTCGTCCAGCGTCTCGGCGATGGCGGGCAGCACGGGCACGCCCGCCTTCTGGGCAATGGCCCGGGCCTGCACCTTGTCGCCCATCTTCTCCAGGGCCTCGGGGCCGGGGCCCACCCAGGTGAGGCCCGCCTCGATGACCTTGCGGGCGGCCTCGGGGTCCTCGCTGAAGAAACCGTAGCCAGGATGGATGGCATCGGCCCCGGAGAGCTTGGCCACTTCGATCATCTTGTCCACCCGCATATAGCTTTCGCGGCTGGGCGTGGGTCCGATGGGATAGGACCCCACCGCCAGGCGTACATGCATGGAACCGCGGTCCGAATCCGAGTACACGGCGACGGTGGGGATTTCCATCTCCCGGCAGGTCCGGATGACCCGACAGGCGATCTCTCCCCGGTTGGCAATGAGCAGCTTGGTGACAGGCATGGTTCCATCCTTCGCGAACTTCGACACCGTCCAGGAGGGACGCAATGGGGCATCATAGGACGGTGCGAACTCCCAGCCTACCAAAGCCAGCCCTTGCCTTCCTAGTTTCGATCCCCCTGGGGCTCGGCAGCGTTGGCTGCGCACGAAAGGGCGACCCCATTCCCAGGGCCCGGAGCGAGGCCCAGGCCTGCCAGGTTCAATTGAAGGGCCCTCGCATCCTGGAGGTGACTCTTCCTCGCCGGGACATCAAGGAGAACGACTTGGTGGGCCTGGAAACCGTGCGGGTTTACCACCTTGCCCTGGGAAGCTCACGCCCCTCTCCCGCCGAAGTGCTGGCCAGGGGCGAAGTGGTCCTCGAGCAGCGGCGCCCCGATCTCCCCTCCCCGGGCCAGCGCTTCGAGATGGATCTCAAGGGCATCGGTAGACCCCCCGGTTGGATCGTGGTGGCCGCCGTTCGCGTGGGCGAAGTTGTGGGCGTTCCCAGCGAGACCCTGCCCTGGCTCCATCCCGCGCTCTAGCGAGCCTGAAGATAATCCCCCAGCCAAGCCACCACGGCCTGGGCCAAACGATCCTTGGACAGGGGTCCGATGGGAGCGCCAAACCCCTGCGCCGTTACCGGCGTGAGGGTATTCGCCTGGGCCCCGAATCCGCGCCCGGCTGAAATATCATTCACCAGCACCGCGTCCAGTTTTTTCTTCTGCAGCTTGCTGGCGGCGTTGCCCAGGTGATCCTCGCTTTCGGCAGCAAAGCCCAGCACCCACTGATCGGGCCGCCGATCCGCAGCCAAAGTGGCGAGGATGTCTGGGGTCCGAACCAGGATCAGCGTTTCGGGGCCTTCCTGCTTCTTGACCTTTTGATTGGCAGTCGCCTCCGGCTTCTGGTCGGCCACCGCCGCGGCCGCCACCAGGCCGTCCATTCGGGGCCAAAGGGCGGCGCAGGCTTCCAGCATTTCCTGGGCACTACGCACCCGCGTCGTGCGGATGCCCCGGGGCGCGGGCAGATCTCCGCCCAGGACCAGCTCCACCTGGGCCCCCGCAATCCTCAGGGCGCGGGCCAGCTCGATCCCCATGGAACCGCTGGAACGGTTGGTGAGGGTGCGCACGGGATCCAGGTCCTCCCGGGTCGGCCCTGCCGTCACCAGCACGCGCACTCCATCCAGGGCCGGGAGACGAGGGCCGCAGGCCACTTCGATGGCCTCAAGGATCTCCTCGATTTCCGCCAGCTTGCCCGTGCCTTCTTCCCCGCAGGCCAGCATGCCTTCGGCCGGTTCCACCAGGAGATGGCCGAAGCTCCGCAGGGTGCGGACATTGGCCTGGACGGCGGGATGGGCCCACATGGCCTTGTTCATGGCCGGGGCCCAGAGCACCTTGGCCGTGGTGGCCAGGAGAATGGTGGAGAGCAGATCATTGGCGAGGCCGTTGGCGGTCTTGCCGAGGATATCGGCGGTGGCGGGAGCCACCGCCACCAGATCCGCCCAGCGGGCCAGATCCACATGCTCAACCTTGGGATTGGGCCGCCATTCGTGGTACTCGGGGTTGGCTCCGAAACAGGGTTCGCCCGTCAGGGTCGCCAGGGTCAGGGGCGTGATGAAGCGGCTTCCGGCATCCGTCAGACAGCAACGGACCTGGTGGCCCCTCTTGATCAGCAGTCGCGCCAGGTCGGCCGCCTTGTAGGCCGCGATGCCGCCCGTCACGCCCAGCAGGATCTTCATGTCGCCCTCCCGATTCCCGACCATGGTACCCGGCTACGGCAGCCCGCACCCTTTCCCCTGTAAGTGCGCGGATCGCCATGCTAGACTGACCAGCTTCGAGGACCGTCCATGACCCAGCGACCCGTCGTTCACATTCCAGAAGAGATCAGCAACAAGTACCGCTTCGTCATGGTGGCGGGCAAGCGCTGCGAACAACTCCAGCGCGGTGCCTACCCCAAGGTCGAAGTGATCGTGCCCGTGAACAAGCTGGGCCAGGCCCAGGATGCCCCCAAGCTGGCCTCCTTCTGGTCCCAGTTCGCCGTGAAAGAGGTCGAAGAGAGCCGCATCGCCTTCGAGACCCCCGAGATCACCATCTACGACTACACCACCGAGGTCCCCATCTCGGTCGAATAAGACCATTCATTCCAGCTACGAAGAAAGCCCTGCGGGGCTTTCTTCGCGTTTGGGAATAAATTCAACAAGCGATGAAATAACCCTTGCCCAGAAAAACGGAATGTCCCAATATTCAACGGTCGTTGAAATCGGAGTCCCCTTGCCCCATTCCGTTCCTATCCGCACCCGAGGCCCCAAGGCCACCAAGGTTGATCCGTCCCACCTGCTGGATGCCGCCCAGAAGGTCTTCGCTCGGGAAGGCGTGCAGGGCGCCAGCATTCGCGCCATCGCCCGGGAAGCCGGCTGCGACCCTTCGCTGCTCTACTACCACTTCGACAGCAAGGAGGAGATGTTCGCGGCCCTGCTGGAGCGCAAGTTCAACGTCCTGACCCCGGCGCTGGAGGAAGTGGCCAACCGTCCTCTGCCCCTCCGGGAAACGCTTTGGGCCGTGTTGGGAGTCTTCGGGACTCACGTGAAAACCGATGCGGGATTCCGGGCGCTGGTCCGCGGACAGGTCATCAACGGCGCCGAACCCATCAAAGACACCCTTGCGCCCTACCTGATCCGCCTTCAGCGCCTCCTCGGCGACCTCTTCCGACGCGGGATCGAATCCGGAGAACTGCGTGGGGATCTTGCCGTCCCGGTGATCACGTTCCTCTTCGCCCGCACCTACATGGAAATCCAGGATCTGGTGCCCACCTTCGCGACCCGGGTCGTCAAGGTATCTCCCGCCCAGGCCCTGGCCATGGCCGAACTGGAATGGTTCAACCTCTTCTGGCGCGGCATCGCCGCCGACCCTCTGGCCCCCTGTTCGGCCCTGGCCTTTCCGAAGGAGATTCATCCATGATCCGAAGACTGCTCGTCTCCGCAGTAGTCCTGTTAGGAGTCGGAGGCTTTATCGGCTGCGGTCGGGGCGGCGATGCGCGCCGCCTGAAACTCTCCGGCAACATCGAGGTGATCAAGGTGGAAGTGGCCTTCCGCGTGGCGGGCAAGGTGCTGGAGCGGCCGGTGGACGAGGGCCAGCTTGTGCAGGAAGGTCAGCTCCTGGCCCGCCTCGACGCCAAGGACCTGGAGCAGCAACTGGCCATCCGCGCGGCGGAGGCAGCGGTGGCGGAAGCGGCCCTCCGCGCGGCCCTGAAGGGTTCCCGCACGGAAGAGATCGAGGCCTCCCGCAACAACCTGGAACAGGCCCGAGCCGATCTCCGGCGCCTGGAGCCCGACGAGGCCCGCCTGCGGGATCTGCGCGAGAAGGGCATCGTCTCCCAGCGGGACTATGAATCGATCCGCGCCGCCCTGGAGGCCGCCCGAGCCAAGGCGGGCCAGGCCGAGCAGCAGTTCGCGCTGGTCAAGAAAGGGCCCCGCCAGGAGGATCTGGATCAGATCCGGGCCCGGGCCGAGCAGGCCCATCAGGCCATGGCCCTCGCCAGGACCCAGCTGGGCTACGGCATGGTGCTCGCGCCCTGCCCCGGTGTGGTGCTTTCCAAGAATGTCGAACCCAACGAATACGTAGCGCCCGGCACCTCGGTGGTGACCCTGGCGGATCTCAAGAAGGTCTGGCTGCGGGCCTACATCGAGGAATCCGAGCTGGGTCGGGTCAAGGTGGGCCAACGGGCCTGGATCACCTCCGACAGCTTTCCCGGCAAGAGGTTCGAGGGGCGCGTGGCCTTCGTGGCCTCGGAGGCCGAATTCACCCCCAAGAGCGTGCAGACCCGCAAGGAGCGCGTGAAGCTGGTCTACCGCATCAAGATCGATCTTCCCAACCCGACCATGGAACTCAAGCCCGGCATGCCCGTGGACGGAGAAATCGAACTGGAAAGCCGCTAATGCCCGCCATCCGCACCGAAGGACTCAGCCGCAACTTCGGCGATCGGGCCGCCGTGGATCACCTTTCCCTATCTGTGGAGGAAGGCGAGATCTTCGGGCTGGTGGGCCCGGATGGCGCGGGCAAGACCACCACCATGCGCCTCCTCACGGCCATTCTGGCGCCCTCTTCCGGCGAGGCCTGGGTGGACGGGCTGCATGTGGTACGCGAAGCCGAGGCCCTCAAGGATCGCATCGGCTACATGAGTCAGCGCTTCGGGCTCTACCCCGATCTCACGGTGCTGGAAAACATCGAGTTCTATGCAGAGCTCTACGGCGTACCCAAGGAGGGGCGCGGTCCCCGGCTCGAGGAACTGCTGGCCTTCAGCAACCTCACGCCCTTCAAGCGGCGCCGGGCCGGGAATCTGTCCGGGGGGATGAAACAGAAGCTGGGCCTGGCCTGCGCCCTCATCCACACTCCCCGGGTGCTCTTCCTGGACGAGCCCACCAACGGCGTGGACCCGGTCTCCCGGCGCGATTTCTGGCGCATCCTCTACCAACTGCTGAAGGAGCGCGTGACGATTTTCGTCTCCACGGCCTACCTGGATGAAGCCGAGCGCTGCAACCGCATCGGCCTCATGCACGAAGGGCGCCTCCTGGCCTGCGATACGGTGGACGGGGTCAAGGCGCTGCTGCACGGAACCCTGCTGGAACTGCGCTGTCCGCACCCACGGGAGACCGCCAAGATTCTGAAGGCCGCGGGCATGGTGCAGGTGGCGCTCTTCGGGGATCGCCTCCACATCGGAGTCGAGGAGGCCGACCAGGGGCGCCTGGCCATCGAGAAGGTCCTCCACGGCAACCTCGACCTGCGGGTGATCGAGCCCTCCCTGGAGGATGTCTTCACGTCCGTGGTGGGAGGCCAGTCATGAAGGAAAACGCCCCCTTCGCCGTCACCCTGCGCGACCTCGAGCGCCGCTTCGGAGACTTCATCGCGGTCAATCGCATCAGCCTGGATGTTTCCAAAGGCGAGATCTTCGGTTTCCTGGGACCCAACGGCGCCGGGAAATCCACCACCATCCGCATGCTCTGCGGCCTGCTGGAGGCCAGCGGCGGCAGCGGCACCGTGGCGGGCTTCGACATCCTCACCCAGCGGGAAGCGATCAAGCACAGCATCGGCTACATGAGCCAGAAGTTCTCCCTCTACGAAGACCTCACGGTGGAAGAGAACATCGACTTCTACAGCGGCATCTACCGCATCCCCAGGGAGAAGAAAGCCGAGCGCAAGGCCTGGGTGCTGGAGATGGCGGGCCTGGCGGGCCATCGCCATGAGATCACCCAGCGGCTGTCGGGCGGTTGGAAGCAACGCCTCTCCCTGGGGTGCGCCCTGCTCCATGAACCGCCGGTGCTCTTCCTGGATGAGCCCACCTCCGGCGTGGATCCCTTGAGTCGACGCACTTTCTGGGAGGTCATCTACGAACTGGCGGGCCAAGGCATCACCATCTTCGTCACCACCCACTACATGGAAGAGGCCGAGTATTGCGACCGCCTGGCCCTCATCTACCGCGGAGAGCTGGTGGCCCTGGGCACCCCGGGCGAGCTCAAGGGCCGCCTGATGACGGACCAGGTAATGCTCCTGGCCTGTGAACACCCCCAGGAGGCGCTGGCCCTGGTCTCGCGGCTGGAAGGTGTGCGGGATGCGGCCCTCTTCGGCCGGGATATCCATTTGATGACCACGGATTCCGGGGGTGTGGCGCCTCGCATTCGCCAAACCCTCGAAGAGGCTAGCTATGCCGTGAAGGCGCTGGAGCTCATCACGCCCTCCCTGGAGGATGTCTTCGTTTCCCTCATCGAGGCGCGGGATCGGGCCGAAGGCGCGCAGAAGGAGTTCAGCGCATGAGCGCGGAGCAGGAGCGGAGCGCCACCGTGCGCCAGCATGACCCCGCAGGGGAGAGGCCCAGGATGGGCCGAGTGAACCTCATCAATGTGCGCCGCCTCCTCGCCGTGGCCCACAAGGAATTCCTTCATGTAATGCGGGATCCCAGGGCCCTGGGCATCGCCATCGTGCTGCCCATGGTCATGCTCATGATCTTCGGCTACGCCCTGACCCTGGATCTGGATCGTGTGCCGGTGATGGTCTGGGACCAGAGCCGCACGCCCCAGAGCCGGGAACTGGTCGAGCGATTCGAGGGCTCGCGTTATTTTTCGCTGGTGCAGCCGGCCCGCAACTACGCCGATATCGAAAGGGCCGTGGATCGCGGCCAGGCCATGATGGCCCTGGTGATTCCCCAGGACTTTGGCGGGCGGGTGGCCTCGGAGCGCAACACTCAAGTGCAGGTCTTGGTGGACGGCGTCGATGCCAACTCCGCCACTCTGGCCCTGGCCTACGCCGAATCCACCGTGCGCGGTTACTCCCAGGAGATCCTGGTCAAGAAGGTCAAGCGCATGACCGGCCGCGTGCCTGCCACGCCTCTGGAACTGCGCCCGCGGGTGTGGTTCAACACGGATATGGAATCCCGAATCTTCATCGTGCCCGGCCTCATCGCCGTGATCATGATGCTGATTTCTGCACTGCTCACCTCGCTCACGGTGGCTCGGGAATGGGAAACGGGCACCATGGAGCAGCTCATCTCCACACCTGTTCGGGGGCCTGAGCTGATTCTCGGCAAGCTCGCGCCCTACTTCGTGATCGGTATGGTGGACATGCTCCTGTCGGTCCTGGCTGGGCGCTATCTGTTCGACGTGCCCATGCGGGGCAGCATTCTGCTGCTCTTCGTCATCTCCGCCATCTACCTGGTGGGCGCCCTCGCCCTGGGGATCTTCATCAGCACCCGCGCCAAGAACCAGCTCCTGGCCAGCCAGGCGGCCTTCGTGGCCACCTTCCTGCCAGCCTTCCTGCTCTCGGGCTTCATGTTCGATATCGGGAACATGCCAAGGGCCATGCAGGTGGTCACCTATTTCGTGCCCGCCCGCTACTTCGTGACTTTCCTGCGGGGGCTCTACCTCAAGGGGGCCGGTATTCAGGAGCTCTGGCTGGAATGTCTGTTGATGGTGGCCTTCGGCGCCCTCATGCTCCTGCTCGCCATCCACAGCTTCAAGAAGCGTCTGGAGTAGCCCATGTTCGAGCGCCTCTACCACATGCTCGTGAAGGAGTTCATCCAGGTGCTCCGGAACCCCCGGATGCGGGCGGTCATCTTCATCGTCCCCGTGGTGCAGGTGCTGATCATCGGCTACGCAGTGAGCACCGATGTGCGCCACATCGCCACGGCGGTGTACGACCTGGACAATACGCCCGCCAGTCGCGACCTGGTGGCCCGCTTCTCGGGCTCCGGCTGCTTCGACATCACCCGCCGAATCCAGAGCGAGGCGGACGTGCAGCGGGCCATGGACTCGGGTGAGATCAAGGCCCTGCTGCACCTGAACCGGGGCTTCGGCGAGGATCTCGCGGGCGGGCGCACCGCCCAGGCCCAGCTCCTGCTGGACGGTTCCGACTCCAACACCGCCAGCGTGGTGATGGGCTATGCCTCCCGCATCGCGGCGGACTTCAACCGCACCCAGATGGCGGAGCGCCTCGGTCGCTCCATGGGGGCGCGCCTCACCGAGGATCCCGTCACCCTGGTCTCCCGGGCCTGGTTCAACCCCAACCTCGACAGCCGCAACTTCTTCGTGCCCGGGGTGCTGGCCATGCTGGTGGCCGTGGTCTCCATCATCCTCTCCAGCATGGCCATCGTGCGGGAGCGGGAGATCGGCACCATGGAGCAGATCATGGTGACCCCCATCGGTCGCCTGGAGTTCATCCTGGGCAAGACCATCCCCTTTGCGCTCATTGGCTTTGTGGACGTGATCCTCATCAGCCTCATCGCCGTGTTCTGGTTCCGGGTGCCCATGCTCGGCAATCCGCCGGTGCTCCTCCTGGGTACGGGGCTGTACCTGCTCAGTACGCTGGGGGTGGGTCTCTTCATCTCCACGGTGAGTTCCACCCAGCAGCAGGCCATGATGACGGCCTTCTTCTTCATGCTTCCGGCCTTCATGCTCTCGGGCTTCACCTATCCCATCGCCAACATGCCGGAAGTCGTCAAGGTGCTCACCTACCTGAATCCCCTGCGGTACTACCTGGTGATCATCCGGGGCGTCTACCTGAAGGGACTCGGTCTCCAGGTGCTCTGGCCCCAGATGGCGGCGCTCGCCCTGCTGGGCGCGGGCATGCTCGCCCTGGCCGCCGGGCGTTTCCGCAAGACGATGGCATAAAAGGAGCCGCAGATAACTGCGGCTCCTCTCGAGTAATGAAGGATGGTCAATCGAATAGGTTGATGCAATAGGCGTCGAGCCTGCCCGTGCCATCGGGAATGCCGTAGACCCTCACCCTGGCGCCGTTCACCAGCTTGGCGGCCCACTGGCTTTCCGTGGTCAGGGGGGTCACGCTCACGATCATTCCAGTCTTGGAGAACTCGGTCACCAGCGGCATGGAGCCCGGTGTGGTGTTCAGCTTCACCGTGAGGGAGACCGGACCGGAGGCGCCCTCGGGCGTGTAGCTGACGGACATCGTGCCGCTGCTATAGGCGCCATCGAGGGTCTGCATGCCCGTGGAGAGCTGGCTAGGCAGGAAGACCGCGACCTTGGCGGCCCAATTGCTGTTCACCCAATTGAGGGTGCTCATGGCCCGGGCGCGGGGGCCCGTGGCAGGGGTGGCCTTGGCGATGAAGGCCGCCTGGTCGGTGGAAGCCAGGGTCGGGAAGGTGAAGTTCCACCAGGAGAAGGCCGCATCGTAGCCCACGGTATGGGTATCCACCGTGCTGTCGGTCCCGAAGGCCTTGGTGTAGGTGAAGGTGCTTGCGTTCGCGGCCGTGATATCGCCCTCGAAGCTCCCGCGGTGGATGTCCACCGAGGCCGCATGCATGGGCGTGGCCAGGGGATCCACCACCGTCACATCCACCTTGAAGCCCCGGGCCATGTGGGCCAGGAAGGAAGTCCCCGTGCCGATGGGCGTGGTGCCGCCCTGGAAGAAGAACTGGGTGCCAGGGACGATCTGGACCGTGGCCGGGATGCCGTTCTCGCGCAGCACCCGGATCTGGTTCAGCACCGGGTCGACGCGCACCACGTGGCCTTCGGGACTCCAGCGCGGCAGCTTGGTGGCATCACTGGTGTACCAGACCCGCACGGCCGTGAGGCTTCCATCGCTCTGGAATCGGGCCGTGGCCCGCACATACTTGGTGGCCGTCAAGGTGGCGGGGACGGTATGGGAAGCCACAGGCGTCACGGGGGCCACATCCAGGTCATAGAACAGAGACTGGTTGGCGGCATCCACCCAAAGCGTCTTGTCCTTGCCGCGATTCGTTCGTAGGACAAAAGACTTCGAATCCGTGGCCACCGAATTCACCTGGCCACGTAAATGGCGCAGGTAGATTCGGTTCAGCGCCACTTGAGGCTTGTGACGCACCTGGAGATTCAGGGTGTAGATGGTGGTGCCGCCCAGGTTGTGGGCAACCACGAAGAGGGGATGCCCCAGATCGAAATCCACCTGTACCGCGTTGGGCTGATCGGCGACCACCACCAGCGGCGCGGAAAGGGCCACAGGAAGGGTGACCAGCTTGGTGACCGGGTCGGCGCCCCGCACGATGATTTGGCCTGCGGGAATCTGGGCACTGCCATCCGCCGGAATGAGTTCGATGTTGGAGGGATTCCCATCCACCTGGAGGACAAGGCGATCGTAGCTCCCCGCCGGGATCTGGGCGGTACCCAGCAGTTCGGAGAGTTCATCCAGATCCACTAGATTCAGCGTGGTGGTGTCTCCGCTGCCATCGTAGACCGTCACCCCCTGAGCCAGGGTGGCCCCCACGGGAATGAGGGTGGCCTTGCGGATGATGACCCCGATATTGGACCAGTCATCCGTGGGCGCATCCGTTACCAGGAAGGAGACTGGCGCGGGGGGAGCGGGAGTCTGGGTGAGGGAGGCCTCCGTGCCACCGCCTCCGCAGGCCAGGATCAGCGCCAGGGAGCCGATGCCGGCGATCCCCAGGGCAAGAGAAGAAAGGGAAGCAGACCTGCGGCTCATGGGTGTCTCCTGTGGCCCCATTCCGACCCCGGAAAGAGGTCGAATGTCTCGTGGACGTGGAATAGAGCCCTGGTCACCACCAAGGGTTTAACGCTGTCACAAAAATGTGTGTTGGCCCGCGAAGGAGGGCAAAAGGCGCCGAGCGGACGGCAGGGTACACTGGCCGAGGAGAACTCCATGCCCGGCCTGAATCTGCCCCTGCAGCGCTACCTCACCGACCCTCGCCTGCTGCCCATCTGCGACAAAGTGCTTCGCAGCGAACGCCTCACCTTCGACGATGGTC
>JAYREN010000083.1:0-12454 GCA_041908845.1 Holophaga sp. | reverse complement strand
CCCGCCGGCGCCTCACCCCCCAAATGTCAGCCATAGATCCGCGCCTGCACCGCGTGGCCCGGCCCTTCTTCTTCGCGTCCAGGGGTTTCAAATGGATTTTCGTGGGTCGATGGGCAGGATCGAATCAACGTTGAACCTCTTTTCTCTCATCGCGGCACTCCAGGGTGTAGTCTGGTTTTGCACAGGATTGTGCTTCGTTC
This sequence comes from Holophaga sp., assembly GCA_041908845.1. Taxonomy (GTDB): domain Bacteria; phylum Acidobacteriota; class Holophagae; order Holophagales; family Holophagaceae; genus JAYREN01. The sequence continues at coordinate 12,254 of JAYREN010000083.1, read as the reverse complement.
TCTGGTGACAGGCAGGACTCCAATTCAAGCGGTGCAGCGTTTCCCCGCTGCAGGTATCTGAAAGGTCGGGCCGCCTTTCTCTTTGCGAGATGTCGCATGGAGGAAGCCGTGGAAGCCCATTCTCAGATCACCCTTCCTGAGACAGGCTTCGAGACTGGCCTGAAGCATCCGTCGCCTGGCCTCGAAACCATCTCGAACAATACGGGCTCCCTGCGGGAGGGGCGCAGGGTCCATCTGGTCTCGGACCTGGATGGCACGTGGCTTCCCGAAACGGGCGACGAGACGGCCCTCCATCGGCTGGAAACCTATCTGGATCAATGTCCTGGGGTGATCCTGACCTTTGCAACGGGGCGCACCCTGGAGTCCGCGCTGGAGGTGCTTCGCGCAAGGACAAGACTCAGGCCGCATCACCTTGTCACCGATGTGGGCGCCGCCCTGCATCACGCCGGACCGGATGAGAGCTGGGTGGAAGATGTGGACTTCACCGCGTGGATCGCAGCCCGTTGGAACCCCGAGACAAAGACCCGAGTCCAGCAGGCGGGACTTCCTGAGGGGGTGGGATTTCAGGAGGGGGTGAGGCCCCAACATCGCCTGGCCCTCGAGGTCATGGACCCGAGAAACCTCGAAGGCGCTGCCGCTGAACTCCAGCTCACCCTGGCCACCCTGGGGCTTTCCGCCGAGATTCTTGTGTCGGGCGGTCGCTTTATCGACGTGCTGCCCAGTGGCGTGGGCAAGGGCGGCGCCATCGCGTTCATGGAGCACTGCGGGATTGTCCCGAGGCCGCTGATCGCCTGCGGCGATTCCGAAAACGATCTGGGCCTGTTCCGCACCGCCGACTTGGCCCTCCTGATGTGCGGCAGCGCCCTGGATCTGCGAGATATTCCGCTCCCCTGCGGCCCCGTTGCCCGAACCCCCAGGCCCGGCCCCGATGGAATCCTGGAAATGCTCATCGCATGGAAAGGCTGAGCCCACCAGGTCCCCCGTGGGCATCTGCAATTCGCTTAGCCCTGAAACATCCCCTCACATTATGGAATCTGAGGCCCTATGCAGACCCCCATGCCCTTTGCCTTCCTCGTCGCCGATCCCTTCACCCCCACCCTGCTCTTGCTGGCCCTCCTGTGGGTGGGTGCGAAGCTGGGGGGTGAGCTGGCCCTGCGCCTGAAGCTGCCCTCGGTTGTGGGTGAACTCTCTGCGGGCCTGGTCTTTTCGGCCCTGCACAAGTATTGGCCGACTTTCCCCGATGCAGGGGGCTCCGCCGAGGCCGGGGTGCTGGCAAATGTCGGCGTGCTGCTGTTGATGTTCGCAGTGGGACTGGAATCCACAGTGCCCCAGATGCTGCGGGTGGGCCTCGCCTCGGTGCGGGTGGCGATCCTTGGCATCGTCCTACCGGTGGCCCTGGGCCTGACGGGGGCCTGGTTCCTGCTGCCCGCTGGCACGCCGGGCGTGGTCGGGCTCTTCATGGCCGCCTGCCTGTGCGCCACCAGCATCGGCATCAGCGTTCAGGTGCTTCGGGAAAAGGGGATGGCGACCTCCCCCGAGGGCCGGGTCATCGTCGGGGCCGCGGTCATCGATGATGTGCTGGGACTGTTGGTGCTCGTGGCCGTGAGCGCCCTGGTGGCCGCCTCTGGCACCGGCTCGGGCCTGCCCTGGATGTCCCTGGCCAAATCCATGGGGCTCGCGCTCGCCTTCCTGGCCTTGGCCCTGACCCTGGGACGGAAGGGAACGCCCCACCTCTTCCATCTCGCCAGCCGCCTGCGGAGCGAGCAGGTGCTGCTGCCCCTAGGGCTGGCCCTGGCCTTCTTCCTGGCCTGGACCGGCGGACAGGTGGGCCTGGCGCCCATCATCGGAGCCTACGCCGCGGGCCTGATCCTGGAGCCCGCCACGGTCGAACTCCTGGAAGAACGGGAAAAGCACAGCCTCGAGGAACTGCTTCACCCGCTGGTCTCGGTGCTGGCGCCCCTGTTCTTCGTGGTGATCGGCGCCCGGGTGGACGTGGGGGCGCTCCTGGCGCCCCAGAGCCTCCTCCTCGCCGCCGTCCTCGCGGGACTCGGCATCCTCGGTAAATATTTCGCTGGGTATGGTGGCGGGCGGGGACTCAGCACCTCTGTCATCGGCTGGGGCATGGTGCCACGGGGCGAGGTCGGTCTGGTCTTCGTGGCGGTGGGTTCCCAACTCTCGCTTGGGGGCAAGCCCCTGCTGACGCCGGAATGGGAAGCCGCCATCGTGGGGGCCATCCTACTCACCACCCTGGCTGGCCCCGTTGGGCTCAACGGGGTGCTGGCTCGGCGGCGCGGAGCCCCAGTGACCCAGGAAAAGGGTTAGCATCACTCCAGCGCACTCGCTGAGCAACCTGGAGGCAACCGTGACCGCAGTCTGGTGGGTTCTATCGGCCCTGGTGCTGTTCCTGATCGAGATGATCACGCCGGGGCTCTTCTTCTTTGCCTGCATGGCCGTCGGTGCCCTGCTGGCGGGTCTCGTCACCTGGATGGGCATGGGTCCCATCTGGGCCTGGACGGTCTTCTTCGGCAGTTCCACCATCCTGGTGCTGGCGGTGGCCCCTCTGGCCCGCCGTTGGCTCAAGCGCATCCCCCCCAGCCCCGTGGGCCTCGATGCCATGGTGGGGCGCCGGGCGCGGGTGGTGGAAGCCATTGAGCCCACCACGGGCCAGGGTCAGGTGCGCCTGGAGAACGGCGCGCTCTGGCGGGCCACCTCCGACGCTCCCATCTCAGCGGACACCTGGGTGCAGATCCTCGAAGTCGTGGGCACCCGTCTGCGCGTGAGCCTTCCCTCCGATTCCACTTCCATCTAGGAGACGCACCATGCCTGAACTCTTCTTCCTCTTCATCGCAGGGTTCTTCCTGCTGATCCTGGCGGCCAAGGCCCTGCACATCATTCGCCCCTTCGAGAAGGCCGTGGTGGAGACCCTGGGCAAGTATTCGGCGCCGCCCCGGGACCCGGGTCTGGTCTTCGTCCTGCCCTTCTTCCAGACCCTCGTGAAGGTCGATACCCGTGAGCAGGTGATCGACGTGCCGCCCCAAGAAGTGATCACCAAGGACAACGCCGCCGTCACCGTGGACGCCGTCATCTACTTCCGCGTGACCGACCCGGTGCGAGTGATCTACAACATCGCCAATTTCCAGTACGCCGCCGTGAAACTGGCCCAGACCAACCTGCGCAACATCGTGGGTGAGATGGAGCTGGACCAGACCCTCACCAGCCGCGAAAAGATCAACAGCCAACTGCGTCAGGTGCTGGACGAGGCCACGGACGAGTGGGGCGTGAAGGTCGTGCGCGTGGAGATCCAGAAGATCGAGCCGCCCACGGACATCACCAACGCCATGTCCAAGCAGATGAAGGCCGAGCGCGAAAAGCGCGCCGCGATCCTTGAATCCGAAGGCTTCAAGCAGAGCGCCATCCTCAAGGCCGAGGGCGAGCGCGAGAGCCAGATCCTGCGGGCGGAAGGCGACCGGCAGGGCGCGGTGATCCGCGCCGAAGGCCAAGCTCAGGCTGTGCGCACCCTGGCGGACGCCGAAAAGTTCCGCATCGAGACGGTGTTCAACGCCATCCACGCGGGCAACCCCGATGCGGGCCTCATCGCCATCCGCAGCCTGGAGGCCCTGGAGAAGGTGGCCGACGGCAAGGCCACGAAGATCTTCCTGCCCACCGAAGTGGGTGGTGCCCTGGCTTCCCTGGGTGCAGTCGCCGAGATCTTCAAGAACCAGACCACCCCGGCGGCCCCCGCTGCCGTTCCCGCCCAGCCCGCAGCCAAGACCCCGCTGCCCATGCGGCCCATGCCCAACCCCGAGAGCTGAGGCGGGTGGGCGTAAATTTGTCCCGTTGAAGGGAGGATGAGGCACCCCTGCGGATGCCTCATCCTCCCTTCAACATGAAATTGGCCCGAAGAAATACCGGAGCGAGAAACCATGACCGGCATTCTGGGAACGACCATTCTGATTCTGGGGGGCATCGGGTTGCTCTACCTCGGCGCAGAGTGGCTGGTGCGTGGAGGAGCGGGCCTGGCCCGACGCATGGGCATTTCGCCGCTCATCGTGGGGCTCACGGTGGTGGCCTATGGCACCTCGGCCCCGGAGGTCGTCGTGGGGCTCCAGGCCGGGTGGACCGGTCACGGCGAGCTGGCCATCGGTAATGTGATCGGCAGCAACATCGCCAACCTGGGGCTGATTCTAGGCTTTGCGGCCCTGCTTCGCCCCGCTCCGGTCCCCCGCACCCTGGCCCGGGGCGATGCGCCGGTGATGCTGGTGGCCACCCTGGCTGTCATGCTGATGCTTGCCAATGGCCATATCGCCACCTGGGAAGCTGTCCTGCTGCTGGTCATGGCGGTGGCCTACACCACTTGGATGGTGTTCCGCGCCCGCAGCGGGAGGATTCCTGAGCCCCGTTTCGACGAGGCAGAGGGCGCCGTAGAAGCAACGGAAGCCCCTTCCAGAGCCTCCTACCCGCGCCTCGCGTTCCTGATCGTCGTGGGCCTGATCCTGTTGGTGGTCGGAGGCCATTGCCTGGTGCAGGGGGCCTCCACCCTGGCCAAGGCCCTGGGCATGAGCGAGCGCCTGATCGGCCTCACCATCGTGGCGGTGGGCACTTCCGTGCCGGAACTCGCCACCTCCCTGGTGGCGGCCTGGCGGGGGCACACCGATATCGCCGTCGGCAACGTCGTGGGCTCGAACATCTTCAATGCGTTCTTGTGCCTGGGTTCCGCAGGCCTGCCGGGCGCGCTCCGCAGCCTGCCCACCCTGGCCAATCCAGATCTCCTGGCCCTGGCCCTGATCACCCTGCTGGGACTCTTCTTCCTACGCTCGGAGCGCACCGTCCAGCGGTGGGAGGGCGCCCTGCTGCTGAGCACCTATGGAGGCTATCTGGCCTACCTGATCCTGCAGGCCTGATGCGGCCTCTTCCTTTGACTCCCAAGCCCCACTCCTGGAGAATGCCGAAATCATCCTTTGTGGGGCACCCCGCCCGCCACCCCCCAGATCTAGCGGGCTGTCCCCGCCCCTTCCAGGAGTTCTCTAATGCACAAAGCATTACTGTTCCTTGCCATCCCAGCCCTCGTCGCCGCCCCGCCCAAGGTGAAGGTCGACAAGCCCGGTAGCCAGGACCACGCCCTCTTCACCCGCATGCCCGGCTTCATCATCAACCAATACAAGGCCTCGGACTTCGACCGGGAAGAGTTCACCGTCAAAGGCGGCAAACAGGCCGTGGAGGGGAAGAAGACCTTCATCGTCTATCACCTCACCCCGGGCACGGACATGCCCTCCCCGCTCGATGTGGTGCGCAACCACGTGCAGGCCATCAAGAAGGTGGGCGGCGAGGTGATGTGGGAGAAGCCGAGCGGCGGAACAGCCGCCACCCTGCGCCTCAAGAAGGGCTCCGCCGAAACCTGGGCCTATGTCTACGCCTACGGCGGCTGCAAGAGCTATCACGTCACCATCATCGAGAAGGGCCAGCTGGAGCAGAAGATCAGTTCCAGCGCCATGCTGGACGCCCTGAACAAGGACGGTTTCATCGCCCTGGACATCCACTTCGACACCGCCAAGGCCACCATCAAGGCCGACAGCGCGGCCCAGGTGGATGAGATCGCCAGCCTGCTCAAGGCCAACCCCAAGCTCAAACTCAGCGTGGAGGGCCACACGGACAATTCGGGAACGCCCGAGGGCAACCTCAAGCTGTCGGACGCCCGAGCCCAGGCCGTGAAGGCCGCTCTCCTCGCCAAGGGCGTGGAAGCTCCCCGCCTTCAGTCCAAGGGCTTCGGCCAGGACAAGCCCGTGGCGGACAACCGCACGGAGGAAGGCCGCGCCAAGAACCGCCGCGTGGAACTGGTGAAGCTGTGAAGCGCCTCTTCCTCGTCCCCGCTTTGGTGGCTCTCCCTGCCATGACGCAGGAGGCTCCCGGCCTCTCCTTCGAGTCCTTCCAGGAATGGATGAAGTCCGCGAAGGTTCCCGGATACAGGCTCATGGAATGCGAAAAGGATGGGGTGGAATACACGGCATCCTTTATGGGGGCAAAACCCGAAAAGCTCCTGATGGTGCGCTGCGGTACTCTGGCCTCCTTCGGTGAGGTGAGGCGCCTGGCCAACGCCGTCCAAGGACTGAAGGAGGGCACGCTATCGGGACTGCGCACCAGCCGCTATTCCATGGCCTCCATGCCGATACTGCAGATCGAACTCAAGGCGAAGAGCTGCACGTTGACGTTGGGTGGCGGAGAAGGAATGCCCCCTGCGGAACTCGATAAACTCGCCTCTGCGCTGAAGCTGGGAGAACGCGCTCAATGAGAAGATCGATTTCCCAGTCCTTTCTGATTGCATCGGCCTGTGTTCCCCTTCCCCTGGCGGCCCAGGTCGCCAAGGGGAAGACCCCTGCCGACTACGAAGTCGATCAGCGCTCCGAGAGATCTCGGCGGAATCTCGAGGACGGTGAAAAGAGCGGAGCCTCGCGGAGCAGCAGCCACACCTGGGGTTCGGACGGTTCGGAGAGCTTCAAATTTCGTCGCGCCACCGACAACTACTACGAAGTCACCGAGGATGTCACCGTCAGCGAGCCCACTGCCAAGGGCTTTTCGCGAGTGACGCGCACCCGCGTCTACTTCAGGGATCCAGCCAGTGGCGACTACATGCGCTACGAAACCTGGGTGTACTACGATGCCAAGGGTGAAGCCGCCGTGGTCAAAGGTTCTACCGAAGGCAACATGAAGCTGTGGACACGAATGCGAGAAGAGCGGGACAAAGGCGAGAAGCAGCTCGACGAGGATCTCGGGAAGCTCGACGATGCCACGGGCGATAACCAGACGAGCGGCGACCAGACGGGCGGTGGCGCCGGAGATCTCGCCGGGGCAGGCTCTGGTGCAGACCCGGGCACAGGTGGAAACGCCGTTGAAAAGGGCGCCCAGGCTGCGGCCAGGGTTCTGGTGGAGCGTTGGGGTGAGAAGCAGCGCTTTGATCGCCTGATCCAGAACATCCTGCGCCGATGGCTCGATGGGGCTCGCTTGGGCAAGCCCGAGATGGTCGCCAGCGCCTGGGCGAACCTGCCAGGGAAAAGGGCCGAGGTCGCGGCCCTTTCCAACCGGGAACCGGATCCCCACTGGAAACCTATTCACGCTTTTGAACCTGTGGAATGGGACGCGGCTGGACGGGTGGAGACCACGGCCAGAGCCAATTTTGTGGATGATGATGGGGTATCCAAGACCTTTTCGATCCACGCGTTGATCATTCCCTATCTGGGCGAATGGGGCCTCTGGACGGTAGCCCCCATGCCTGAAGAGTGAGCGCGGGTGGACATTCGATGAAACGCATGGTGGCGGTCCTGGCGCTCGGAGAAGGAACCGCCTGTTATGCTCCATTTGAGGTCCAAAAATCAGCCTCAAACCCAATATGGGTGCGTGTTTAGAGGAACATTGAACTTGCACCTCTATTGCACCTACCCTACCTTGATGGGGTAGGTTTAACCCGGCGACAGCCCGAACGATCATTGATAGGCGAACAAGGAAAAGCCCCGGAATCTATTGATTCCAGGGCATATGGCGGAGAGTAAGAGATTCGAACTCTTGAACGGGTTCCCCCGTTACACGATTTCCAATCGTGCTCCTTCAGCCACTCGGACAACTCTCCAGGAAACGGCTGCCCTGCGTGCAGGGAACGGAAAGTCTAGCATGGAAGGGGGGCCGGGCCAAGGACGCAGTCCGGGGAGGCGGTGGGGTTTGCGGGCTGCGCCCAAGGCACGCGATGATGGAGCCATGAACGCTCAGCTGCATGCCCTCGCTTCGGAAGTTCTCGCCCGCGTTTCGGGGAATCGCCCTCCCCGAGAGAGCCCCCAACTCCTGGGCTGTCGGGAAGGGCTCTGCCTGCTTCGCACCTCGACTGGACTCACCGAGCTCAGGGTTGACCAGCTCCCCGCCAAGGTGGATCTGAGCCCGCTCATCGATCACACGCTCCTGAAGCCTGCGGCCTTGGCGGCGGAGATCGACCAGCTCTGTGACGAGGCCCTGGAATACGAGTTCGCCTCGGTGTGCGTGAATCCCTACTGGGTGCCCCGCTGCGCCCGGCGCCTGGAGGGCAGCGCGGTGCGGGTCTGCACCGTCATCGGCTTCCCCCTGGGGGCCAACACCACCCGCCTCAAGGCCGAGGAGGCCAAGGAGGCCGTGGCCTGCGGGGCGCGGGAAGTGGACATGGTGCTGGCCGTCGGCCTGGCCAAGGGCGGAGACTGGGAATCGGTGCGACGCGATTACCGCGCCGTGCGCGAGGCCGTACCGACCGCCACCCTCAAGGTGATCCTGGAGACCTGCCTGCTCACGGACGAGGAGAAGGCCCAGGCCTCGCGCATCGCCGCCGAGGAAAACCTCGACTTCGTGAAGACGTCCACCGGATTCTCCACCGGCGGGGCGACGGAGGCGGACGTGCGGCTCATGCGCGAGACCGTGGGCGCCCGCGCGGGAGTGAAGGCCTCGGGCGGCGTGCGCACCTATGAGGATGCGCTCCGGATGGTGTTGGCGGGCGCGACGCGCCTGGGGCTCTCCAGTTCCTTGGCCGTGGCCAAGGGAGGCAGCGCCCAGGGTGGTGGGTACTAGGCCGCGCAACTGGGAAGCCTTGCCCGGGCAAGTGCGGTATGCTCCTTAGTACGCAATGCCCGGGAGGTTCGTGTGGCCAAACTCGATCTGGTCATGTTCGAGGAGGAATACAAACTGCTGCAGGAGATCATCTCCCGCCTGCAGGTGGACTCCTCGAGCAAGGTCGTGTTCCTGGTGGACAAGAACGGCCAGCAGATTGCCGCCTCGGGTGATGTGCGCAGCATTGACGCCACCAGTCTCGCCTCCCTGACGGCGGGCAACGTAGCCGCCACGGACGGACTGGCCAAGCTCATCGGAGAAAAGGAATTCACACTGCTCTTCCACGAGGGCGAGAAGGACAACCTGCACATCTCCATCGTCGGCAAGCGGGGCATCCTGGTGGTGATCTTCGACCAGAACTCGAGCCTGGCGCTGGTGCGCCTGCGGGTAAAGAAGGCCAGCCGCGATCTGCAGGACATCTTCGAAAAGGTCGAACAACGGGCCCAGAGCCAAGCCGGGGAGTCCAAGTTCGAGAGCCCCTTCTCGGAAATCACCGATGAAGACATCGACAAGCTCTTCGGCGATTGACCGGGAGCCACCATGACCTTCATCAACTACGCCTCTCGCGAGATCAACTGCAAGATCGTCTACTACGGTCCCGGCCTCTGCGGAAAGACCACCAACATCCAGTGGATTTTCGAGCAGGCCAATCCTGAGAAGCGGGGCAAGCTCGTGAGTCTCGCCACCGAGACGGACCGCACCCTGTTCTTCGACTTCCTGCCCCTGGACATGGGCACGGTCAAGGGTTTCAAGGTTCGCTTCCACCTCTACACGGTGCCGGGCCAGGTCTTTTACGATGCCAGCCGCAAGCTGATCCTCCGGGGCTGCGACGGCATGATCTTCGTGGCCGACAGTCAGCGCCAGCGCATGGAAGCCAATATCGAATCCATCGCCAACTTGGCCACCAACCTCAAGGAGAACGGGTTCGATATTCGCTCCATCCCCTATGTGCTGCAGCTCAACAAGCGCGACATGCCCACGGCGGCCCCGGTAGATGAGATGGAACGCCTGCTGCGCTTCCGGGGCGAGCCCATGATCGAAGCCGTGGCCAACCAGGGCACCGGCGTGATTGAGACCCTCAAGGCCTGCGCCCGTCAGATCCTGATGGAACTCCAGAAGGTCTAGGAGGTCCGCCTCTCGAACCTGGGACTTGATCCGTGCCGCTAGCGCGCTACAATAGTCGTTCCTACTTTCCGGAGTAGCTCAGTGGTAGAGCAATCGGCTGTTAACCGATTGGTCGGGGGTTCAAATCCCTCCTCCGGAGCCAACCTAAACGCCCCGCCCCTGCGGGGCGTTTTCAATTCTCGTGCGCTGTAAAGTCTGGAAGGTCAAGGGGTACCTGGTAGTCAGCATCAAGATGGATCCCATTTTGTACAGGCTCGGAGAATCCGGTCATTCCATCTCGCCCAAGCAATAGGATCCAGAAATGTTGGGATGGTTCGACACCAGCTGGGTCTGATAGCATTCCTAGCTATGCGTCCCTCACGGGATTGCTGAAGGTGGCACGATGAAGCCAAACCGCATTGGAGTCCTGACCTCCGGGGGCGATGCTCCGGGTATGAACGCGGCCATCCGGGCCGTGGTCCGACAATCTCTGGCGATGGGTGTGGATGTGTACGGCATCTACCGGGGCTTCCAAGGACTGGTCGACCAGGACTGGCGACCCCTCACCAGCCGCAATTGCGCCAATATCCTTCAGCGGGGCGGCACCATCCTGAACACGGCCCGATGCCAGGCCTTCAAGGTCAAGTCCGTTCGCGCCCAGGCCGCTCGAGACATGAAGGCCGCAGGCATCGATGCCCTGGTGGTCATCGGAGGCGATGGCAGCTTTACAGGTGCTCATCTTCTGAGCGAAGAGCACGGTATCCCCTGCGCAGGGATTCCCGGCACCATCGACAACGACCTGCCGGGCACCGAGCGCACCCTTGGCTTCGACACCGCCCTCAATACCGCCATCGATGCCATCGACAAGATCCGCGACACCGCCAGTTCCCACGAACGGCTTTTCCTCGTGGAAGTCATGGGGCGCAGCTCGGGCATGATTGCCGTTCATACCGCCATCGCCTGCGGTGCCGAGGCAGTGCTCTACCCCGAGTCCCACGAAGTCTCCTACGAAGCTCTCGTGACCCAGCTCAAGGCGGGTTGGGAGCGGGGCAAGCGCTCCAGCATCGTGGTGGTGGCCGAAGGCGATCAACTCGGCAATCCGTACGAGGTGGGGGAGCGGCTCCGCAAGGACCACAACCTGGATCTGCGGGTCGTGGTGCTCGGTCACATCCAGCGCGGCGGCAGCCCCACGGCCATTGATCGCATCTGGGCCAGTCTCTGGGGCTCCGAGGCCGTCAAGCGTCTCGTGGCGGGCGAGAGCGCCTTCTACCTGGGTGCCCAGGCGGGCGAGCTGGTGTCCATTCCCCTCGCCCGGGTCCACGATCCTCGCCCTGCCCCCCCAGAAGCCCTGACGAACCTCGTGCCCGTCCTAGCGCTGTAGCCGGTTCTGCTCCTTCAACGCAAAGGGCCGCATTGGCGGCCCTTTGCGTTGAAGACAATCGCAGTGCTATCGGTGGATGTACATGCGGGTGTAGTACTCGTCGAGCATCCGCTTGATGCCGAAGGCGGTGCGCGTGCTGCGAATGGACTCGAGCATCATGTCGACCCACTTGGCCGGTTGCTCGTAGTAGGTGGGCAGGACCTCCTGGGTGAGCACCTTCTTGAAGGCCTGAAAGTCATGCTTGTCCAGCACGGCATCCTTGGCGCTCTCGAAACCATCCCCGAACTGCCAGCCGTTCACGCTGTGTTGGCAAGCCTCTGGCCACCAGCCATCCAGGATGGAGAGATTGAGCACCCCGTTCATGGCGGCCTTCATCCCAGAAGTGCCCGAGGCTTCCTTGGGCCGCCGCGGATTGTTCAGCCACACATCGGAGCCCCGGGTCAGCATGGCCCCGATCTCCATGTCGTAGTTTTCAAGGAAAACCACGCGACCGGGGTATTTCCGGGTCATGGCCACGATCTCCTCCACGATCACCTTGCCGTTGTCATCCAGGGGATGAGACTTGCCGGAAAACACGACTTGGAGCTTGCCCTGCTTCAGCAACGGCTCGATGAAGGCCCGCTCCGTGAAGATGAAATTGGACCGTTTGTAGGGCGCCGCGCGGCGAGAGAAGCCAATGGTCAGCACCTTGGGATCGAGCTGGACACCCGTGCGCTCGGCGACAAAACCGATGAGCTTGCCCTTGTTCTCCAGGTGCCGTTTCCAGAGTGCCTCCTTGCGCGCCTTGCCTTCCTCGCAGGCCTGGGCCAGCTCCAGCATCTTTGGATCCACCCAGGTGCCGTGGTGGATGGCGTTGGTGATGCCGATGATCTCGCTGCGGCCCTTGACCTTCGACCACATCTTGTTGGCCGTGACCCGATGCAGATCCGCCACAGCATTGGAGATGCGGGAGAGCCGCAGGGCGCCCACGGTCATGTTGAAGGGGCTGCCCCCGAGCTGCTTGAGTTGCGTGCGTGTGAGTCCCAGGTTGGCCCCCAGGTACATGAACCGCTCGATGGGGTGGGATTCGTTGCCCTGCACGATGGGGGTATGGGTAGTGAAGACGACTTCCTCCCGGGTCTTGGCCCAGGCCGCATCAAAGGCCATGCCCCGGGCC
>JAYREN010000082.1:0-12597 GCA_041908845.1 Holophaga sp. | reverse complement strand
CAATGCCCGTGAGCTGGCTTGGTGCGTTTCCCAAGCCATCCGATCCCAAGAAGGCGCGGTGCTGGGCCCCCTGCCCCATCTCGCTTCTGGTCTCCAAGATGCTCCGCTCTGCCTGCCCTGGCCCACGTCCGACAGCCTGGAGGCCATGCAGGCCCAGGTGGAAAAGGCCGCCGAAGAACAGCTCCTCCGGCGCGCCATGGAACATGGAGGCCGGGATCTCGGCCAGACCGCAGCCTCCCTTGGAATCTCGATCCGAACGCTGGCCCAGCGCCTGCGCGAACACCGCATCTCACTGGAGGACACCTAGCATGCATCAGCCATCGGCTCCTCCTGCTTCTCCCGAGGTTCTCCGCAGCGGCGCCCGTGCCGGGATCGAGGCGCTCTCCCGGGTCATCGTGGGCAAGACTCCGCAGGTTCAGCGCGCGGTGGCCGTACTGCTTGCCGAGGGCCATCTGCTGCTGGAAGATCTGCCCGGCGTGGGGAAGACCACGCTGGCCAAAGGCCTGAGCCGCCTCATGGGGGGGAGCTACCAGCGTATCCAGGGCACCAACGATCTCCTGCCCTCAGACCTCATCGGCGTGAACCTCTGGGACGCAGCCTCCCAGGGCTTCCACTTCCATCCGGGGCCCGTGTTCGCCAACGTCCTGCTGCTGGACGAGCTCAACCGCATCGGCCCCAAGACCCAGAGTGCCCTTCTGGAGGTCATGGTCGAAGGGCAGCTCACCTTGGATCGCCACACCTACCGTCTGCCCGAGCCGTTCTTTGTCATTGCCACCCAGAACCCCATGGACCATGCAGGCACTTTTCCCCTGCCCGAGAGCCAGCTGGATCGGTTTGCCTGCGTGGTGCACCTGGGCTACCCAGACCCCGCCGCAGAGCGCCTGGTGCTCACGGGCCAGGCTGGCGCCGAGCGTCTCGAGGATCTGCGACCCGCCATGGACCTTCACGACTGGCGGGCCGCCCAGGCCTCCGTCAAGACCGTCCAGATGTCCGATGCGGTACTCGGCTACGCCGAACGGATCGTGGCGCGAATCCGCAAGGATGGTGGCTTCTGCTCCACCCGCGCCGTAGGCCACTGGTTGAGACTGGCCAAGGCCGAGGCCTGGCTCGCAAACCGGGCCTTCCTAACCCCGGACGATCTCCAACACACCCTGAGCGATGCCATGGCGCACCGCGGTTCGATGGATGAACGCCGCCTCAACCGCGATGAGCGGCGGGAGCAGTTGTCCCAGACCCTGCGTGAAGTGGCTGTGGGCTGGAAACCATGACAGACACAGTGTCCGGGCTGAACCTGGACACAGCTTGAGGGTCCAAGGGGACATCGCGACTGCAGAGGAAGGCGGTTCCCCCGTTTATGACAGTAGACTTGTTGCCATGGGCAGCCGGAATACCTGGACATGAGCGCGCTGGAAGAAGAGAACTCGGGCATCGGAGAGGTTCTCCGGTCGGCCCGCGTGGCCAAGGGCTTGAACCAGCAGGCCCTCGCCCGGGAACTGCGGATGCCGGTCCATCTGCTCGCGGCCATCGAGACGGAAGACTGGCGGAGTGTGCCGCCAGGCCGCGAGCGCCCTCTCGCCCGCAGGATTGCGTCACACCTCGGCGTGGATCTCGCCCCTTATGCCGAAGCCTGGGCCTTGGTGCCCGGAAGCCCGACCATGGAAGCGCCAGAACCACGGCGTGAGCGCATCGAACAGATGCTCATGGGCACCCTCACTGTAGGCAGCATGGCCCTGCTTCTCTGGCTCGTGATCCCGGGTCGCGACATCAAGGGCAGCACCAGTCGGCGGGAGACCCGCACAACCTTTTCTCCGGCCACAACCTGGGTGCCGAAGGCACCGCCCACGGCCTATCCCGTGCTTGGCGAATCCCTGCCCGAGGCCCCCGTAAACGCCGAAGGAATCTTCATCAGCCTGCGCGCCATGGATAGCTGCAACGGGCATATCCAGGGCGATGGCGTCGATCTGTCTCACACCCTAAGAGTTTCCGAGCCCTGGACTTTGCGCGTTAAGGGCCCTTTCACGCTCACTCTGGACAATGCCGGGGTTGTTTCAGTCGAGGTGGCGGGGCGCCGCGTCATTCATGGCGGTTCCGTTGGCGAATCCTGGTCCGCGCGGTTCGATGAACAAGGGCGCTGGATCCGCCCCGTGGACACTGCGCCTCAGCTTCCCCTGCACGTACCCGAGACCGATCCGGAGTCCCCCGACGAGGCCTGACATGCATCCATTAGTTCAACAATTCCTCGCGAACAAGCTGCCCGAACCCATGGCCCAGACCCTGGTGGGCGGTGGGCTGCCCATCCCACTCATGGATCTCCTGCAGGCGCTGAGCCATGCGGTATTCCAGGAAACACCCTATGCCGATAAGGCCAGGGAAACGCTGGTCGGCATGCCTGACAGCCTGCTCTCCAACGCCATTATCGGTCCGGTGGATCCACCCGATCCCCTCGGCCTGATTCTCATCTACCGCAAGGATCCCGGCCTGCTGGAAGCGGCGCTCCTGCACGAGAGCCTCCACTCGGACTGGATGGAGCGGGCGATTCCCTTTCTCCCCGGTTCGGTGCTGGAGATTCCCCTCAACAACCAGGTCTTCTGGATCGAGCGCCCAGTCATCCTCGATCTCATCGAGCAGCATCCCGAAGCGGTCTACAACATCAAGCGCAAGATCCAGGAATTCCGCCGCGATGTGTTGCGGCAGATCTCCGATGAGATCGCGAAGGACCGCATTGAAATCATCGATGACGTGGAAGCCGGAAAACTGGACAAGGCCTGGGCTGAACTGCCCGTTCCAGCTCAGTCTCCCGATGATGAACCCGAATCCGAGATCGCCCGCAACGAGCGCCTGCTGAATCCCATCATCGACGACGAAGGCCATGAGATCTCGCTTTCGCTTACCCAGCGGGTGATGAAGCTCCGCACCAACCAGAAGATCATGCTCGCCCAGAAGGGCGGCAAAGAGGAGCGTACCCTGCTCATTCGCGAATCCAATCGGCTGATCCAGGTGGCCGTGATCCGGAATGGCCGCATCACCGAAGGCGAGGTGGGCTACATCGCCCAGATGCGCGCAGTCCACGACGAGATTCTGCGGATCATCTCCCAGAACCGGGAGTGGATGAAGAAATACCCCATCGTACGTAACCTGGTTCAGAATCCCCGTACGCCCATCGCCATCTCCCTGAACCTGCTCAAGCGCATCAACGATTTCGACATGAAGCTGATGGTGAAGGATCGAAATGTTGCCGAGCTTCTGCGCAGAGAGGCCAAGCGCATCATCGAAAACAAGCGGGATGGCAAGGGCTGAGATCGCAGCGGAACCAGACTCCCAGGTTGTTTCAGGTTCCAACTACCATCTTGCGGGCCCCTTGGGTTGCACAAATTTTTCAGCAACCGGATGAAACCCCGATTCTCAAGGCGACCTTCGAAATCCGCAGGTCGATGTCCTCAGCCTCTGCGGAAAACCCGCCCAGCCCCACGTATGCTGGATGTATGCATGCCGTCCCCTCCCACCCCGACTCGGGAAACCTCACCTTCAAGACATTCTTGGACTTGCTCGACGACGAGGCTCCAGAGGTCCATGCGATCCAGCGAATCCTGGCCCGGCTTGAGGCCGAAGGACTCAGCGAAAAGGCCCTAGGCACCCTCCGGCAGCGGCGCCCTCGGTCCGCTTCCCAGCGGGATGGATGGAACAGGCTCCGGCCGGGCCTCGAAGCCGCGGTGGAAAAGACCCGCGCCCTGCGGATGCAGCGCTGGCAGATGGATCCGGGCCGTCGCACCCTTCGCTTCTGCTTTGAAGTGCAGCCCCCCGCCAGTGAACTCAATCCCTCAGCCCTGCTGCATGCCCTCGTCCAGACCTTTACCGAGGCTGGACTGCCTCTGGCCATGGGTCTTGAAAAGGTTCCTCGTCCCGTGGTCAGCCTGGGGCCGCCGCTGCCCCTGGGTGCCCAGGGGGCCCAGGAATGGGTGGACTGTGGCCTGCGGGAACCGAGCCCCGTCCCGGCCCGCGAATGGCCGGCCCGTCTCGCCTCCCACTGCCCTGCAGGCTTGCGGATTCTGGAGGGGTGCCTCGTGCCCAACCATGGTTCCTCGCTGCTCGAACTGGCCCGGCAGGCCCGCTGGCAATGGACCTGCCCCGATGCCCTCCTGGACCTCGCACAAACGCGCCTGGATGCCTTCCTGAGTGCCAGCAGTTTCGAGATCGAGAAGACGGGAAAGGTGGAGGGTCGAAAGGGCGTGAAGCGCATCGAGGTGCGGTCCTCGATCCTTGACATGGCCTGGCGGGAGAACCTCCTTACCTTCACCATGCCCATCCAGCCCGGGGAAGTGCCCAGTCCGCCCAAACTGCTGGCGGGCATCCTGGGGGTCGACCCCGGCCAGATCAAAGACCTGACACGCCTGGAGGTCATCCTCGGCGAGGATCCCCGCCTGGAGGATGCCCACAAGTACGAAACCAAGCTCCACAATATCTACGAGGACGCGGTGCTGCTGGAGTCGGACGGCCCCATCCAGCTGGTCGAAGACGACGACGAGCTTTTGCTGGACCGTTGAACGCCTTACGGATTCTCCAAGGCTCGCTGCCAGAGGTGTCGCGGGTCTTCACTCATCAACCACTCGGGCATCAGAGGCAGGATTTTCCAGGCATTCTGGGCGACCTCGGCCTCAAGCTGGCCTGGGCCCCAGCCTGCATAGCCCAGGAAGAGGCGGAAGGTAGCCTCGGGGTCCAGCAGCAGGGACTCCAGCAGATCCTTGCGAAAGCTCACGAAATCGGTGAAGTCCAGCACCGTGTCTTCTTCCGCAGGCAGTCCACCTCGAACAAGAATAATGCCCCGCTGGGGCTCCACGGGGCCGCCACGGAAGGCGGTGGCGTTGTCGTCCCCTGCGAAAGTGAGGTGGCTCTCGGAACAGATCTGAGCCAGATTGAGCGGCAGCGGGCGGTTGAGCACGACTCCCATCGCTCCCTGGTCATCGTGCTCGATCAGGAGCACGACGGTGTGCAGGAAGTTGGGATCCAGCAGGAGTGGGTTCGCAACCAGTAGACAAGGGGCCTGGAGATTCATCCCGGCCATCATAGCGCGGCCCGCAGAATTCCCTCAGACGTGGTCTATGCTTCAAGCATGTCCGCTCCAACACCTGGTCCCATCGAAATCCTCGCAACCGGCCTGGGCCACCTCCGGCGCCATCCCTTTCTGACCCTCGGCATCGTGGCGCTGGGGGCCCTGCTCTCGGCCCTGGCCACCCTTCTGCAAACCCGGCTGAGGCTTCCGGATGATCTGACCACCCAGGCCGCGCTGGGGTTCGCCGCCATGGTTCCGCTCCTGCTCTATGTGGTGCCGCGGTTCCTGGCCTACCTGGATGCGGAGCACCTGGATCATCCCAAGAATGCGCTCGTCCACTGGAAGGATCACTTCGAAGCCCGCTGGCTGAAGACCTTCGGCGCGCGCATGCTCCTCTATCTCGCGGCGGGTCTCGGCGCGACCATGTGTTTCTTCCCAGGCATCCTCGTTCTCGCGCTCTTCGGCTGGACGCCGCTACGGGTCCTGCTGCGAGGCGAGGCCCTGGTGGCCGCGGCCCGCGCCAGCCTGGCACTCATGGCCAAGAGCTGGCCCCTGGTGCTGCGCACGATCCTGCTGATCCTGGGGGCCTACCTGTGCGTGATGGTGTGCGTGGTGTCGGGCATAGGCTTCCTGATCCAGGAACCGACACCATGGCAGCGCCTGACCCATCCGGCGATGTGGGGAGGACGACTGGTGATGGGCCTGCTGGATCTGGCCCTGAGCGTCTGTCTGCTGGCGCTCTATCACGCCATCGAACCCACCTTGGAGACTGCCGAAAAGGCCGAGTGAACCCGGATCAGCCTTCTTCCAGATAGCCGGGATCTTCGATCTCCACCAGTTCTCCCGCGGCCAGCCTCTGGGCCGCGTCTTCGGGCAGAGAGTAGGCGAGCCACTGGGGATCGATCTTGGGATCGAAGAAGCAGACCGAGGCCTCGCCCGCTTCGAAGGCCTCGCGGGTGGGCCAGACGTGGATCCAGCCGATATGGTTGACACGCACCTGAATGGTCACGACTGGCCTCCTACTTCTTGTAGTGCGCGCGGATGGCCTTCACAAGGGCCTCAGCGTAACGCTCGCGGAATTCAGGATTCTTCAGGTTATCGGCGTCTTCTTCGTTGTTGAGGTTGGCCACTTCAATGAGCACCTTGGTACTCGCCGCGCAGTGACGGATCACCGCGGGCACAAAGCTCCTGCCCCCGCGATGGATGACGTTCCGGATGGGACGATTGGCGTGAACCGCCACGTTGTCTCCCTTTAGCACCTTGAGCAGGGCCTCGGCGAAGAGACGGCTGCGCGCCTCTCCCTGCAACCGCTCCCTGGCCGAGAAGGAGACCCTGGCGCCACGCTTCATCTCGGCCACCCGCGCTCCCTTGGAGGCCCCCAGGGTGAAACTCGGCGGCACGCTGGCGGCACCCGCCACGTAGACCATGGTGCCCCGAGCGCTCGGGTGGAGGCTGTCGGCATGGAGACTGATGAAGAGGGTCTTCTTGGGATCTCCCTTCCGAATGAATGAGGCCAACAGATCGTTGGCCAGCACCCACCGCAGATGCACGCTCACGGCGCTGGGCGAGTCGCCATCGTTGGCAAAGGGCGGCGTGGTAAGGATCTCGGCGGATCGAGTGGGTGCGCCGATCACGTCCCGCACCTTGAAACCTAGGGTCGGATACCGAAGGGTGGAGGCCACCACCGCCTCTGTATCCTGCTCGAGAATGCGGCGGACCCGCATCTGGATGTCGTAGACGAAATCGGATTCCCAGACCCCATTGGCTCGGGCGCCAGGGTCCACGCCACCATGACCCGGATCCATGACGACGAAGAGTCCCTTCAGGCGCGGCCCGGCATCGACCCGAGGCGTGCGGCGGACTTCTTCCCGCACCTCTCGTTCCTCTTGGAGCGCCACTGTGCCTTCAGGCTGGAAGGGATCGGAGAGGTGCTTCACCGGGATCCGAATGACGGTGCCGGGCTGGATCTCCCGGACCTCGCGGATTTGGCTCCGCCGGGCTATCTCCAGAGCCAGCTCGTTGACTTCCTTGGGGTCCACCCGATCCGTGTACCGCATGACCACACTGGAGTAGAGGGCTTCGCCTTTGCGCAGGCTGTAGGCGGCATACTTGCCGTCCTTGTCCTCGCCAAAGGTCAGCAGCTTGCGAAAGGCCGCCACCCGCGCCTCATCGTCGAGTTCCGCCTCGGGCTGCCCTCGCTCGAGAATGCCCTTGGCCCGGCCCCCGAACTCTGCCGAGAGCAGAGTTTGAGGGATGTGCCAGAGATCACCGTTCGCGAGCTTCTCGGGATTCCTTGGATTGGCGCTCTCCAGCTGGTCGTAGTTCTGGCCATGCCCCGAAAAGAGCGCCGCCAGCAACCAGACGGATTCGAGCTCCGCCCAGCGGACGCGGTGGCGAACCTCATCCTTGCGCCACTCATCCTCGGGCCAGATCACCTGGAGGGCCCACCGCTTGCCTTCGGCCGACAGATCCTCGAAGGCCAGCCACCCCCGGGCAGGCAGGTTTTTACGGCGAAAGGCCTTGGGCAAGCCCTCGGCCTGAACCTGAACGCCCTTTCTGAAAACGAGACGCAACTGGACCACGCTTCCGCCCGGTGCCTTGGCACGCACTTCGGCGGGCAGCGGATCTGCTGCCACGAGGGCGGCCGGCAACAGCAGGAGCGAGAGGAGCCTCACTCCTCCCATGGCACCTCGCCCGCAGGCACTCCGCGAAGACTGCCTCGGACCCAGTCACAGAGGGCGGCCTCGAGGACCTTCGAATCCTGGGTGCGCAGTTCGAGGAAGGCCGCAAATCGGCGCTCCAGATGGGAGATGCCCTCTTCCAGCAGGAAGAGACGATCCGCCACGCGGCCCGCGGGATCCTTGGATTGGGTGGGGGGCAGCTTCATGGCGCTGGGATCGAGGGTTCCCGCGTTGAGAAGAAAAGTCCATTCCATGTCGCCGGAAAGCAGCCGAACCTTGGCCTTGCTGGGCCGCATACCCCGGGAAAGCGCCTCGAAGGCCTCACGGCTCTCGGCAGGATTGCCCTTTCGCATGGAGAGTTCTTTCACGTCCCCGCGCTCGCTAACGAGCTGCACTGCGTCATCCACGAAGCAGGCACTGAGATCGCCATCCAGCCCGCTGGTGCCCCCTTCGGTGAGGCCACGCATCCAAAGCCATAGGACGAATTCCTCGCCGAGAAAGCGACCCTGTTCAAGCAACTCCATCGTCATTGTCCGGCCTCTTCCAGTTCGAGATTGAGCGGATCCAAGGCCATCAGGGCCTCCACCGGAATGCTCGGCACGAGTCGACCGGCCAGAAGCAGCGGCGCGAGGGGCTGCAGCTCGCATCCGAAGGACTTCATGAAGAGCCCCACGAGCGCGCCCTGAGTCTTAGTGGAGGAAGCCGTCGTCCAGAGCACGCCCCCCTTGAGATCCCAGGCGACTTCCACGACCTTGGGCGTAGGCAGGACCTTGCGCAGCAATTCGACCTTGATCTCGTCCTGCAGGCTGATACGAGCCTCCTTGCCAACGAAAGCTAGATCCTTCTCCTTCATCAACTGCTGAGTACGCAGATCCACGTGGGCCTTGAGCAGGCTCGGCGGCACTCGGCGCGTGTCGATGCGAAGGCCAAAGATAGCGAAACGCTCCTGCACCACCCAGTTTTCATCCGGGGGACAGACGAGGGGGTTGCGCCAGTCGCACCAGCCGAGGCGTTCCTCCTCGAGGCCGTCCTCGAAGGGACGGAAATGGTCCTGGCGCAAACCTTCGATCAGGTCTTGTTCGCCGGGAACCGGCCCCAGCACCAGGAAGCGCCGAAGAGATAGAGATCCTTGCAGAAGGCTCATGACCTGCCCGAAAAAATGCGCCCAATGCGGGCGAGTACACTGTTGCCATTGATTCCCAGGGTTTCAAAATCGGGAGTCGATACGTGGATTTCTTCATCTGGAAGCGGGAGCGGAAAGGCGGGATCGTCCAGGTGAAGCAGCAGTCCCGTCACATTGTCCCTGCCGCCATGCTCCAGCGCGCCTTCCAGCATGAGTTCCAGACTGCGGCGAGGCGAATAGCCCCGCTCCAGAATGCTCTTGATCTCTGCGTCGCCGATCTCGCCATGCAGACCGTCGCTGCAGATCAGCAGCCGATCGCCACGACGAAGGGCCACCTTGCCGATGGCGGC
The DNA here is from genome assembly GCA_041908845.1 of Holophaga sp. Classification (GTDB taxonomy): domain Bacteria; phylum Acidobacteriota; class Holophagae; order Holophagales; family Holophagaceae; genus JAYREN01. Next base: position 3,396 of record JAYREN010000082.1, on the reverse strand, counting down.
TTTGATGGGCTGGGGGCACCCTAGAGCCTGGGTGATCATGCTGCGCTGGGGATGGGTTCGAGCCTGATCCTGAGTCAGAAAGCCGGAGGTGATCATCTCGTTGACGAGGGTCTGGTCCTTGGTCAACTGCAGCATGTGCGGACGTCGGTACAGGTAAGCCCGACTGTCCCCCACCTGGCAGAGGTAGAGATGGCCATTCCAGATGACCGTGGCCGTGAGTGTGGAACCCATGCCCCGAGCCGTCCTGTCTGCATCGGAATAGCGCAACACGGCCGCGCTGGCCTCCTCAGCGGCCCCGACCAGGGCCCGGAACAGGCCATCTTCCGTCGCCTCGGAGGCAGGAAATCGACCCCAGTGGCCGAAGAGATAGACGGCAATGGACGCAAGTCCTTCGCGGCTGGCAATTTCTCCCGCTGCGGCGCCGCCCATCCCATCCGCGACGGCTGCCAGCAGGCCCACTTGGCAGACCTTGGGCGTTCGGCTGAGGGAATTGACATGCGGCTCCTCGCCATCCAGGGCGCTCACCAGATAGGCATCCTCGTTGTTCTTGCGGACCCTACCCAAGTGGGTGATGGCGGCATAGTCGATCAACATGAAAGAATCGTCTCAACGTGAGGAACGGATGGAGGGAAGGGATGACTTCGGACTCGGAGAATCCGCCGGTTCCCTGGCTTGCCCAACGGCAAACCTTCATCATATCCCCAGGAGGTCGCGATGGCTGAGGCAACACACGAACTGGATCTTCTGGTTATCGGAGCAGGACCCGCTGGCATCGCCACCGCCGTGGAGGCCCGAAGGGCCGGAATTGCGCGAATTCTCCTGCTGGAAAAAGGCCCCACCCACAGCTATTCAATCGAAAAGCTCTACACCCCAGGCAAGCGCGTGGACAAGATTTACCAGGGGCAGGAGGTGGAATGCGAGGGTGCAGTTTGCATTATGGACGGGAACCGTGAGAGCGTGCTCCAGACTCTCGACACCTTCATCCGCCAGTTCGAACTCCCCGTTCGATATGACACGGAGGTCACCGCCATTCGCCCCCAGGAGGACGGTTCCTTCCTCGTGGAGGACGCAAAAGGCGGGACATACCACACCCGCACCGTCGTCATCGCCATCGGCGTCTATGGGCGCCCCAACCGTCCGGATTATCCCATCCCCACCAGCCTCAAGGGTCACGTCCACTTCGACCTGACCCAGGACCTCCAGGCAGGCCAAAGCATGCTGATTGTGGGTGGGGGCAATACGGCGTTGGAGTACGCAGCCTTCCTCTATTCGAATCACCCCGTGACTCTCGCCTATCGGGGCCAAGCCTTCACCAAGGCCAACGAGATTAACCGCCAGATTCTCGACGATCTTCAGGGCCTGGGCAAAGTCTCTGTGTGGACCCTGGCGGATATCGCCTCCCTGCGCGATGCGGGCGTAGATCCGCGGGTGGAAGCCACCTTCAAGGATGGTCGCGTGGTTCGGTTCGACCATCTGCTCTTCGCCATCGGGGGCGCAACGCCCCAAGGATTCCTGCAGCAGGCGGGAGTAGAACTGGACGGCAAGCATCCGCGCGTGGACCACCGCTTTCATACCCAGGTCCCGGGAGTCTTTCTCGCGGGTGACCTCGTGGCCGGTGGCAAAGGGTCCATCGTGAAGGCCTTCAACACGGGGCGCACGGTGGTCTGGGAGGGCCTCTGCCAAGACCATCTGGAATGCAGGATCCCCGGCGCGGGACCGGCCTGATGGGTCCGCTCGCGATCCTCGGACCCGGCAACCTGGGGCTCTCACTGGCCCGCCATGCGGTTGAGCGCGGCCTGGAGGTCAGGCTGGTGGGTCGTGACCTCGCCCACGCCGCCTCGGGGCTCCGGAAGGTCCTGACCCACTGGAAACGTGCGGTCGCGGAGGGGCGCCTCGAGCCCATGGTGCTGCAGGCGAGGGAATGTCGTATTCGTGCCTCGAGAGACGTGGATGAAGCCCTGGAGGGTGCAGGAGCGCTGCTGGAGGCCATCCCGGAGGATCTGGCCCTGAAGGCCGAGCACTGGCGTCGAATGGCGAGCCGCTGGCCCCAACAGGTCCTACCCCTGACGGCCAGCTCCAGCCTCCCCGCCTCGCTGATCCGCCGAGAGGGTTCGCTTCCACCCGGTCTGCAGAACTTCCACCTTTTCATCCCCGTCCACCGCCATCCCCTCGTCGAGTTGGCGACGCCGGCAGATACTCCGGAACGTCTTACTTTGGGGGCCCGACGCCTCGCCCAGGCCCTGGATCTTAAGGTTGCAGTGATCGATGAACGGAAAGGCCTTGCCGCATCGCGCATGGGACTGGCCCAAGGCCTCGAAGCAATGCGACTGTTGCAGGAAGGCAGCGCTACCGCCGAGAACCTGGATCTCCTGATGACCTCCGGTTATGGTCATCCCTGCGGCCCCCTGGAACTCTCAGACAGAGTCGGCCTCGATCTTCGCCTCGCCATCGCTCAGTTCATCCATGAATCCAGTGGTGACCCGTGCTTTGCCCCCCCGCGGATTCTCCTGGAAAAGGTGGCGAACGCTGAACTGGGCCGCAAGAGTGGGAGAGGGTTTTTCACCTGGACTCAAGACGGGAAGAAGCTATGACGCTCGTCCAGATCATACTCTTGGTGTCGGCCCTGTTTCTCTTGCTCTGGGTTGCCTATAAAATCGGGAAACTGATCCTCCGAATCGCCCTCGGGCTCGCCTTCCTGGGCCTGATTGCTTTCATCGTATGGTCCTTCTTCCGCCCCTAGACACTATCTTTCCAAGGAGCCTGCATGGCCGCCATTTCCTGTCCCAACTGCGGCGCGGACCTCACCGCCCCCCAAAGTGTCCGCATCGCCGAATACCAGTTCGGCCACCTCGAAAAAATCGCCCAGGAGCCCATGGAGGGCCCTGGGTTTGTCTACCATTTCGAAGTTCCCGACACCTACACGATTCTATGCACCGCCTGTAGGCGTTTGGTGCGGACCCTGCCCCTCTCCTCGAAATAGATCGACCCGACCTCAAAAACGAAGGGCCCCATTCGGGGCCCTTCGTTTTGAACTGGAAAGCCGGACCTAGGACTTAAGAATGCGCGGAGTGATGAAGACCAGCAGCTCGGCATTGCTCTCTTTTTCGACCTTCGAGCGGAAGAGCATACCCAGAACAGGAATCTTCGACAGGAAGGGGACGCCTGTCACGCCGGAGTTGGTCTTGGTGGTGTAGACACCTCCAAGAACAGCCGTGCCCCCATCCTTCACGAGAACCTGGGTCTCGATGGCCTTGCGAAGAATGGTGGGACTGCCCTGAACGGTCCGGCTGAAGTCCGCTTCAGATTTCTCAACCTGGATGTCCATGATAATCGTGCCGTCATTAGTGATCTGCGGCGTCACATTCAACTCGAGGTTGGCTTCGATGAACGCGACCG
>JAYREN010000081.1:0-12749 GCA_041908845.1 Holophaga sp. | reverse complement strand
CGGATGTCCTTGACGCCTGTGATCTTCACCCGGTCGGCCACTTCGTCCACCACCACGGGGTCCACGATGAAGGCGGGCTTGGCGCTGCCCTGAACGAGTTCGTGGGCGATGAGCCCACCCAGGTTCGAGGCGTGCTGGCCCTGGATGCCCGTGGCGAGATCCGCCAGCATGGCTTCATTCACATCGAAGGTACCGTGGGGCATGGGGTGCAGTAGCCCACCCCGGCCACTCACCGCATCAATCTCGGCCATGTCCAGGCCGTTCTCGTGCAGGAATTTCTCGATGGCGTCCTTGCGGAAATGGAACTGGGAGGTGATCGGCTTGCCGTCGAAGGGGTGCAGTTCCTCGGGAGTGTGCTTGAGCTCCTTGGTGAAGCGCTCGCGCTCGCCCTCGTAGACAGCGATCTTGGTAGAGGTGGAGCCGGGGTTGATGGCCAGCACCCGGAAGCGCCGGAAAAAGGTGTCCTTGGGCGTCTGGGTCCACTCGCCATATTTGTGCAGGCGCAGCACCGAGGCCTTGACCGCGAGGCGCACATCCTCCGGCGTGCAATCCATGGGCAGATCCACGCCCGCGAAGCGCAGCCCGAAGAGCACGGGGAACTTTTTCGCCTGGGGAAAGCGAGTTGCGTAGATGTGGTACAGCAAGTTCCCCATGTCCAGATTGGGGCAGATGATGACATTGGGAGAGCCCGGCCAGACTTCGCTCTTGCCCGCCCGGTAGTACATCGCCGAACGCTGGGAGAGGGCGGCGTTGATCTTGACTTCACTCTGGATTCGGATGGTCTTGTAGCGATCGCCCTTGGTGTGGCGCTCGGCCAAGTAGGTTGGCAGCAACTCGGTGGCCTGGCGCACCATCTCCGGCGAAGGCCCCTCGTCGGAACCCCGGTCCGAGTACGACACCACCGCCGCATTGATCTGAGGCAGGATGTCCTCGGAAAAGAGATCCCGAGCGATGGCAGAAGTGGCCACGGCGGTGCGGGCCAGGGCATCAGGGGTCATGGTGGCGTTCACGCCCACATCCCCAAAGACCACGATGTTGTGGGGGAAGATCTCGGTGGGGTGTTCGTCCGGCAACACGAAGACACCGGCTTCGCACACGAAGGGATCCTTGGCCAACATCCGGATCATGGGACGGAAGAAATCCTTGGCCTCGTGGATCGCGCCGCCTACCACCGTATCCGCATGGCCGAACTTCACGGCGCAGATGCCGAAGATATTGGGTTGGGCAACCAGGACCCGGGCCTCGGCTAGGCTCAATTCCTGGCCATCGTTCTTCACGAACTCCAAGTACCCGTGGGCGAAGGCTTCCACCAGATCCTGGCGCTGGGCGATTTCCACAAAGGCGCTCTCGGAGAGGCCCCAGTTCAGACGATCCGGATCCACATGGCCCAGATGCTCGGCGGCGAGGGCGCGCACCTCCGCCTCGGGCGCCAGGAACACTGGCCGGATGAAGCGCGTGAGATGGCAGGCGGCCTCGATCACCCGGGGTTCCCGGGGCTCGATGAAGACCACCGTGGGGCGACTCTTGGAGGTGGAAAGAATCTGCTGATCGAAGGATTGTTCGATGTCGTACATAAATCTCCTCTGGCAGCGTGGAGTCGGTGGCCTGGGTCAGGGTCGGATCCGCGCTCGGGGGCCCGGAATCATTGTCCCCCAAGTCCCCGTTCAGGCCGGGTGAGGGCGATCACATTCCCCGAAGCGTAATCTCTTCGGGCGCATACTGGTCGGGATTATCTCGAAGAATCTGGCGGAATACCTGGTAGTGGTCTAGGAACATGTCCAGGATCTGAGGGTCGAAATGCTTTCCGCGCTGCTCCTTCAGGTAGCCCAGCGCCGCCTCTTCTTCCCAGGCGTGCTTGTAGACCCGCTTGCTGCACAGCGCGTCGTAGACATCCACCAGACAGGTGATGCGGGCCTCGATGGGGATCTGGGTGGCTCCAAGGCCCGACGGGTAGCCCGTTCCGTCGTAGCGCTCGTGGTGGCTGGCGGCAATGCGCGCCCCCATCTGGATGAAGGGCACGGTGGAATCCCGCAGGATGTTGGCCCCCATGTTGGTGTGGGTCTTCATGATGATCCACTCTTCCTCCGTGAGCGGCCCACCCTTCTGCAGGATGCGGTCGGGCACCCCGATCTTGCCGATGTCGTGCATGGGCGCCGCGGCCAGAATGCAGTCCGCGCCCTCCAGGTCCCAGCCCAGAATATGGGCCAGCTCCGCGGCGTACAGCCCGATGCGACGGACATGGGCGCCCGTTTCGTTGTCCCGGTGTTCGGAGGCAGATAGGAGCCGATAGGAGATCTCCTCCCGACTGCCGCGAATCTCCTCGGTCTGCTCCCGCACCTTGCGGGCCAGGATGTCCTCGCGGTCCCGGTGTTCGAGCTCGAGCATGCGACGGCGAAGGGCATTGGCCACGGCAATGAGGATGCCGCTGGTCTTGAAGGGCTTGAGCACGTAGCCGTACGCTCCGTACTGCAGGCACTCCATGGCCATTTCCATGTTGTCCACGCCGCTCACCATGATCACGGCAATATCGGGAATGCGATGGGCCAGGGCCTTCACCAGATCCAGGCCCGTCATACCGGGCATGCGAATATCGCTCAGCAGGAGATCCACCGGCTCCCGGTTGAGGATCTCCAGGGCGGAAGCCGCGTCAGCCGCCTCCAGCACAGTAAAGCCGTTCTTCTTGAGGATGCGCTTCAACTGGACCCGGATGATCTCCTGGTCATCCAGCACCAACAGGCGAACATCCTTCGGCTCCTGGCCCGGGAGGGGCCATTCCAGCGGGGTGGCCCGGAAGTGAGATGAGAGGGGCATGGCAGGGATTCTATCCAGGCATGGGCAAAGAAACATTAATTCTCTGGAAGGTCTGAATGATTTGGGGATGGGTGTGCTTCCGTGGTTTAGAAGCCCGGCAGACCTATTTCTCGGCCCCTGCAGGCGGCTTGTTCACTGAGTCCGAATGATTCGGGGCAGTGAAGGCCTGGAGCCCCACGCCCACCACGATGATGGCCAGGGCCAGCCAGCGCAGGGGCGGCACCTGCTCGCCCAAGATCAGCCGCGACATCAGGGCCCCTGCCACGAAGCCCAGGGCAAGGAAGGGATAGGCGAAGTTCACGGTGACCAGGTTCATGGCCGCGGCCCAGAGCACGACGCTCACGGCGTAGCAGGCCAGGCAGGTGAGCATCCAGGGCTGAAGGAAGAGGCGCACCAAGGGCCCCAGGCTCCACGCCATGCCCACGGCGGTGACGGCCTTCTTCATGGCGATCTGGGCAAAGGCATTGAGCAGCACGCCGGCGAGAATCAGCGGCAGGGCCTTCAGATAAGGGTTCATCGGGAAGCCTCCGGGCCTACATAGCATGGCCCATCCAGCCTATCCTGAGGGCATGATCGCTCCCGCCCTGACCCTCCTCATGCTCCTCTCGGTTTCCGAGGAACCCCCGGCGCGCATCAAGTCCGATTTCAAGGAGGCCGGTCGGGAGATCGGCCAGGCGGGAAAGAAGGTTGGCCGGGCCTTCAAGGAGGGCGGCAAGCAGGTGGCGAAGGCCGCCAAGCCCGCTGGGAAGGCCATCGGCCAAGGCGCCAAGACCGCCGGAAAAGGCATCGCCAAGGGGGCCAAGGAAGCCGCCCAGGGCGTCAAGAAGGCCGTGAAGTGAGCCCGTGCTGAGCGCCGAAGAAGCCTTCGTTAAGGCCTTTCTCACCTCCGAGAAGCGCGCGCGGTTCCTTCAGTTCCTGGGCAACCCCCGGCGCCGCAAGGAGATTCTCGCCAAGCTGAACCACGACCTTCCCTACGTGAGGGAATTCGCATCCACCGTGCCCGGCCACCAGGATTTCCCGGAGGAACTGGAGAAGCTCCTCAAGGCCAAGGGCGCGGGACCGACCTGCCATGTGATTGCGGATGGTCTTAAGGCCGATGGCCGAGAGCTGCCCCTGCGAGAGGCCCTCAATCTCGTCTGCCTGCACCCCTTCGGAGCCATCCTGTCCTGTGTCCCGGGGCGGCTGGCCTACTACAAACCTGAAGCCCCGGAAGCAGGCATCCTGCTCGAACACCGGTGATGCCCTCCACCTCGCCCCACCTCGTTCCTTCGGAGGTCCCATGATCAAGGTGTTCACCGCCCAGAACCATGCGGAGGCCCATCTGGTGAAGGGCATTCTCGAGGCGGAGGGCATCCCGGCCGAAGTGCGAGGAGAGGCCCTCAGCGCCCTGGACGGCGGCTTGGCGGTGCTGGGATTCCGGCCTACCGTTTGGATTCCCAAGGGCCAGGACCTTGCCCGCGCCACCGAACGGGTGGATGCCTTCTCCAGGCGCCAACCTGCCACCCTCCACCCCGGCTCCCCCTGGCACTGCCCCCAGTGCGAGGAGCGCCACGAACCCCAGTTCACCGAGTGCTGGCACTGCGGCACCTCCCGACCCGAAGCCCCACAGGCCTGAGCCTCGGCTTTCAGCTCCTTTATCCCAGTTAAGTCCTTTCCCGATTATTGGCCTGACTCAGCCACAAAGAAAAAGTCTGTTGAAACCGCGAATGGGCGCGAATGGGCGCGAATGCCCCAATCCAGGCCCGCCTGGGCCTACGGCCCCCAGTCGCGCGGGCGCGGCTGGCCTTTCAATCGGCGTATCGACAAGCCTCCAAGGGCTGGGCGATACGCCGATTGAAAGGAGGCGGGGCGGTGGTCGCATGCCATTCGCGCGCCCGCAAGGGCGTATTCGCGTAATTCGCGGTTATGTCCTTTTGGCGGAGTTTGGCCGATAGGCGGGAAGCGCATGCGCCAGGAGCGGGCAGAGTAGGCTGGAAGGGTCGGAGTTTTCGTCATGTCCTCTCACATTCCATTGGCCGAACGCATGCGCCCCAAGAACCTCGATGAGGTCGTGGGTCAGCCGCGCCTGCTGGGCAGATCCGGTGTGCTGCGCAAGCTGCTGGCGGGGGGGCGACTGCCATCGCTGGTGTTCTGGGGGCCGCCGGGCACAGGCAAGACCACCCTGGCGCGCATCCTGGCCCAGGAGACGGGGCACCCCTTCCTGGAGTTCTCGGGCGTCACCGGCAGTGCGGCGGAGCTGAAGAAGTTCCTCTCCGAATCCAAGAACATGCCCCTCTTCCGCACGGCAGCGCCGGTGGTCTTCCTGGACGAGATCCACCGCTACAACCGCGCCCAGCAGGACATCCTGCTGCCCTACCTGGAGCGGGGCGAGGCCATCCTGGTGGGCGCCACCACCGAGAATCCCGCCTTCTACCTCAACCCCGCCCTGCGCAGCCGCTGCCAACTCCTGGCGCTGGAACTCATCGCACCCGAGGACGTACTCATCATCCTCCGGCGCGCCTGGGGCGGCGAACGGCCCGAAGAACCGGAACCCGCTGAGGTGCTGGAATGGCTCAGCCGCTGGGCGGGCGGCGATCTGCGTTCGGCCCTCACGGGCCTGGAGACCTGGCTCAATCTGGAATCTCAGGAACGCACGCTGGCCGTGCTGCAGGAGGCCCTGGGCGGGCGGATGATGTACGACCGCGCCGATGGCCACTACGATCTGGCCAGCGCCTTCCAGAAGAGCCTGCGGGGCAGCGATGCCGATGCGGCCCTCTACTACTTCAGCCGAATGATCCGAGGGGGCGAGGATCCCCGCTTCATCGCCCGCCGCCTCATGGTCTGCGCGGCGGAGGATGTGGGCAACGCCGATCCCCAGGCCTTCATCCTGGCGGAGACCGCTAGCCGCGCCGTGGAGCGCATCGGCTGGCCCGAGGCCCGCATCCCCCTGGCCCAGGCCGTGATCTTTGTCGCCAACGCGCCCAAGTCCAACGCCACGATCCAGGCCATCGACGCGGCTCTCGCCGCCGAGGATCATCCCGTGCCCGAGAGCCTGCGGGACGCCCACACCGCAGTAAGCCGCGACGCGGGCAGGGGCAAGGGCTACTTCTACAGCCACGGCGACTACGACCGGAAGCAGGCCTTTCTCCCCGTCAAGCTCCAGGGCACCCGGTTCCACCAGCCCATCCGCCCCCAGGAGCGCAACTGGCTGGACCGCGCCGAGCCGGATCCGGCGGCCCTCTCCGAGCTGTGGAATCCGTGGATCGAGGCCCATTCCGCAGGCGGCGAGATCCCCGTGGACGAATGGTGTCAGGCCCTGGATTGCAGCCGCGAGGCCCTGGCCCGGGCCCTGGTGAAGATTGCCAACGGCCATTTCAGCCTGGAACGAAAGCTCGTCGCGAGGCCTCTGGTGGATGCCCAGGAATCTTGACCGGGCGCAACAGTCCCAGAGTCTTTTGCGTTCTTTGTGACCATCGCTTTAGAGAATCAACAGCCGAAAAAAGCATCCGCCACAAAGACCTTGGAGAAAAAGACTGAGGGCAGGTTTATCCCATTAATCCCCTTCATCCCGGCTAAAAAAGCCTTTGACCCAGGATGCAGGGGATGCGAAGGAGACTCCTTGCTTCTGTTTCATTCCTGGCTGCTATGCCGATTGGAGCCTGGCTTTGGGGTTGGGAATTTCGCAACGACACCCGCTAGCGATAGAGACGGCGGTCGTAGAGATCCTCGGTGACATGGATCAGCGAGAGGCCATCCCGCTCGAGTTCTTCATTCTTCGGTGCGGCATGCAGCCGCCCACCCTCGTAGCGGAAGGTGGCCGGGGCCTTTCCGGGCCTGAACACCGCCACCTCATCGCCGCGGCGGAAGCCGAAGAAGTCGTTGAACTGCATCAGGACGAATTCCTGCCGCCCCGGCGTGAAGATCGAGCTGCCCAGGATCGGGTATCTCAGATCCAGCCCCAGCAGATCCAGCGCACTGGCCAACACATCCGGCTGGGAGCTCAGGCCCTCATGCCGCCGGGGCGCGATGCCCTGACCGTAGATGAGGGCCGGAATGTGGAAGGCGTTCACGGGCACGAAATCATCGCCGTAGACTCGGACATTGTGATCGGCCACCACCACGAACACCGTGTTGGCGAAGTAGGCCTCGCCCTTGGCCAACTCGAAGAACCGGCCCACCGCGTAGTCCGAATACTTGATCGCATTCTTGACGGAGAACTTGTCCACGCCTTCGACCCATTCAATCTTCTTCTCGGGCAACTCGAAGGGCACATGGTTGGAGGAACTGAACACCACGCTGGCGAAAGGCTTGCCCGCGCTGGCCAGCTGTTTGTAGCGGTCGTTGGCCTTCAGCAGCAGGTCCTCATCGCTCACGCCCCAGGTGCTCACGAAGGACGGATGCTCGAAATCCTTCTGCTCGATGACCTCATCGAAGCCGTTGCCCAGGTACCAGGCCTTCATGTTGTCGAAGCGCCCTTCCCCGCCGTAGATGAAGCTGCAGTGATATCCGTGGGGCTTGAGCAGGGAGGCCAGCGAAAAGAAACCGCTCTGGCTCTTGGGACGCTTGATGACGCCATCCCCCACCACCGGCAGGAAACCCGCGCTCAGGGCGCTCAGTCCCCGAATGCTCCGGGTGCCGTTGGAGTAGAGGTTGGTGAAGGCGATGCCCCGTTCTGCCAGGGCATCGATGCTCGGGGTCAGCCCCTTCTCGCCCCCCGTGAAACTCACGAACTGGGCCCCCATGCTCTCTTCCACGATGATCACCAGGTTCTTGGGGCGCGCCGAGGGGAAGCGGCTGGGCACTTCCCGGGAGAAGGGCCGCTGGGCATCCGGCGGAACCGCGAACAGCTTGAAGGCCCGGGCATAGGCCTCTTCCATGGGGATCTCGCCGTATTTCTTGGCCTGCCGCCCCCCATCCTGACGGGCGCGCCAGGCGGCGTCGCCCACGCTGTAGAGGGTGTTCTTGGCGATCTCGTTGGCGATGCGATTGGGTGAGTAGAGCGCGTCGGAGATGTTCGCGGGCCGGTGCCCAAAGGACGAACGGATGCCCAAAAACAGGATCACCAGCATGGGCAGGCACCACACCGCCCGGCGCCACCAGGCCGCGGACACGACCTCGCCGACCCGCGCGAAGATCGCCCGACGCCAGAAGACCAGGGTCACGGCCACGAGGAAGAACAGGGAGAGAGCGAGCCCGAGTTTCTGGTCCTTCCAGAGCATCGAGGCTACTTCCCGGGGATAGCGCAGGTACTCCACGAAGAGGATGTTGGGCCGGACATCGTACTCCGCGAAGAATGGAAAGCCCGCCACTTCCATGAAGGTCAGCACCAGCAGCACCAGGAGCGCCCAGCCGCGCACCGCCAAGCCTGCGCCCTTCCGAAGACTCGAGGGCGCCAGGGTCAAAAGCAGCACGGGCAGCGCCAACAGGAAGCTCAGGGCCATCGTATCCATGCGCCAGCCATGCACGAAGGCCATGGCCTTCGCGGCCAGTCCGAGATCCCCCAGCCGCGCCCACTGCCAGCCGAACAAGGCGAGCCGCCCCACCAGACAGATCAGCAGCCAGGCCCCGTAGAGGCCGACAACGCGCCCGGCGATCTGCCGCCCGACCGTCCATACCGTTTGAGCTTTTCCTGCTTCAGCGTGTCTCAAGCAACCCTCGCATGCTTCCGGATCCATCCACCCAGGGAGGCAATCCCCCTTTTGTGACGCGGGGAATCCCTCACCGTCAGGCAGACGCGCCCTGCCCTGCGGGTCCGCCTAGATTATCAGCAGGCGGCCCGCAGCCCCGGATTCGCCTCGCAGGTTCAATCCTCCCGCATCAGGCTGAGCAGCGAGCCCTCCTCGATCCAGCCCTGCCCCCGCAGAAAGGCCAGCGTCTGGGCCTCGGCCTTGGCCATGAGGGCGCTGAAGGCTGCCGGTTTCCGGTCCCACTGGTCCTCGAAGAGGATGGCGTAGCGCCAGGCTCGGGGCTGGCCCCATGCGTCTCCGTTCGGATGAAGGCCGGGCGGCGCGGCCTCGGAAGCCGTACGACACCAGGCCAGGGCCGCCTTGGCCTTGTCCCAGATGGCCTGGGAATCGCGATCACGCACGGCCTTGGTCTCCACCAGCCACATCGTGTCTCCCAGGCGCACCACAAAGTCCGGCCAGTAGCGGCTCAGTTCACCGAAGCGCGTGCGGTAGCGCAGGGCCAGGCTATGGCGGCGCTCCAGGGGCTTGAACCAGGCCAGGACTTCGCCGGATTTCTCCAGCACCTGCTCGATGAAATCCCGCTCCAGGCCCCCGCCCTGGGCGCCCTCGAAGATGGACGGGAACACGCAGCGCGTGTTGGGTATCTGCCGCGACTCCCGGCCCCGCAGAGCGGGCGAGCGACCATCGAGCTCCGGGTTCGAGGCCCAACCCCAGTCCGTCACGCCCACTGCGCTGGGCTGGTTTTCGTAGAGCCGATGCAGCCAGTGGTCCCGGGCGTCCTGGAGCTGCTTCAGCAGATGCTGGCGCACCGCCTCGTGGCGCAGCACCCGGGCATCCTCGGGGCGGCGCAGGGGATCAAAATCGGTGCCTGGAAACAGGGAATGCCGGGCCGCCTGGGCCACCACCTCCACCATGTCGGTCCACTGGGCCGTGAGCCAGCTCTGGCCCTTGCCCCGGCCCTCCACCAGGATATTGGCGAGATTGGCCAGAGTCTGCTGGGCCTCGGAGGAAAGATCCGCCGTCCACACCACCTGAGTTTCCGTGGCGAGATGCTCCTTCGTGAACTGCACGCCCTTGTCCAGGCGCAGCGCCGCCAGCACCCGCCCATCGCCGTAGGGCTTGAACCCCTCCTTCAGCAGGTCCAGCACATTGGGCGACGGGGGATCCTCCCGGTAGAAGCCCAGGGGCCAGGCCAGGTCCAGGGCGGGCACCCGCGCCTCGTCCACGCCCACCGTGAGCAGGTCACCCATGGCGGAACGCCCCTCGTCCACCTCGCCTTCGCCGATGTCGAGGCCCTCTTCCTCCTCGAATTCCCGCAGCTTCTGGCGGAACTTGGGGTGATCCACCAGGTAGAGCATGTCCAGGGCCGTCATGGGCTCCCGGTGGGCCCACAGATTCTGGGCGTCCTGCACCTTCTGGGGCCACAGCTCCGGCCAGGTCTGGGCGCGGAACATCAGCCGCAGGCCTCGGCCGATCACCTGCTCCACCAGGATGGCGCTCTCGCCCGCTCGCAGGAACACGATCACGCAGATGGAATTCACATCGAAGCCTTCCTGCAGCATCGCCACGTTCACGATGACCTGCAGATCGTCGCGGGAATCCGCCGCGAAGATGCGGCGGCGAAGATCCTCGTATTCCTCCTTCTTGAGTTCGCCCTTGCGGTTGCTGTGCAGCACGGCCACCGCATCCGGCAGCAGGCCGAACTCGCCCGTGCGCTGCTCGCTGATGAAAGCCGCAGCCTGATCCGCTAGGCTCGTGTCCTCCGCCACCACCATGAGCTTGGGCGCCGAGACCACCCCCAGCACCCGGAGGCCATCCTCCACCCACTTGCGCTTGGCGAGGCCCACATCGATCAGGGCCTTCTGGCTATCCGTCAGCACGCCTTCTTCGGCCCGGTGCAGGGTGGCGTCGCCATCCATGCGCGGATCCTTCACGATCCACAGCTGCTTCACCAGCATGTCCTTTTGCGCCTGCGCCAAACCGTAGTCGCAGAGGATGTGGGGGAACCATTTGCGGGCGGGCTTCTTGGCCTTGCCCCGCCCCGTGCTCACCTGGAAGAAGGGCGTGGCGCTGAAGTCGCCTCGCCAGCCCAGGGTCTTGCCGTGCAGGGCCACCTGCTCGGCGCGGACCAGGCTCAGGGCCTCCTCCCAGGCGCCTTCGCCGCCCTCGTAGCCCTTCTCGCCGGGATTGGTGTGGGTGTGATGGGCCTCATCGTTGCAGATCACCAGGTCGGGTTCCGCCGCCAGCCATTCCCGCAGGACCACATAGCGTGGGTTGCCCCGCTCGGTCACGCTGCCGTACTTGGGGAGATCCAGCAGTTCGGCGGGATGCTCGGCCTCGTCCTCTTCGCCGCTGCGGTCCATGAGGGCCTGCCAGTTCACCACCAGGGCGAAGGCCTCGGGCTGGGGCGTCGTCTCCATCACATCGCGGCCATTGAGGGCGCGAAAGGCGCCGAAGAAGGCATCGCTTAATTCAGCGGGCAGGAAGAGATCCCGGAAGCGCCGCAGATCCGCCGTCTCCAGATGGCGGTTGCCCCGGGCATCCTGGGTTCCCAGCAGGGCGTCCAGAAGGCGGTCATGGACCACGAGACCCGGCGTGACCACCAGGCAGCGCGCGCTGAAGGCCGCCTCGCGCCATTCCAGTTCTTCCTGGGGGAGCTGGCGTCCAACCGGGCCATCCAACACCAGCCGATTGAGCACCTGCCAGACCAGCAGCGCCTGCAGGATCCAGGTCTTGCCCGTGCCCGTGGCCAGCTTGAAGCCGTAGCGGGGCAGCGGATCCGCCCACCAGGGCGCGAAGAGCGCATCCCGATCCTCCGGCGCCCCCAGGTGCGCGTGCAGGACATGCAGGAAGCCGCCCTCCTCGGGGAGTTCCCGCTTCAGTACCTCGTGCACGTAGATCGCCGTCTCGATGGCCAGCCGCTGCGCCGGGTGGAAGGAGGCCTCCTCGTGCTCCGTGGAGAACCAGTGGTGAAGCAGCCCCTCCGTAATCGCCGTAACGCCCGGATAGCCCGATTCTGCCCATGCCTGCACACGAGGTTTCAGGAGCGCCGGAAGCACGGGGCTGCTTTGCATCGCCCGGACCTGCTTTTCAAGATTGGCCATGAGTCACCGAGAAAATGAGCCAGGATGAAGGGGATTCAGGGGATAAAAGCAGATAATTTCTTATCCCTTTCATCCCCTTCATCCTGGCTAAACCCTTTTTTGGATCTTCGCTTGGAGAAATGGAATGCGACCGGACGACACGCTCACGGAGCGAATCATTGGCTGTGCCTACGCAGTGGCCAACACGCTTGGTCCCGGCTTTCTCGAAAAGGTCTACGAGAACGCCCTGGCCCATGAACTGCGAAAAGCAGGTTTCTCTGTGACTGCGCAGCAGGGTATCGAGGTCCATTACGATGGCATCATCGTGGGCGAATTCGTCGCGGATCTGATCGTGGACGACCTCGTGATCATCGAACTCAAAGCCACTCGGGATCACTCGGACTTCTTCACCGCCCAGTGCCTCAACTACCTCAAGGCCACGGGCAAACCCGTATGCCTGCTCATCAACTTCGGCAGAGCCAAGATTGATGTTCGGAGATTCGAGCGACCCGAAGGATTTGTCTAGCCGGGATAAAAAGGATGAACAGGGTAAAATATAAAATTGTTCGTTTTCCCTTTTATCTCTTATCCCCTCTTTTTCAATCCCCTGCATCCCCTTCATCTTGGCTAGCCAAAATGATTTGTTTAGCCGGTATAAATGGGATGAACGGGATAAAAGATAAAATTGCTCTTTTCTTTTATCTCTTGTTCCCTCTTTTTTAATCCCCTGCATCCCCTTCATCCTGGCTAGCCCTTAGCTTTCCGGCAGCAGACCACGCCAAGCTGCGTCGTTGCCGAAGACATCCACCATGCGCAGGCCCACCTGCCGCCCCGGTCGCGGCGTATACACCAGTTCCATTTCGCTCACGATGCGGCGCACCCGCTTGCCCAGGCCGCGCAGATCCTGCTGGGTGCTGGTGAAGGGACGCTTGCCATCGGCCCCGCCGAGGTCGTCATCCACGCACCAGAAGTCGATGAGGTTCAGTCCGTCCGCGCCTCCGGCCTTTCTCAGCCATTCGGCCTTTTCAGCTTCGCTCATCTTGGCGAAGTCCTTGAGGCCCGAGGGCACGCTGCGCAGCAGGTAGCGCCCCAGCTTCAGCGTCACCTTGAGCTGCTGTTGGCCATCCTGTTCCAGCCAGCCCTGCACGGTGAGGGTGGGCGCCTCCAGCCAGGGTTTCTCGAAGAAGGC
>JAYREN010000080.1:0-13057 GCA_041908845.1 Holophaga sp. | reverse complement strand
GTTGGAAATCCCAATTGGACTAGACCTTGCCGCGCTTGCCCATCTTGGAATCCAGGTACCAGATGCCGCCGCCCTGGTCGCCCACGGCCCGGAGATGATCCACGATCTGGCCCACATTGGCCTCTTCCTCCACCTGTTCGGTGACATACCACTGCAGGGTGATCTCGCTGGCGTAATCCTTCTCGTTGCGGGCCCGCTCGAAGAGGGCGTTGATCTTGGCGGTGATGCCCTTCTCGTGGGCCAGGGTCTGCTCGAAGACTTGGATGATGGCGCCGAACTCGGTGGGCGGCGCCGCGATGGGTTGGAGCTCCAGCTTGCCGCCGCGATCCAACAGGAAATCGATGAGCTTGGCGGCGTGGGCGGTTTCTTCAGAGGCCTGCACCTTGAGCCAATGGGCGAAGCCCTTGAAGCTCTTGCCCTCGCAGTGGGCGCTCATGGCCAGGTAGAGCTGGGCCGAATACTGCTCGGCGTTGATCTGCGCGTTGAGCGCGTCCTGCATGGTCTTGCTGATCATGGGGTGGCCTCCAGAGACGAGGGACTCTCGAAGTCCCAACGGTCTCTAGGACGTCTGGAAACGCCCTCCCGTTCCAGGGATCCTTCAGTGGTGATGACCGGCCGTGGCCCAGGCGATGAGGGCGATGCCCGCACCCATGCAGGCCAGTCGACTCAGAAAGGTGGCAACCGAGCTGGAAGTCCGATGACCCGGCAGGAGATCTCCCAGGGCGATGTACAGAAAACTCGCGGCGCTCAGCGCGAGAGCGTAGGGCTGGAGCTGGTTGGCCCACCCGAGGGCCGTGAGGCCAACCACCGTGCCCACCAGCGAACTCATGCTGAGCAGGGCATTCCAGGCCAGGGCTCGCCCCCGGCTCATGCCGGATTTCAGGAGAATGGCGAAGTCGCCCAGTTCCTGGGGAATCTCATGGGCCAGCACGGCGAGGGTGACCGCCAGACCCGCTGCCCAGGAGGCGGAAAAGGCTGCGGCGATGGCCAGACCATCCACGAAGTTGTGAAGCCCGTCCCCCAGCAGCACGAAAGGCCGAGTGCTCTGGTGTAGCCCGCAATGGGATTCGTGGCAGTGCCGCCAGAGCAGGGTGCGCTCCAGGATGTGCAACAGCAGGATCCCCCCGAGTACGGATGTGAAGCCTAGGTGACCCGGCAGGGCGTGGGAGACCTCCGGGAGCAAGTCCAGGAACACGGCGGCAAGTAGGCTGCCGGTGGCGAAGCTGATGGCCAGGGGCAGGCCCTTTTTCAGAAGGCGTTCCGGCAGAACTAAGGAGAGGCCCGCAAGGAGGACTCCGCCCAGCCCCGTGGCGAGGCTGGCGAGAATGGCAAACAACCAGGGTGAGTAGGTCAGATCAGAAGGCATATTTCACGCGAATGGCCCAGGTGCGGGGGGGAAAGACGTGGGTGCCACCCCGGTGGCTGAGGAAGTTGTAGAGGGATTTCTCGTCGAAGGCGTTCAAAAGATTGCCCGACACATTCAGCTTATGCTCCCCCAGACCGAAGGTCTTGCCCAGGCCGAGATTCCAGGTGGTCCGGGATTTCACCCGCCACACTTGGTCATCTGCATCGAACCGGATATGGGCGAGGCCGAATTCCAGATCGGCGTTGCCCTCGCCTTCCTCGGGATCGCCCGCCACCAGCCCGGAATCGTGGCGGCCGAGCACCTGCAGCCACCAACCCGCCTGCTCGTAGCGGAGTCCGAGCTGGGCGCTGAGCTTCTGATCGTGGTCGATGGGAAAGCGGCCGAGGGTTTCGCCAGACTCATGGCCCCCGGCGTGGACCTCCAGACCCCCAGTAGTGGGGCCCTCCACCAGCGCTCGGGTCTTGCCCGCGCTCAGGTAGGCGCTGAATCCCGTCTGGGAAGTCACATCAAACCGCAGGTTGAACCCGTGGAAGAAACCATGGGCCAGGGCGATGGGGAACTCGATGCCCGTGTTGAGGAACTGCTCGACATCCGAGGTGTTCCGGCCCTTGCGTCCCCAGAAGTCCAGGTTCAGGCGGCCCCAGGCCCCGAACTGCTGCTCCGCCCCCACATTCCAGGCATCCTGGACCTCGGGGCGTACCTGCTGGGTGCCGTGTTCAGCCAGTCCGGCGGCTTCGGGTGAGCTGGAAAGGGCCAGGTTCTCTCGATCTGGGGTGATGAGTAGGCGGTCGTAGGAGGCCCGGAAGATGGTGCGGGTGCTGGGGATCCGATAGGAAACGCCCAGGCGGGGCTGAAGCTCGGCATCCCTGGTTCCCTTTAGGGTCCAGGCGTCGTAGCGCAGGCCCAGGGCCAGGAAGAGGTTGCCGAAATGCAGATCCGTCTGGGCGAAGGCCGAGGCCAGGGTCGGCGTGGTGCGCCCATCGAAGGCCCAGATGGCGCCGCCGCCCGCAGGCGTAAAGGCGTGGAGCGGGCTGTCCGGGTCCGTGACGTAGGCATCAGACGTGATAGCAAAGCGGAACTGTTCCCGGATGGAGAAGGCCACGTACTGCAGCCCGGCCTTGAAGGTGCTCTCCGCGAAGAACCGCTGGTTGAAGGCGACCTGGGCGCCCCAGTTCTCCAGGCTGCGGTCCTGGCTGGCCCACACGGGGAAATCGGGACCTCCCGCAGAGAAACCCGCCGCCAGGTCGCGGCTGGGGATCAGCCGGGAGGTGGCCCGGCGTCCGTAGGCGTATACGTCCAGGCTTTGGTTCGCCGAAAAGAGATGGCTCCAACCCAGGCTGGCGTTGGCATCCTGGGTCATCACGCGCTGGTTCATGCCCGCAGCCTGCTGGGAGGCCAGATTGACCACGTCCCGGGTGGTCTTGCCCCCGGAGGCGGAAAACCTCAGGGTGTCGCGGTCGCCGAGCACCCAGTCGAAGCGGGAGAACAGGCGGCCTGTTTCGCCGGAGTTATGGAAATTGCGGAAATCCACCGGATCCAGGAAACGGTCCGAGCGGCTGGCGGCGCCGGTGACAAAGTAGCCGAAGCGATCCGTGCCGCCCTGCACGGTGACACCGGCCTCAAGGGTAGAGAACCGCGCCGCGCCCAGGCTCACCTCCCCGGTGAAGCCCTTGGGCGTGCCAAGGCCCGAGCGGGTGGTCATGTTCACCACGGCCACGGGCTTGCCACCGTACTCCGCGGAAATGCCACCGGTGATGATCTCCAGGCTGTTGATCTGGGCCGGGTCCATGGAATTGCTGAAGGTGGCGTGGGTGTGGTCAGAAAGGGGGATGCCGTCCACCACGAAGGTGAGCTGACCGTGGCTGCCCCGGAAGTGGAACCGGCCATTGTCATTGGCCACGAACCCGGGGGTCGCGAGCAGGATGGATTCCAGGGCGCGGCTCTGCACGGCGGCGGGAATGCGCTCGATGGTGCTCTGGTCGATATCGAGGTGGGTGGAGGGATGCTCCTCTACGATGGAGAGGGTTTCTTCCACCGCCACGGTGACGCCCTGGAGGCGCATGGGCACCGTGATCTCCAGGGGCAGCGATGTGCGCAGTTCCACGGCCTGGTGAATGGGTTGGAAATCCCTGGCGAAGACCTCCAGGTGATAGTCGTTGAAGGGCACGTTGTGGAAGACAAATCGCCCTTGACTATTGGGCTGCGCGACCTGGCGGTACCCGGAGATCGGGTTGATCAGCAGGATCTGGGCCTGGGTGATGGGCTTGCCCCGGTCATCCAGCAGGCGCCCGGCAAGGCTGGCGCTGCTGGATGCCGCGGCAAAGGCCGGAACCAGAGCGAAGGCAAAGGGGGAAAGGAGCAGAAGACGGCGGACTTGCGGGAGCATCGAATACCTCAGAAAGAATAGTGATCTAAATAGAATTTATTTTCAAATAGGAACAAACCTGAAAAGGCACGTCTGCCCTCTGATGTCCTAAACCCATGGCTGTGTCTCGCGTTTCCACCCTGACGGCCACCTTTGGGCCTGGAGGCTTTGACATGAAGCGGAAGCACATCTGGCTCCTGGGTGGCGGTGCACTCCTTCTCGTGCTGATCGCAGTGGGGGCGACCCGCGGGGACAAGGGGCAGGGTGTTCAGGTGGTGACGGTGGCCCGGGAGACCATCACCGCCAAGGTGAGCGCCAATGGCAAGATCCAGGCGGTCCAGAAGGCCGATATCAGCGCCAACGTCATGGGCCAGGTGACGCGCATTGCCGTGAAGGAAGGCGATTCGGTCAAGAAGGGACAGTTCCTGCTGGAAATCGATCCCAGCCGCCACCAGGCCTCGGTGGCCGGAGTGCAGGCCTCCATGGAGGCCATGGGCCAGGAGCTCGCCTCCGCCCGCTCGCGACTGGAGCAGGCCCGCAAGGATTTCGATCGGGCCGAGGCCAACCGCAAGGCGGGCATTATCTCCCAGTCGGACTACGAGCAGATGCGCACGGCCCTTTCCACGGCGGAAGCGGCGGCCTCCGCCACCCAGCGGCGCATGGAGCAGGCCCAGGCAGGTGTGCGAGAGGCGCGGGTGGGCCTCAAATACACCACCATCACGGCCCCCATGGACGGGGTGGTGACGGCCCGGCGGATCGAACTGGGGGAAACGGCGGTGATCGGCATGCAGAATCAGGCGGGCCTGATCCTGGTGACCATCTCGGACATGAGCAAGGTGGAAGCGGAAATGGAGGTCGACGAGGCCTCCATTCCTAGCGTGAAGCTGGGCCAGAACGCCCAGGTGCGCATCGACGCCTACCCCAACCAGCTCTTTGAGGCCGTGGTTACGGAGGTTGGCGGCAGTCCCATCCTCAAGCTCAACGTCAACGAGGCCATCAAGTTCAAGGTGAAGGTGCAGATCAAGAACCCGCCCCTCACCATCAAGCCGGGCCTCAGCGCCCAGGCGGACATCTTCACTGGCAGCCGGGAGAACGCCCTGGCCATTCCGCTTCAGGCCCTGGTGATGAAGGAGATCAAGGCCAAGGAAGGCCAGAAGCTCGCCCCCGGGGCACCTCGGGAAGAAGAAGGCGTCTACCTGCTGGAGGGCGGAAAGGCGCGCTTCCAGGGGGTCAAGACTGGGCTGCTGGGCGAACTAAACGTGGAGATCACCGAGGGGCTCAAGGGCGGCGAGACCGTCATCACCGGCCCCTTCAAGGTGCTGCGCGACCTCAAGGGCGGTGAACCGCTGAGGGTGGAAAAGAAGAAGGTCGGGGCGAAGAAGGACGACGACGCGAAGTAGCCATGAAACTCTCCGAACTCTTCCGCATTGCCCTGCGGGCCCTCCGAGCCCACAAGCTGAGGAGCTTCCTCACCCTGCTGGGCATCATCATCGGAGTCACCACTATCGTGGGCGTGGTGGGCGTCATCTCCGGCCTGAACACCTACGTGAAGGAAAAGGTGATCGTGCTGGCGCCGGACGTATACATCGTCACCCAGTTCGGCATCATCCGCAGCCGCCAGGAATTCCTTCAGGCCCTCAAGCGCCCGCCCATCCGCTGGCACGAGTACGAGCGGCTGAGCGATGGCACCCTTCAGAACGCCACACGCATCTCCTGCGGCACGGGCACGGCCATGAAGGCGAGCCACGGGGACAAGCATCTGGAATCCACCACGGTGCCGGGGGTGACGCCGGATTTCGCCCAGCTCTTCCGCTTGGAATTCGAGGCGGGGCGCTTCTTTACCGAGCAGGAAAACGACGCCTCGCAGAATGTGGTCGTCATCGGCGCCAATGTGCGGGAGGAACTCTTCGGCAGTCTGGATCCCATCGGCCGCACCATCCTTTTGCGGGGGCAACCCTTCGTGGTGATCGGGCTCATGCCCAAGCAGGGACGGGGCATCGGCTTCAACCAGGACAACCGCGCCTACATCCCCATCCAGGTCTACCGCAAGAACTTCATGCCCGCCAATCAGAGCCTGGAACTCTACGTGAAGGCCGCGGGCGGCGTGAATGGCATCGAGGCATCGGTGGACGAACTGCGCGCGGTGCTGCGGGCCATGCGCCATACCGCCTACTCGGCCCAGGATCCCTTTGGCCTGCTCACCCAGGAAGCCCTGCAGGATCTCTGGCGCCAGATCAGCGCCGCGGCCTTCCTGCTCATGATCCTGGTGGCCTCGGTGAGTCTCGGCGTGGGGGGCATCGTGATCATGAACATCATGCTTGTGAGCGTCACGGAGCGGACACCAGAGATCGGTATCCGCCTGGCCCTGGGGGCCCGCAAGAAGGACATCCGGCGGCAGTTCCTGCTGGAGGCGGCGCTGCTCTCGGCGCTGGGAGGCGTGCTTGGTGTTCTGCTCGGCGGCGCCGTGGTGCTGCTGGTCAAGCAGTTGGCGGGCTTCCCGGCCCAGATCACGCCGGGGATCGTCTTCACGGGCATTGCCCTTTCCACTCTGGTGGGGCTCACGGCGGGATTCCTACCTGCACGTCGGGCCTCCAACCTCGTCGTCATTGATGCCATTCGGGCGGAGTGACCCATGAGCGCCGCCCTTCGCAAACCCAAGCTCCTCCGTGCCATCGGCCGGGAGAACGTGCTCTTCGCGCTGCGCGCGATCCTGGCCCAGAAGCTGAGAAGCGTGCTGACGCTGCTCGGCATCGCTGCCGGGGTGGCCACGGTCATCGCCATGGTGAGCTTCGTGGCGGGCTTCAATCAGGCCATTACGGGCGCCTTTTCCGCCTTCGGCACTCACCTGGTGCAGTTCCAGAAATACGAGCCGCGCTTCGGGGGCGGGCGGATTCCCGAAGAGCAGAAACGGCGCAAGGATCTCACCCGCGAGGATGCCGAGGCGCTGAAACGCTTGGCCACGCTGGCGGCGGCGGTCTCCCAGGAGCGCTACCTCGACGGCGAATCCAGCATCAAGAACCGGAAAGGGGATGAGGCCAATGGGCCCGCCCTCTGCGGCACCAACCCCGACTACGCCCCGGCCAACAATTCAGTCGTAGAGGATGGCCGGTTCCTCATCGATGCGGATGTGCTCCACGCCGCGCGGACCTGTGTGGTCGCGCCCGATGTGGTCAAGGCCCTCTGGCCCCGGAAAGACCCCCTTGGCCAGGAACTCATGCTCAACGGCGTGGCCTTCCAGGTGGTGGGGGTGCTCGAGAAGAAGGGTTCCTTCCTGGGGGGCAGCAACGACAATCTGGTAATCATTCCCATCAGCACCTTCGACGAGATGTTTCCCCAGGTCAAGAACTCGGGCGGGGACAACATGCACATCGCCACCATCCCCAAGGATCCCGCCCTCATCGCAGAAATGACCGACCAGGAAGTGGCCATTCTGCGGGCCCGCCGTGGACTGAGACCCAGTGAGCCCAACGATTTCGCCATCTTCACCAGCGAAGGCCAGCTTCAGTCCTTCCAGCAGATCACCGGAGGCATTGCCGCCGCCATGATCTTCATCGCAGGCATCGCCCTGCTGGTGGGGGGCGTGGGCGTGATGAACATCATGCTGGTGACGGTCACGGAGCGCACGCGGGAAATTGGTGTGCGCAAGGCCATGGGCGCCACGCGCAAGGATGTGGCGGCTCAGTTCCTGGTGGAGGCCGTCACCCTCACGGGCATCGGCGGCGGCATCGGTATCGCGATCGGCCTTGGCATCGCCTTCCTGGTGCGCTTTGCCTTCGACTTTCCCGCCGCGGCACCGCTGTGGTCCATCGTGCTGGGCTTCGGCATCAGCACCGCCGTGGGCCTGACCTTCGGCATGTGGCCCGCCCTGAAGGCGGCAAAACAGGATCCGATCGAGGCGCTGCGGTACGAGTAGGAACTCAGGCTCTGGAGCCCGCTTCCGATAACGGAAGGGTCGCCCGAGGCCTGCCATGTTCGATCTCATCCTAGCCGCCAGCCTGAACCTCTTCCCGGAGGAACCGCCCAAGCAGCCGACCGTCAAGCCAGCGGTGGAGGAAACGGTGAAGGCCGTTCCGGCCAAGGCCGCCAAGAAACATGGCTCGGTGGCCGTTCCCGAAGAGGCCGCGCCGGAAAAGATCAAGCCCGCACCCAAGCCGATCCCGAAGCCGAGACTCGCCGCCCCGGCGAAGACCGAAGACTCCAAGCGCCTGGCAGAGGCCGAGGCCAGGGCCGCGCGCCTGGCCGCGGAGAACGCCAAGCTGCAGGAGGCCCTGGCGAAAAAAGATGCACCGGCCCCGGTGGAGATCCGGAATGCCGAGGCCGCCCTGGCGGAGTTGAAGGCCGGGAATCGGCGCTTCGTGGAGGGGCGGCGGGTGCGCACCCTGCTCACGTCCCAGGACGCGTCCCTGCGCGAAACTCTGGTCAAGGGCCAGGCGCCCTTCGCGGTCATCGTCACCTGCTCGGATAGCCGGGTGATGGACAACTTCGTTTTCGATCAGGAGATGGGGCGCATCTTCACCATCCGCGAGGCGGGCAACTGCCCGGATGTCCAGGGTGTGGCCTCGGTGGAGTATGCCGCCGAGCATCTGGGCTCGAGCCTGGTGGTGCTGCTGGGGCACACCTTCTGCGGTGCCGTGAAGGCCGTGGCCGAGGCCCAGGGCAAGCCCCTGCCGGGCAACCTCTGGTCGCTCCAGGCGGCCATGGCGGGGCTGCTGGAGACCACCCATGAGGATCCCAACGAAAGTGCCGCCGAACATCTTCGTCACCTGGAGAGCCACAATGCGGTCCGTCAGGCCCAGGCCCTGCTGGATCGCAGCGAGATCCTGCGGCATCTGGTGGCTGCGGGCAAGCTGCGGGTGGTCCCGGCGGTCTATGACTTGAGCAGTGGGAAGGTGGCCTTCCTGGAGATGCCCAAGGCTTCAAAGGGTGAGGAAAAGGCGCATCATTGAGGGCATGAGACCCGACGATTTCCGCCGCCTTGGACACGAACTGATCGAGTGGATCGCCACCTACCGCGAGCAGCTCGAAACCTACCCCGTGATGAGCCGGGCCCAGCCCGGGGAGATCAGCGCCCAGTTGCCCCGCACGCCGCCGCAGAAGGGCGAAGGCCTCGACGCCATTCTGGGCGATCTGGATCGCATCGTAATGCCCGGCATCACTCACTGGAATCATCCGGGCTTCTTCGCCTACTTCCCCTCCAACTCCAATCTCTCCTCGGTGCTGGCGGATCTTGTGTGCGCGGGTCTGGGCAGCCAGGGCATGAGCTGGCAGACGAGCCCCGCCGCGACGGAAGTGGAGGATGTGGTCATGGAGTGGCTGCGGCAGATGCTGGGCCTGCCGGAGACCTTCACGGGCGTGATCCAGGACACCGCCAGCACCGCCACTTTCTGCGCCCTGCTCTGCGCCCGGGAGCGCGCCTCCGGCTTCAGCCAGAACCGGGGCGGCCTGCAGGCCGAAGCGAAACCCCTGGTGGTCTACGCCTCGGACCAGGGTCACAGTTCAATTCCCAAGGCCGCGCTGCTGGCGGGTTTCGGCAAGGAACATCTGCGGCTCACCCCCACCGATGCCAACCATGCCCTGTGCCTGGATGCCCTGGAAGCCGCGATTCTGGACGATCTCGAGGCCGGGCTGAAGCCCTGCGCCCTGGTGGCCGCCATCGGTACCACCGCCACCACGGCCATGGATCCCCTGCAGGCCATGGCCGCGCTGGCCCAGAAGTACGGCCTCTGGCTGCACGTGGATGCGGCCATGGCGGGCACGGCCATGCTCTGCCCCGAGTGCCGTGGCCTCTGGCAAGGCGTTGAGGCCGCGGATTCCGTGGTGCTCAATCCCCACAAGTGGATGGGGACGGGCTTCGATCTCACGGCGTACTATGTGCGCGATCCCGAGCACCTCATCCGCGTCATGGGCACCAACCCCAGCTACCTGCACACGGCCCAGGATGGGCAGGTGCGCAACCTGCGGGACTGGGGCATTCCCCTGGGGCGCCGCTTCCGGGCCCTCAAGCTCTGGTTCCTGATCCGCGATCTCGGGGTGGAGGGTCTCCAGGCCAAGATCCGCCGCGACCTCGCCAACGCCCAATGGCTCAAGGACCAGGTGGATGCCGCCCCAGGCTGGGAACGGATGGCCCCCGTGGAGCTCCAGACCGTCTGCATCCGGCACGTACCGGAGGCTCTGCGCGGCGACGAAGCCGCCCTCACGGCCCACAACCTGGGCATCGCCGCGCGCATCAACGAGGCCGGTCAAAACTACCTCACGCCCTCCATGCTCAAGGGCCAGCAGATGATCCGGGTCTCCATCGGCGCCGAAGCCACCGAGCGCAGGCATGTGGAGGGTCTGTGGGCGGCGCTGCAGGCGGAGGCGGCTCGGGGTTGTTAGCGGGTTTCGAGAAGGGCCATCGACGGAGGAAGGGTAGGGAGCGTAGGCTTTTCGCCAGCGGTTCGGAGCCGTCTACTCGGGAGTTCCCATGGTTTCCCTTCTCAGCCTCTGGTTGCCGATCCTGCTCGCTGCGGTCTTCGTGTTCGTGGCCAGCAGCCTGGTCCACATGGTCTTCAAGTGGCACAACTCCGACTACCGGAAGCTGCCCAACGAGGATGCCGTGCGCGAGGCCATCCGCCAGGGCGATCCTGCGCCCGGCCAGTACGTGCTTCCCTATTTCGGGGACATGAAGGCGATGCAGTCCCCTGAGGCCCAGCAGAAGTTCACCGAGGGCCCGGTGGCCATGGTCTACCTCAAGGCTGCCGGGATGCCCAACATGGGCCCCGCCCTCCTGGGCTGGTTCCTCTTCTCTGTCGTGGTTTCCTTCGTCGTGGCCTACCTCACCTCCCGGACCGTGGCGCTCGGTGCCCCCTGCCTGCAGGTCTTCCGCGTCGCGGGGACCGCGGCCTTCCTGGCCTACGCCGGAAACGCCGCCCAGGCGGCCATCTGGATGGGGAAGCCCTGGCGCTCCGCGGTCAAGGAGATACTGGATGGCCTCATCTACGGGCTGGTGACGGCCCTCGCCTTCGCCTGGCTCTGGCCGCGCTAATCTGGCACAGGATCATTCCCGCGCAGGGCCCCCTCGCCCTTGCCATTCCCTCCCACCGAAAGGATTCCCGTGGCCAAGACAGCGGCTCAGCTCGATAAGCGGAAACGAGACACGGAGAAGCGAAAGAAGCTGGAAAAGGTCATCAAGCGGATCGCCGCCGAAATGCCCGAGCCACCGGCAGAGCCGAGGCTCAATTTTCCCGAGGGCGAGACCCCGGAAGGCCCAGGAGTGAAGTGTCTGAGGTGTGACGGCGTGGGCCATCTGATCGCTGATTGCGACAAGTGCAAGGGCCGCGGCGTGATGGTGGTGAGTTGCCGAAAGTGCTCGGGCAAGGGCGTCTATGCCCAGAAGGCGGGCCCCTGCGAACGCTGTGAGGCCAAGGGCACCCTGGCGGACGGCACCACCTGCCCCCGCTGCAAGGGGCACAAGGTTCAGCTAGCCTTCTCGACCCCCTGCTCCAAGTGCGCGGGCAGCGGTTCCCTGGAAATGCCCTGCAAGCGATGTGGGGGAAGCCTCAAATACGAAGCCAGTTGTGGCAACTGCAATGGGACTGGTATCTATCGGCGGGTGCGGCCGTAGATACCGCAAGGATGCGGCCCTACTGGGGCCTCTCGGGTGTCGTTCTTCCTGGAACCGGGGCGTTCGATTTCGGTTCAGAGGCCGACTTCCTGGTGCCCTCTGAATTCGCGGTCAGGGGGACGTCGGCATGGATTCCGAATTCCCGCTTGAGTGACTCCCAGTCTCGGTAGGCGTTGGTTTTCACGATGCCTTGAGGGGTGACAAGGAACTGCAGGTAGGCCTGTCTGCGGAAGGACGGGGTTGCGGTGGGAAAATCCGCCGGTGAATCCAAATCCTGGCGAGTGCCTGTTTCGGGGTCCAGAACCAGCCAATGGATGTCCTTGTAGAGGTCTGTGAATATCTGGAGGTTCTCCCGCTGCATCTTTTCTTCCACGGGATCGGTCGTCTCCTTGGCAAGTTTTACCGCGATCTTCGAGAGTTCACGATCTCGCTTGGCGACGACGAGGCGACCGTCGGGGGCGAAGGCCGTGCCCAGGACAACGTGGTTCAGGAGCCGCGCCCTCTTCAGTTCATCCTGCCTGAGCCCATCCAGGTTGTAGATGCGCCGGAGAGTTCCCTTGTCGAGTTCGAAGACCCAGATCACACCGGCCTGGGTGGCGCAGATGGCAAGGTGGTCTTTGGAGACGCTCGCGGGGCGAAGGGAAGGCGTCAGGGCCGGGGGATCGATCGCGCAGGAGGCCACCTGCCATGGCTGAGAGGATCCCTCCCGCTTGGCGTCTTCCGGCGTGGTAGCCGAGGATGAGATGGGTTTGGGTACTCGTTTGGCGATGCTTCCTACGCCATCGACGGTCATGTCCACCAGTTCTTCGAATTGAAATTTTCCGTCCCGCAACCGGAAGTGCGCCGCGAGAGAGGCCCCGGACTGGGTTCCCACGAAGCCCATTTCGTACGTGAGGCCCAGGAATAGGTCCTTCTTCCCTAACGGGATCATCATGGAGGGAAGGCCGTGGTCATACTCCACTTCGCCCATGCGCTCCCACCCTTTTTCTGGAGCGGCGAGATTCCAGCGAAGGACCACCATCCGGTCCCCCGAGGGAGGCTCTTCGATCACGCAGGCCCAAAGCCCGGATTCAGACGGGCAGATATCGGACACTGTGCCAAAACGCACGGGGCTTGGAATCTGGCGTGTCTGCCCCATGAATCGGGCCAGGATGGGATTGTCCGAGTTGGCTTCGAGGAAGACCCAATCCCTTCCCTCCACATCCAGGTAGCACAGCCGGTCCTGGGTTTTCGGTATGAGGGCGGCCTGGACGGGGGGCACTTGGGCGGATCCCATCATGCAGGCACAGAGGACCAACAAAGAGGCGAGACGAAGTGGGTTCATGGCACCGGATCAGTTGCGGAAGTTGGGTAGGCGGGTCTGAACTGATCGTATGTTGAATATCGGTTCATGCGGCTCACTCATTATTCCTTGGGCAGTTCTTCATAGGTGAATCCGGGAAATCTCTTATCCGCCCCGCCTCCTCCAGCCAGTTCGTACTTGCTGCAATCGCAGATGCATTTGACACGCCGAGCTTCACACTTCGCCAGCCCGACTGGATTGGCAGCATTTCGGGCCAGACATTCTTTAAATTTTTCGACGCACTCCAACTGGCATACCTCTACGGGCTCAATAGCCTTGGCCTGGGCGTAAAACGCCGCCATGGAAAAGATGCAAAGGAGTAGTCTGTTCATAAATTCTCCGCCGAGTCGCAAACAACTCTTGTCTGCTTGCTTTCTGCCG
>JAYREN010000079.1:0-13098 GCA_041908845.1 Holophaga sp. | reverse complement strand
CACATCCGCGAACCAGTGATGCACGCCATTGCTCGAATACAGGAAGGGAATCCGGTAGCCATCCCAGTTGCCGACGCCCTCGGCGATATCCCGCGAATAGCGCTGCGCCTGGACGAGCACGCCTTCGGAGCCGACTTCCAGGCGCTTGGCCTCCAGCGCCCCCAGGGGCTTGCCCTTCACGAAGAGCACGTAATCGGAAGGCCCGCTCGAAGTGGGATGCTCCGTCACCGCATGACGCTGAAGGGTTCCCGGATCGCGAGCCGCATCGTAGGGCACGATCTCCCATCCGAGCTTTTTCAGCAGGGGATCGATGCGTTTGCGGCGCGTCTGGGCTTCGGATTCAGGGGTCATTTGAGATAAGCGAGTAATTCCTATTCAGCTTACCCAATTGCAGCGCGCTCCGTGACCAGGATCCCTTTTGGCTGCAGGTTTTCTACCCCTTGTCTTAAGTTGGTTTCCTCAAAACATGGCAGCAGCTCTGGCCAGAGGCATGCGCCTGCTTTGCATGGCATCAGGTGCCATCGACCTTCCTTCGGGTTTGGAAGGGGTGGCCAGGCATCCTCCGTTCCGATGTGGCACGGTTCACGGGCTGGCACGCCCTGGTACCCTACCCGCTCGTCCCCGCCTGCGGTCCCATACGCGGTTCGGGACCAGGGAGTTTGGCCCGCTCCCCCTCAGTGCCCACACCGGCACGGAGGACACCATGAACCCCAACATCCCATCCCAGACCCCGACCCAGGACGACAGCCTGCTTCTGGCAACCCTGCTGAGCGGCGCTTCAGCCCTCACCAATACCCAGCTTCTCGCGGCCCTATTGCGGGAACCGGACCAGGACCGGGCGCAGACGATCCTGCGCGAAGTCGGCGACCTGAACCGCCTGGTCCACTGCGGACCGCTCGAATTGAAGGCTCTCGGACTCGACGAGCAGGAGATCGTGCGCCTGATGATCCAGATCGAACTCACGTCCCGCGTGATCACCCAACGCCGGGCTCATCGCTTGGCTGACCTCGATGCCACGGTGCGGGAGATCCGTGTCCGCGGCGAGCAATGGTCCCGGGAGTGCGTGGGCCTCATCGCCATCGACACCCAGAACCGCGTGGTCGTGGATCGGGTTTTGTTCCAGGGGAGCCCCCACCGCTGTGGCACCCACATCGGAGAAATCCTCCGGGAGACCCTGGTTGCCGGGGCCGATGGGCTGGTCGTCTACCGTTGGCTGCCGATCCCGGAAGTCATCGTTGATCCCCTGGATAAGGAGTTCGCAGACAATCTCCGAATCGCCGCCAGCGGCCTCGGCCTCACGGTGGTGGATGTCTTGCTGGTGGCGGAGCGGTCCTACCACTCCGGGCGTTTTGACGATGGCTGGGTTCTGCCCTGAGAGCTCTTTGAACGCGGGGCCGATCACGCGGCCCCGCGTTGATTGCCTACGCACATCAACTAGGCCTGACCCAGCACCACTTGAAGGTATTTAATTACTTTTTCGTCCATTTCCAGTCTGTCTTGATGGAGATCTCTTTCCTTATGACCGAAATGTTTCGCGTTTTTCTTCATCTCTTGTTTGTGCTTTTTCATCAGCCTTTCGGCCTCCTTGAGAAGCGCTGGCCACTGTTTTCGGAATTTCTTTTGATCTTTGATGGCCAAGGCCTGGGCAGCCTCATACGTTCGGCGGATGCCGACGATTTCGATGGGCAGGCAACCGGCCCCGGCAGCCCAAAGGATCCATTCGCGGCCGTCCTCCGAAGGCTCGAAATACCAGAACCGATAGTTGGCTCCCCCAGTTCTTCTCTCTGATTCCCGAATGATGTCTTCCATCTGGCCCAGATCCTCCAAATGTTCTTCCTCTTCATCCTTGTTTGCTTCAATGAACTGTTCCCTCTCATCCAGTGCACTCGATCCGTATCGCGCAGTGACAAAGCGATAAGCGTCCGACGAGTTGATTCCCATGCGGCGCATGTGGGTCAGCAGGAACACCGCAGCATCCTCATCGCTGGATTCGGGAGTCTCGTGCATGGCCTCCGCTCCGAACAATTCAAATGCGCTCCGAACGGCCTCAAGCGGCGCCATCTTGAATTTTCGATGAAGCAGTTTGATGGCATGGAGCGCGCTTTCGTGGTCTGTGGCTTCCGGGAAGGGACCCAGAGCTTCCTTTCCGAATTGCGCAATGACCGTCTGAACCAATTCAACCGGAGGCATTCCAGTTGCCATGAGAGCATCCATAAGGGTGAGGGCCTGGGAGTGGTAATCAGAGTGATTGTTCATGTTCGTCTCCTCATTTTGGGTGGCTAATCTGCTTACGATTACTCAGTTTTGCAATCCTGAATTGTGGAAATAATCCCTTTTGAATTAGTAGCGGAATGTACCTTCATGAAATTTGTCGATCCGATTTTTTCGGGGGGAGGTTCAAGGATACTGGTTCACACCCTAAATGGATTCATCAGTGGTGCTCATGATTGCGAGCAGGTCCGGGCGGTGAAGGGTTTCGACTTCCGCCAGCCGATGCGCAAGGGATTCAAGCTGTTCCCGATGCTCGGTGATGACTTTCATGGCGGAAGCCTCCGCAGAAAGAATCCAATGCTTGATCCGCCCGACGAATTGCGACGATAGGGTATGTTGCAGTCCGATGGGCAGTGCATCCATGGCGAGGAGCGGAAATTCTGAGTCAAAACCCCAAGCGCCAATGGCGAGCTGGACCAATCGGGTGGCTTCTTGTAGGTCGGATTCAGCACCCCGCGATGGGCCCGATTCTGGGTGGCTGAGGACTTCTGCCACCCGCCCTGCCAATAGCATTGCCACATGGTGCTCAACGGCACTGCGATCCATCAGGTCCATGGATTCGCCCTGGCGCTGGAAGGTCTTTCCCAGGCAGCCCGAGGCTGCGGGAATGACGGAAAGATGTTCGACACTCTCAGATCCCTTCAGATAGAAAGAAACAAGGGCGTGACCCGCTTCGTGGTAGGCGACACGCCGCTTCGTGGCCGCGTCCATGCAGATACCACCGTCCACCTCGCCCCGGCGTCGCTCGAAGACAGCGGTACGGAGATGAAGGACGGAGAAGGGTTCATGGATACGGGTTGCCTGCTTTCGGGCCTTGCCCACCAACTCAGTCAAATCGGCCGGGCTCAATCCTGTGGTCATGGACACGGCCTCATCCAATTCCGATTCCGTGAGCAATCCCTTCAAGAGCCCCTGAAGCATGATTCGGCGGTCATCAGCCGTGGGTAGCCCCAAGTGAATCCGATCCCCCATGCGCATGCTCCGAATCAGGGCGGGCTCGATGCGATCATATTGGTTCGTCGTGGAGAGCAACAGCACCCGTCCGGGGCCGTTGCGCAGCCGGTCGATGCTGCGGAGCATTTCACCGACGACCTGTGCTTGGTCTTGAGCTCGCCATTCGTTACTTTGGTCCCTGCGCCACGCAATCGAATCCAATTCATCAATTACCAAGACGGCGGCATCGTAGGCCTGAAGAGAGGCGAAGGTCTCGCGAAGAATACGCTCGGTCTCCCCGTACCATTGATTCAGGAATTCCGTGCCCGCGACTACGATACACGGCACCTGAGCTTCGCCTGCGGTGGCCAGGCAGGCATGGGTTTTCCCGCTTCCCGGTGGACCTGACATCACGCACGCGCGGATGCCGGGTTCCCCTCGTGGATCCCGCAACCAGTCTAGGTATTCCTGCAACCGTTCCTTCGCCGATTGGAGGCCCAGAACATCGCTGAAACGCAGCGAAGGGATCTGGGTCCACGGAATTTCTCGTTTCAAATCCTGAGATCGCAGCACCCGATCTTCACCATCAAAACATAGAGTCGCTTCGACGTTCAGAGAACCGGGCACGTAATCCACTTCCACATGTGTGCGCCAGCGCAGATGCGCCGAGCGGCATCGCTCGAAGTAACGGGAAAAGCGCGCGAGCTCCCTCGCTTCCTGCAGGGTTTTCGCCGCCACGACCTGGTGCTTGCCGAACCCAGTCCTGGGGCGCATCTGGATGGGAACGAATTGCTCCTGGAGCCAGTATTCAGCTTCTCGGGAAACCCCTGCATCCACCAAGGTTCGGACCACCATGTGGTCCATGCCGGTCGGAAAGGGAAACGGCGAGTCGGGCGGAAGGCCCAGCGCATCGATCAGCACCAAGCATCCCGGAGGGAGGTTGCGCAGCCTCTCACAGCAATCCACCACCTGGAACCCGCCATCATCTTCTGCGGGAATGAGGCCGCGGATCAGCGCTTCCACTTGTGGATTGCGGGTCACAAGGTAGGTCATGCACGGCACTTCCCGCAGGCCATCTGCCAGCCGATGGCACAGCTTCGGATCGCCCCTCACTACGAATCCGAAGGGCTCCGGCGCCTGCTGGATTTGGTCTCCGAAACGACCCTGGGCAGCCATCATCAGGTCCAGGAAGAAGCCATCCAGCAGGCGTTCGGCGGTTCGCAAGTCTTTGCCGATAAGGCTGGTGAGCACGAGACCCGGAAGCACTTCGCCCTTCAAGGCAAAGCAAAATCCGGAATGAAAGAAAGCCTTGCTCTCCATTAGTTCACCTCTGGATGCAAACGACACGTGAGGTCCACCTTTTGCAGCAGGTGGTGGCCCAGATGGCGACGGAAGAGCACCACGGAACCTTTCCCGAGGCGACTGAGCAGTTCTTTCGGAATGGGAGTCTTGTGCCATTCCGTGCGCTCATCCGGCTTTTCCGCCAGGCTCAGGAGTTCCATGGGATCCACCTGCAAAGTGGCTTCCTCAGGCGAAGCGGGCCGGTCCCAAAATTCCGCGCCCAGATTGCTCGTGAATACGAACACCGTGTCACGGAAATCGACCTGCGCGCCGCCATTCAGCGGCAAGAATCCCTGATCCAAAATCGGCAAGAAGCTTTCCAGCACCTTGCGGTGCCCCTTTTCAAACTCGTTGACGAGGACGACCGCGTTTGGGTGCTGAGCCACGAAGGCGGTGATCGATCCCTGCCTGGTGGCATCCCCGAAAAGGTCCGCCGTACTGCTCCACTGCATGTGCTGGGTCATTTCCACTCCCATTAGGTGGCGCTTTTCCGCCTGCGCGGCCGCGGCAGCCAGAGACAGCGCTGCCGCAAATTCCCGCGCCGCGAGGCTTTTTCCAGAACCAGGGGGGCCCAGGAACAAGGCCGTAGCCGGTGGAGCCTTGGTTCCACGCCGCAGGTCCAGTTCAAAGGCCAGCCGTTTCAGAGCCGCCACGGTTTCGGATTGACCCACCAAAGTGCGCCGGAGTTCCCGTTCCACAATGATTGCGGAGGTATGCGCGGTCTGGAGCCTCCGGCGCGGGGAGTCGTACCGCGCATGCCAGTCCGCTCCAAACAACGCCGTAAAAATCGGATCGTCACCTTCGATCAGGGCCCGGACACACTCACGGATCGGCGCATGCATCCGCAGCAAGCGCGCAGCCTCAAGAGGCAGCGAAGTATCCATAGGCAGCTCACCCGGAGGACAGCTTTCCGGTGAGAACTCATCGAGATCCTCGGCGTGATGGACCAGCAGGGAATACCATTCGGGCGGCTGCTTTGGGGCTTCGAGTCCAAGAGGTTTAAGCAACCCGTTGGCTTCGAGCGTCGCAGCGAGCTCCTCCTGCATGACTGTGGCTCCGCCGGTGGCGAAGGCCAGCACCATAGCCTCCTGTACCCACCGCATCGTGGCGGGATCCCGCTGGGCCTTTCCCTGGGACGCGAAGGCAGGCCGCCCTCGCCGGACGTGGCCGGAGACCAACGTTTCGTCCAACATGGAACACCCTCAAATCCATTGCGGGGACGAAGGTTCATGCTGGCCTGGGCTCACAGGTCAGATTCGCAGTCTGAAAGTTCCAGACTTGCGAGGAACGCTCGACTTCCGCGATGGAAGAAGGGGTGCCGATTCCACCCAGGTTGTAAGCACCGACTATCAGGTATCGGGGTCAGCCATCCGCAGGGCGCTTATCGAGCATGTCCCCCTTGGTATGCCAGATTGCCCACGGAGGGGTACTGGCGTCAGTCGGTGATCAGCAACTTACGACCAAGAAGGTTGGAACGCAATCCCCATTTTTTTCAATTCCATATTTGCCGATGCGCCGTCAAGGCGACGCCATCCGTTTGGATTCGAAGCATGGAGCAGAAGCAGCTTGGTTGCAGCAGAAGCTCCAAGGGCAGGATTCCTGACAGGCGTCTCACGCCCTTGCTGGTAGAAACCTGGAGCATGCCCCTCCCCATCTAGAGGGCCGCTACGATCTGCGGCCTCCGCTCGAAGGATTGCACTCCGGTTTTCCAAGACCCCACGGAACCCCTGCATTCGCCATCTCTCCTTGACCCGACGCGGCACGGCTGCGGGACTAGACCTGCGCGTACGGCTTACCCGCTTCCTACCCGGTTGCCTCGATTGGAATCGAAACCGGTCCGTCCCGGTCCAGCGCTAAACGAGCAGGGCCCCTTGCTTTTTGTGCCCGCGCCGGGCGCAAGGAGAACAAGATGGTCGAATCCAAGGTCTTCCAGGTTGTCGGTCTCGATGAAGTCGTCGACAGCGATGCCTTCCGCCTCGAGGTGCTCGCAGCCGCTTGCGCCATTCCCACCGAGTGGGACGACCCCATGAAGAACGAGTCCGAACAGGCCTGAGTTTCTCCTCCGGCATTAAGCCGAGGCGCTCCCGGATCCCCGAGAGCGCCTCGGCGTGTACCATCCAGGTCGGCGCTTCCTGCGGCAAAACTCAACGACAGCGAGCTCTTCGTGGAGGAGGCCCTCCGGATAATGGAGAACCTGGCGGGCCCGAACTCCCGCCCCTGTTGGAGAAGCGGGCGTGATCTGAATCGTCGCCCCACTCCTTTCAACGGAGACTCTGCCCTTTTCGTTGGATGCCCTCGTATTTTTTATTCTTGATTCGCGAATTGCGAATACTCTTAGAGTCATGATGCTGAAGCCGCAGGATCTTCTCGTGGTACTCAAACTCTGGGTC
The DNA here is from genome assembly GCA_041908845.1 of Holophaga sp. Classification (GTDB taxonomy): domain Bacteria; phylum Acidobacteriota; class Holophagae; order Holophagales; family Holophagaceae; genus JAYREN01. The sequence continues at coordinate 6,163 of JAYREN010000079.1, read as the reverse complement.
GGCCGTGGCCAGGCCTGGACGTACCAGGCCCTCGCCGAGGCGTTGGGGATCAGCGTGGCGGAGGTCCACGGCGCGGTGAAGCGCGCTCGCGCTGCCGGACTCCTTCCAGACGGCCCGCTTTCGTCCCCGCCTCCGGTCATGGCGCTTCGCGAGTTCCTGATCCACGGCGCGAAGTACGCTTTCCCAGCGCACCCGGGGGCGATGACCCGCGGAATTCCCACCGCTCACGCGGCCTCGCCTCTTAAGGAGGAGATTCTCCCCTCCGGTGAACCTCCCCCGGTCTGGCCACACGCGGAGGGCACCGAACGGGGCTTGGCCCTCGACCCGCTCTATCCCTCTGTCCCTTCGGCGGCCCTGGCGGATCCCGCCCTCTACGAGCTGTTGGCGCTGCTGGACGCCCTCCGTATCGGCCGCGCACGCGAGCGCAAAATAGCCACTCGGCTCATCGAGGAGCGCCTGAAGTGAGGCCCGACCCCAACCTCGCCATGGTCGAACGCATCGCGGAAGCCCTCGGATCCCTCCGGGAACAGCTCGTCTTCCTAGGCGGCTCGGCCGCAGGCCTCCTTCTGACGGATCCGGCGGCACCTTCCATCCGACCCACCAAAGACGTGGATGTGATCGTAGAAGTAACCGCGCGCGGAGCCTACTACCACCTCGAAGCGGCCCTGGTGGCCCACGGGTTCCGCCACGATACGCGCGAGGGCGCACCCATCTGTCGATGGCGTCTGGGAGACTTCCTCCTCGATGTCATGCCCACGGCACCAGAGATCCTGGGCTTCAGCAACCGCTGGTACCCCGAGGCCCTACGCAGTGCCCAGGTCTGTGAGCTCCCCAGCGGGGTGAGGATTCGCCTCGTGGCGCCCCCCGCATTTCTGGCGACCAAGCTCGAGGCCTTCTTCGGGCGAGGGGATGGCGACTATCTCGGCAGCCACGATCTGGAGGACCTTGTGGCAGTCATTGATGGTCGTCCCGAAATCGTGGACGAGGTAAAGGCTGCGGAACCGGCCCTGCAGTCCTACCTGAGAGAACAACTGGGGCCTCTGCTTGCTGATGAAGCGTTCCGCACCGCCCTCCAAGGGCACCTGCCTGGGGATCCCGGCAGCCAGGCCCGCTTCCCGAAACTGATGGACCGGCTTAGGACCATCGTGACGGGGCTCTGATCTCGAACGCCACCGCCCCGCCCTTTCCCCGAACAAGATCCACCTCTCCCGACCCACCCCATCTGCTGGAATGGTTCCATGGCAACTTCCCGACTCACCAGCCTGCTGGAACCCTGCCATTGCCACCCCTCGTCCTGCGTCCCTGGCTCCATCCGCAGTTACATCCAGGGCCTCACTCTCATCCATGGGTAGACCGTGAAGCCCTTGGGCGCATTTCGATCGGCTTTGGAACGAAGGCAACGCAAACGCTCACATATTCCGCCCGCCGCTCGAATGTTTTGCACCCCGGTTTCCCAAGACTCCACGAAATCCCTGGATTCACCATCTCTCCTACACCCGGCGCGGCACGGCTGCGGGGCTAGACCTGCGCGTACGGCTTACCCGCTTCCTACCCGGTTGCCTCGATTGGAATCGAAACCGGTCCGTCCCGGTCCAGCGCTTAACGAGCAGGGCCCCTTGCTTGTTGTGCCCGCGCCGGGCGCAAGGAGAACAAGATGGTCGAATCCAAGGTCTTCCGGGTTGTCAGTCTCGATGAAGTCGTCGATAGCGATGCCTTCCGCGTCCTCGCGCTTCAAGCCGAGCTCGGCATGCCTTCCGAGGCGGAAGAGGAGAACACCGAAGACCGGCCCTGAGGCCTACCCAACCAGAAGTCATTAGGCGCGGCCCTAGGGCCGCGCCTAATGGGCCTTTGGAGTCCCGCGCTAAACTTCCTTTCTAGCGAGGTCATGCATGCGCGGCCGGATCAAGCAAAAGCGGGAGGAAGAGGACACCCAGATCCTCCGCACGGCTGCAGCGGAAAGCTCCGCTCAGGCCGTCCCGCAAGTTCGCCAGCACCGGCTTTCCCTCACCGTGGCGGAACAGGGACGCATCGTGGAAGTGGCCCCTGACGGGAGTCGCAAGGTACTCAAGGAACTTCCGTCTCCACGCCTCGGCCTGGCCAAGGGAACGGTTCTGACCTATCGCTGAGCGACCTGCGATGACTGTCCGAAGGATTCTCGCATTGCCGGACCTAATGGATCAGGCAAGTCCAGCATGTTTCCACGCATCCAGGATCACGTTCATACCGGCCACTACCTGAAGCGAGGATCCGGGAACGTTACCATCGGACCTTGGGCTATCTTCCTCAGGCATTTCTGCTATCAGATCGGGCATATCTCTTCGACAACTCTGGAAAAGCCATGGTGCTTGTGCTCGAAGCGGATGGCCGTCATCTCCACGTACGAAGCGATGCCCTGCCCTCCTGGGTTGAAGACCACCTGCTGATCCCACTCCATCTTCCCCATCGATGATGATGGGGACAGGGGAGCCCTTCCACAGCATCAACCCTGTGGGCCAGCGTAGCCGGCCCTCAAAGGCGACGCTTCAGAGAGGAATTTTGACGACCTTCGGATCAGGATCTGTGTACTCCCTGACGCGACGGAATGCTTGGGGTGAGACCGCCAGCGGGGCTTTCGACGCACAGAAGTCTGCCCAGGCCGCCATCAGAGGTCGGCGTTTCTCCAGCATCGTGCCGCGCATATATGCCGCCTCCACCTTGTCGGCGAGTTGGTGGGCGAGTGCGAACTCAATCACATCCCGGTCGAATTTGGAACACTCCTGGGCCCAGGTCTTGAAGGTCGCTCTGAATCCGTGGGGAACCACACGCTCGCCCTTCTCGTCACACCACCCCTTGCCTTCCTGCTCCTGGCGATGACAATCCATGCGCTTGACCAAGGTATTCATGGCGGCGTCCGAAAGGCAATTCCCCGGAACTCCGCCCGGAAAGACAAAAACTCCCCGCTTGAGATCGCCCATTCCCCGAAGAATTTCCATGGTTCGAGGGGAGAGGGGCACAAGGTGTTCCTTCTTGGCTTTCATCCGCTCCGCAGGAATGGTCCAGAGAGCCTTCCCCAGATCGAACTCTTCTCCCAGGGCGCCAAGGACCTCACCCGAACGTGTGGCGGTCAGGATCGTGAATTCCAGCGCCCGTGCCGCCGTTCCCTTCTCACGCCATAGGGCCTCCATGAAGATGCCAACCTGGCGGAAAGGAAGCGATGGGTGGTTCACCTGGTTCTTGAGCCGAGGGGATTCCAGGAACAGCGCGTCCAGGTTACCGTCCCACGCTGCGGGATTATCCCCGCTGTACCATCCCTTTCCTTTGGCGAAATTAAAAATCAACTCAAGCCGTCCCCGGATCCGGCTACCCGTTTCGGCCTTGGCATGCCAAATCGGGCGGAGTACGGTTTCAATATGCGTCGTTTGGATGTCTCGGATTTCCATGGCCCCCAGGGTGGGGTACACGTGATTTTTCAGCGAAGCCAGCCAGTCGTACGCATGTCGCTCTCCCCACTGGGGCTTCAGCGACTCCCAGCAGGTCTCGGCCGCCTCCGAAAAGGTCTTCATGCTATCGATCAGGTTCCGCAGGTTCTGTTTACGTCGCTTCCGGGTGAGGATCGGATCACCAAATTCGCGAAGGATGATTCGCTGTTCTTTGGCGATGTCCCGGGCTTGCTGCAGGGTGTAATCGGCGAAGGGACCAATCCCGAACTCCTTCAATTTGCGACCGCCCTCCTTGGCCGGGCGCCAGTATCGAAACACCCAATACTTCGTCACCTTCGGAATCAGCACCCCCTTCCGATCGGTTTCCCACTGGGGAACCCCCTGCACCCGGGCCTGGCGAACCTGGAGATAGAGCCCTCCCTTCAGGTCATCACAGAAAGTCCCTGGCTGGCGCCACGCTGCGAGCGCCTTCTCGTTGAAAACGGGCCCCTTGCTCTCACGTCGCGGTTTGGCCATGCCACCCCCCAGAACCCGAAATCAACCCATTCTAACACCCATACAGCAGAATCAACTCAGGGCCTGCGCAAGAGGGGATTTTAATGATTTTTCTGAGACTCATCTATCCCAAATCAAACAAAATCAATCAATTACTCGACAAGATAAGCATTAAATTACTTAATATAATATCGGTTCGACTCCCGCTGCCTCTGCGAGTCAACGTCCCCACCGATCTTTCTGGATTTCCCGTCCCCAACCACCGCGCCGCTTCGGCAGCGCCGGTTAGCTCCATACGTTAGGCGTCCAGCATGAATTCCTCCCAAGTTCAGCCAAATTGTCCTTCTTGCGGATCACCCATGGAAACCGGGTATCTCTATGGTGGGAATTTGATGGGGAGCTTCCAATGGACAAACAAGGAGCCTTCTCTCTGGAATGCAATCAACCCTTCCGGGGAGAGCATCCGCTCGTCGACTCGGCGCAGTCGGTGCCGCTTAGCTTCATTCGTTAGGCCGCCTTTCATCCAACAAGGATTCACATGGTTAACGAAATTTTCACTTTCTTCCTTTTCCTTGAAGAAGCCCAAAGGAAAAGCTCTGGAATGAGTCCAGCAATTTGGGTTGCTATATTCACTCCGATATTTGTAGTCATGGTCGCGGCCCGGAAAAAGAAGAATGACCAGGATAAACAAGGACCTCCGCCGGCCTAACCCGGCGCTCAACTCGGACGCTGCCTCTGCGAGGCACCGTCCTCGACCGTCGTTCGGATTTCTCGTCACTCTCGCGCCGCGCCGCTTCGGCAGCGCCGGTTAGCTTGATTCGTTAGGCATCTCCTTGGCGCACTCACTCCCAACAGCTCTGATCATCCTCAGCCTCGTTGGCATTTCTGGTTGTAGCCACAAAAGCAGATCCGATACGGCACCACAGCCAACATTGATTCATCCCCAACAAAAGGATTTGAAACAAGAACCTATGATTGTGGTTTTTGGCGACGACAAGGTTCGCATTCGTTTCCAGCCACCTCCACCGCCATATCCCCCAGAGGCACGCAAACAAAAAATCGAAGGCGTTGTTTCCCTTCGCTTGCATATCTCAAGGGCTGGAAAGGTCACCCGCGTCGAAATCCTTTCTGGTCCCGAAGAACTCCGGTCGGCAGCAGAGTCCCACGCAAAGGATTATGAATTCACCGCAGATCCTGGCGCGTTCTCACCCTCCACCGGCGAGGCTCAATTCACTTTAAGCTGCAGGTTCCAACTGAAAGGTAATAAATCACATAATGATTAACCTCCAGCATTCATCACATGCCTAACCCATCGTTCAACCCGGACGCTGCCTCTGCGAGTCACCGTCCGATCCTTCCGCGCCGCTTCGGCAGCGCCGGTTAATTCCATACGTTAGGCCGCAGGAAAATCGCTCTGGTTCTCATCGCGCCGAGAAACAAACTCTCCGTTCAAGGTTTCCTTCCAGCTATCGAGCAAGGCCAACTTAATCGGTTCATTCGCTGTCATCATTTCGAGTACGCTCCAGCATTTCCGCCACGTCCCACGCTCGTCGGCCTTTCCCTTTCAACGCCACGCCTCCTTTCAACTGCGGCAATCCATGAAATCCGCTCAGCTCCAACGTTTTCAAAACCAGTCGCGCCGCGAGCTTTCAACGGGCTCAGTCCAGCGCGCCCTAACCCATCGTTCAACTCCGACGCTGCCTCTGCGAGTCACCAACCTTCACCAGCGTTCGGATTTCTCGTCTCTCACCTTCCGCGCCGCTTCGGCAGCGCCGGTTAACTCCATACGTTAGGCGTGCTCCCAGGCCAGGTGACTCATGAACAAAGACAAACTCATCGAAACCCGCGGCGAAGAACCTGCCTTCATTCCTGGCCATGTCGGTGAATCCTGGCAGAAAGTCGACTTTGGCCTCGGTGCTTCGACAATCCAATCCTCACCCGCCGTCCAAGAATCTCTTCCGCCACAGCGGCGCCATTGGGGTCGCATGATTGTCTATTCCCTCATTGGTGCTGGACTTGCTGCGCTGATCTATCTCATCCTTTCAAAACTCTAATGACCACCTTTCACTCTGCGCGCCTAACCCATCGTTCAACCCGGACGCTGCCTCTGCGAGTCACCGTCCAATCCTTCCGCGCCGCTTCGGCAGCGCCGGTTAACTCCATACGTTAGGCCGCACACATGACGCTTGCCTACTTGCTCCTACTTTTGCCAATCATCCTGGCCCTGCAAGCTGGCTATAAGTGTTTCC
>JAYREN010000078.1:0-13134 GCA_041908845.1 Holophaga sp. | reverse complement strand
TCCCTCTCGGTATCGCCTACGGCGATACGCGAGACAAAACGACATCTGCCTCCCTTGGGCGGTGCCCCTTGCGCGGCCATACCCCACCCTGAAAACAGCCCCTAGGAAGCTCGCCGATTCAGGTTCTCCAGCACCCCTTTGGCGAATTCCAATCGTCCCAGGTATTCCTGGGGGTCGCCTCCCATGGCGGAATCATCGTAGGACACACGGCCCACGGTGAGCGCCACATCCAGTAGTTCGCGGATACGCTCCATCAGGTCCGCCATGGATTCCAGGGGCGGGGGCTGGGGTTTGGGCACCAGGGAGGGCCGCTCGGCACTGGCGGAGGGAACACAGGTAAGCATCGCGCGGGTCTCGCCATTGCGCTCCAGCCAGGAGACGACATGGAAGAGCCCTTCCATCAGGCGGCCCTCCTGGTTCAGGAACTGCGCCCAGAAACTGCCGCCCGCCGAAAGCCCCTCCCCGGACAGCGCCCGCCTCAGACTCCGGGCCACCCGATCGTAGTCGTGGGCCGACGGGAAACAGCGGATGCACCACCCCTGAAGATCCTCCTTTTCGTGGGAGGCAAGGCCAAGCAGGGAGTGCGCATACGGATTGGCGAAGAGCAGTTCCCCGCTCCCCCGGAATACCAGGACGGCGTGGGAATGGGGGACGTCGGGACCGGCCACCGAGACTCCTGAGGGCTCGAAACACCTACGCTCCAGGTTCGGCCCCCGGCAAGGGGGCAACCATAGGTTTCCAACGGACTACCGAGGGCCTGAAACGAACCCCTCGCCAGGGGGCACGAATCGCCAGCCCCTAGCGCATCCGAGCCAGACTCCGCAGCAGGTCATCCATCCGGGCCCGGCTCACGCTTAGGCTGACGCCATCCTGCATCACCGCCTCCCCGGCCAGGGAGGGCGGGTTACGCACCTCCACGAGGTAGTCGAGATTCACCAGACTCGAGCGATGAATGCGCACGAAGCGATCCCCCAACAGGGCCTCCAGCTCATCCACGCCCTTGTCCAGGGGCACCTTTCCCCGGGCGGTGTGGGCGTACACCTGACGAAATTCCGTGTGCAGGTACATCACCTCGGACCAGCGGAACACCAAGATGCGATCCCGGATGCTGACGGTAAACCGATCCGGCCCGGTCTGATGGGCGAGATCCTTCATGACCCTTAGCAGGGATTCCAGATCGGCCGAGGCCTGGCTGGCCCGCAGGCGGTCGAGGGTCTCCTTGACCCGGGGCGCCGTGACCGGCTTCACCAGGTAATCGAAGGCCGCCCACTCGAAGGCCTTGAGGGCCTGGTCCTCGCAGCTGGTGACGAAGACGATCTTGGGCAGCACGGGCAGCGCGGTGCGAGCCTGCTCCAGGAGCCGGAACGCGCCCCCGGGGGGAAAGATGATGTCGAGGAAGAGGACATCCACGGGATCCTGCCGCAGGCTGCAGAAGGCCGCATCCCCGTCGGCAGCCTCCCAGACCAGTTCGGCGTCTGGGGCCAGGGTGGCGAGCATCCGCAGCAGCATGCGCATCGCCAGCGGCTCATCCTCCACCACCGCGTAGCGGAAGGTGGGGGCCGCGGGCTTCTTGACCTGCGCGGAATTCATGCCCTGTCCTCCGGATTCGCCAGGGGGTCGCCCTGGACTTGCACTTCCAGGCTACCCAGGAGCCCCTGGGCCCGTTCGATCAGCGCTGAGAGTACCGCGATTCGTTCGTCCGAACCATCGGCTTCCTGGGCCAGGTTCTGACTGACGGCAGCCGCCTCCTTCAGCAATCGGGCCACCCGCTTCGCCACGGCCTGGATCACCGCCGCCTGGTCGGCGCCAGAGACATCCTCCCTGGGGAGGAAACTGACCAGGTAGGAGCGCTGGCCAGGGTTGCCGCCCCACCGCTGCACCTGAATGGTCGTCCGCCGTCGACGGCCATTCTTCGCGGGGAATTCCGCATGGAATCGAGCTGAACCCCGCCTGCCCGCCGTGGCCGCGGCATGGCGAAACAACCGGGTGGCCTTGATTTGATCTACCTCTTCCGGAAAAACCCCCGCTAACAGGGCATCGAGGTGCGGTATTTCCTCGGGTACATAACCCGTCAACGCCACGGCTCCCCGATCCAGAAACAGGATTTCGCCCTGCTCCCGAAGGATCATTACCGCGGGGAACTTTGGCGTACTTGGAGACATGGCAGGCCCTGGGCTAGACGAGAGGTAGTCAAACTGGATCCTGACGCTGAAAGGCCTCCGGTCCCACGGACAAACAGACGAATTGCCTCGGGATGATTACGAATTCTCGGATATCGCCCACCAAACCTGAGTGCCACTCCAGACCGTGCGCTTTTCCAGAGAGACACTTACACTGAGGCCCATGTTGCCTCCCCGATTGAGCCTCCATCGCGCCTTTGTGGCAGATCATTTCCACGACCTTCCGGGCTTTGTTGAGGCTCGTCATGGCCACAACTGGGAACTCCAAGCCACCGTGGACCTCGAGGAAACCCACCCAGAACCCGCACTCGCAGAGGCCCTGGACGCCTGGGTCGAAGGTATCGACTACACCCTGCTCAACGACCAGCCCTGGCTAAAGGATCGGAATCCCACGGCGGAGGCCCTGGCCCAGTGGCTGCTGGAAGCCCTAGAGCAAGGTGGTTTCTCGTCCGTGGAGACCCGGATTCGCGAGAAGGCCAACTACTGGGCCGCCTGCCGCCGGGAGCCCGCGTGAAGGCCGCGCTTCAGGCTCTTGGCCTTGCGTTTGCGTTTCTCGGAGCCCTGTCCTGCCAGCGGAACGCCCCTCCCAAGCCACCCCAGCAGGAGCCCAAGTCCGCCCTGGCACCCTGGACCTGGCACGCCCTGGGCGGCCTGCTGGTCATCGAAGGAGAGGTGGACCGGCCCACGGAGCTGGTGCTGAAGGGCACCACCCTCGACGAGCGCAATTTCATCGAATTCGGGCCCGTCCGCTGGGAGTTGTACCGGCCTCCCAAGGGCGAGAAGGCCGAGCTCCGCAAGGGGGACGGCACCCTCCTGGCTACCTGGGATTTCGATCGGCCCCTCCCGATCCAGGCGCCCCCCTCGCCCCGAAAACCTCCCGTAATCAAAAAGCCAGAGATCAAGAAACCCGAACCCAAACCGCCCACGCCCCCGAAACGGGAGGCGCCTATTCCCACCCCGGTGAAGGTGGAACCCCGGAAGACCGAGCTCCGGAAACCAGGGCCGAAGCCGAAACCACCCAAGACCGAAATGACCAACCCCTCGGTCATTGCGACACCCCGACCGCAGCCCCCCATCCCACCTGCGATCAGATCGGAAGGGGTTTGGCCCGGCGCGGGCGAGGGCCTGAATCTGTTGCGAGGCCCTCGAGGCCAGCGCCAGGTGTGCCTCACCTTCGATGGTGGCTCCACGTCGGAAGTGGCTCTGGATGTGCTGGACGCCCTCCATGCCCGGAATCTGCACTGCACCTTCTTCCTCACCGGGGCTTTCATCCAGAAGTATCCGGAGCTCGTGCGGCGGATCGACCGGGACGGTCACGAGATCGGCAACCACACCCTGACCCATCCGCACCTCGCGCCCCGAGGGATCCGCGATCCGCAATGGACCAAGGAACGTTTCCAGCACGAATTACTGGCTGCGGACCAGGCCTTCTTCCGCCTGCTGGGGCGGCCCATGGATCCGCTGTGGCGGGCCCCCTACGGCGAACACAATGCGGAAATCCGGAAGTGGGCGGAGGAGTTGGGCTATCGCCACGTGGGCTGGAGCGAGGGCGCCGACACTCTGGATTGGGCCACCCTAAAGGAGCGAAAACTGTACCGCACGGGCAACGCCATCCTCGACCGCCTGCACGCGCGCATGGAACGGCAGGACGGCGAGGGCCTCATCGTGCTCATGCACCTGGGGTCGGGGCGGCCCGCCGAGGATCGCCCAGCCCGGGTGCTGGGCCCCTTCCTGGATCGCGCCCTGGCCAATGGCTGGCGTTTCGAGTGTGTCGGCACTTATCTCCAAGCCATCGGGAAACCCGCTTGGGATCGCGGCCAGCGCGCATCACTCCTCGTCTCCAGCACCAGCACGGCCACTGCTGCGGGCCAGCGGTGATTTGATCGGCTAGACTCGAGGCATATCCGGAGGTGCCGTGAAGGGAATGGGCAGACTGCTGCTCAGGGTCGTAGTGGGCTTTTTCGCCCTCGTGGTCGCCCTGTCGCTGCTGAGCTTCCACCCCAACGATCCGCATATCTTCGCCGGCGGCACCGTGGATCCCGACCTCCACAACCTCTGCGGCCTCTTCGGCGCCCACGTGGCGGGCTTCCTTCAGACTCTCGTGGGAATAGGTGCCTGGCTGCTGCCCGCCTACATGCTCTGGGAAATCTTCACCCGGGATGGACTCAAATGGCCCCGCCGCGTGGCCTGGAGCATCCTGGGCCTCTCGGTGTGGACCCTCCTGGGCGCCTTCGGAACGCGCTCCTGGGCCTCCGAGGGCGCCTGGCGCTGGGGCGGCTGGCTGGGTTCGGCCCTGTGGCCGCCCTGTCGGCGAGCCCTCGGCCCCGTGGGCCTACCTCTAGTTCTCTCGCTATTGATCCTGATCGCTGCCCTGATCCTGGCCCCCAGTCTGACCCGGGCCATCGGCGTCATGCTCGGCCGCTGGATGGGCGACCGGGCCCTGCCCTTTCTCAAACCCTTGCCCGGCAAGGGCGTCAACGGCGTGTTGGCCTTCCTGAAACGCCCCTTCCTGGCCTGGAAGAGCGGCCGCGCCGCTGCCTTGCCGGACCTCGACGCAGGGGACGCCGCCGATCTCCAGCACCTCGCCGAACAGCACCAGATCGAGCAGGAGCAGCGGGAGGCCTTCGAGCGCGCCCAGCGGGAAACTGCGGAATACCGCCGAAGCAACCCGCAGTTCCCCCCGGAGATGGGGCTGCCCATTATCCAGTCCATGCGCCTGGACACACCTTCCCGGGAGCTCCCGCCCCTGCGTTCGGAAGTGATCTCGGCGCCCCTCTCCGCCTCTCAGGACGTCCTGGTGCTGGAAGACCTCCACCGACCCGCCGACGTGCCCCTGCCCGCTCCCACGCTGCTCCGCGACCTTCCTCCCCCACCTCCGCCCAAGCCGCAGCTAGTTAAGCCTGTGGTCATGCAGGACCGCTATGGCCGCGTGGCCGAGCAGCAGCCCCTGGGGCTCACGGAGCCCACCCCCGTGCATCCCCTGCCGGACACCACCGCTCTGGGCGCGAAGATGCCCCGGAAAACTTCCCGCAGACTCGATGGCGATTCTTCGGCCTTCGCTCCCGCCGAACGCCTGGAGCTGCCCCCCCGGCGCCTCTTCGATCCCCCCGGGCCCGGCACACGAGTCGACCCCAAGGTGCTCGAAGACACCCAGGCCCTCATTGGACAGAAGCTGTCGGAATTCAGAGTGAAGGGCACCGTCGTTGGCATGCAGCCCGGCCCCGTGGTGACGGTGTACGAATTCCAGCCGGATGCCGGCGTTCCCCTGGCCAAGGTCATCGGCATGGAAAACGATCTGGCGCTGGGCCTGCAGGCCGAAAAGGTGCGCATCGACCGCATCCCCGGCCGGAATCTCGTGGGCATCGAAGTGCCCAATCCCAAACGCGAGATCATCGCCTTCCGGGAAATCATCGACAGCCCCGTGTTTCGCGATCCCGCCCACAAGGAGGCCCGCAGCCTGCTGGCCCTGGCCCTGGGCAAGGACATCGCGGGCGCGCCTGTGGTGACGGATCTCGCCAAGATGCCCCACCTCCTCATCGGCGGCAGCACCGGCAGCGGCAAGAGCGTGGGCGTCAACGCCATGATCTGTTCCGTGCTGCTGCGCTCGCTGCCCAGCGAAGTCAAGCTCATCCTGGTGGACCCCAAGATGGTGGAACTGGGCATGTACGAGGACATCCCCCACCTCTGGGCGCCGGTGGTCACCGACATGAAAGAGGCGGGCCGAGTGCTCAAGTGGGTGGTGGCCCAGATGGAGGACCGCTACCGCCGCCTGGCCCTGCTCTCCGTGCGCAACCTGGAGGGCTTCAACGCCAAGGTGCTGGAGGCGGGCGGCAACATCGACCTGAGCGACCGCACGCCCAATCCCCGATGGCCGGATCGTCCGGCCTTCCTCGAACCCCTGCCCTACGTGGTGGTGGTCATCGACGAATTGGCGGACCTGATGATGGTGGCCCGCGCCGAGGTGGAAGAAAGCATCGCCCGCATCGCCCAGAAGGCCCGGGCCGTGGGCATCCACCTAATCCTCGCCACCCAGCGCCCCAGCGTGGACATCGTGACCGGCGTGATCAAGGCCAACCTCCCCGCCCGCCTCAGCTACCGAGTGAACACCAAGATCGACAGCCGCACCATCCTGGACAGCAGCGGCGGCGAGCAGCTTCTGGGCAAGGGAGACGCCCTCTTCCTGGCCCCCGGAAACGCCCGGCCCCACCGCATCCACGCCCCCCTCATCACCGAAGAGGAAACCCTGCGGCTGGTGGACTGGCTCAAGGCCCGGGGCAAACCCGAGTACAACCAGGCCCTGCTCAACGCCATGGAAACCGACGAAGAAGCCACCCAGGCCATGGGTGGCGAAGATGGGACCGGCACCGGTGACGACATCTACGACCGCGCCGTGGCCGTGGTCAAGCGCGAGCGCAAGGCCAGCACCAGCCTCCTCCAGCGCAAGCTCAACATCGGCTACGGCCGAGCCGCCCGCATCATCGACCGGATGGAGGAGGAAGGCATCATCGGCGCGGACCGCGGAGCCGGAAAACCCAGGGAAGTCTACGCTTCAGAGGAGTGATCCTCCATCCCCGGATGGGAGGCTCCATCTCTGCGATGCGGCGCAGCCGGAGAGCAGGAGGACAGCGCAGTGCGCTGTCCGATAGATGGAGGAGGAAGGCATCATCGGCGCGGACCGCGGAGCCGGAAAACCCCGGGAAGTCTACGCTTCAGAGGACGCCTGAGCTCGAGGGCGATTCCCTCGGGTTAAGATGTAGGAATGTCTTGTTCGCGATCCTTTCCTAACATCGCTGGCCTCGCCTTGTGCCTGGCGTCAGGAGTCCTTCAGGGGCAGTCCACCGGCAGCCTGCAAGTGCGCGTGCTGGACTCCGCAGGACAACCCAAGGCGGGTGTGGCGCTTCACTTGAAGTCGCTGGAACGCACCGGGCGCTGGGAGCTGCGCACCGATGCCAAGGGACTCGCCTCGATGGCGGGACTGATCCCGGGGCGCTACCAGATCCAGGATCAGACGATTGTTCTCAAGGCCGATGGCAGGGCCCAGATCACCCTTCATGCCGGTGAGGCCCAGGCCATCGTCACTGTGGAAGACTCCCCCTTGCGAACGGAAACCAGCAGCCTCGCGGTGCAGACCTCCTTCGATGCGGAGGACCTTCAGCGCCTGCCCATCGGCTCCCAGCGCTACGTGGAGCACAGCTACCTAGCGCCGGGCATCACGCCCTCGGGGAAGCCCGAACCCGTGGTACTGGGCTCCATGCTGGACGCCAATGCGTTCCTGGTGGATGGCATGTCCACCAATCTCAGCTCCAACGGCCGGTTCGGGATAAACCTGAGCACGGAGATCCTCGAGAGCCAGACCATGACCACCGGCGGCCACAAGGCCGAGATCGCCTTCGCTTCCGGCGGCGTCTTCTCCATGGTCACCAAGAGCGGCGGCAATACGTTCCAGGGCGCGCTGTTCGGCAGCCGGATCTGGGAAGGGCTGAACAGTCGCCCCGATGCGGGCAAGACCAATTTCCCCGACGAACGCCCCACGGATGCCTCGGCCTGGGGTCTCTCGATCTCCGGCCCCCTGGTCAAGGATCGCCTCTTCTTCTTCGGCGCCTTCAATCGCCAGCAGTTGAGCCTCGACTTCGAGAATGTCCAGCCTGTGGGAACCCTGCCGCACCGCCGCACCCAGGAGGAGGATCGGTCCTACCGCTTTTTCAAGCTCACCTGGCTCACCTCCGAGGCCCATCGCCTTGAGCTGGCCTGGATCGGCGATCCGGTGACACAGGGGAACTTCGACGCCGCCTACGACAGTTCGGTGAAGGATTTCCAGCTGCCGAATCGCACCCGGGGCGGCAACAGTTTCATGCTGCACCATGTGGGCCAGTTGGCCCCCAGCCTGACCCTGGAGAACACCCTGGGCGTGCATCGCACGGATTTTGTGTGGTCCCCCGCCACCCCAGAGGCCGGGCCGTACCGCGCCCAGCTCGACGCCCCGGGCAGCGAGAGTTTTGGCGCCTACGCCGAAGACCGCCAGGACCGCATCCGCAACTACACCCTCCGCAGTGAACTCACCTGGACCCCGGGGGAACACGCCATCAAGGGCGGCTTTCAGGGCCTGCAATCGGAGTTCACCCAGGCCTACCGCCGACCCAGTGGCGGTGTCTCTTTCCTGGACCGGGCGGCGGGTGGCGCCGGTCCCTCCGCGGGTGATATCGCCGCCATTCGGGCAGGCCTGGCAGCCCTCCACGGCAGCGATTTCGGGTATGCCGTGGGCGATAGCCTGCTCACCCCCAGTCCTGTCTCCACACAATTGGTCGGCGGGCGGGCCAGCTACCTCTACCAGCGCACCCTCGCGGAGCTGGGCAGCTACGGCTCGCCGCTCACCCAGCGCGCCCTGGGGCTATATATCCAGGATGACTGGCACCCCACGCCCCACTGGACGCTGAACCTGGGGTTCCGGGCCGACCGCGTTTCCCTCGACGGCGAAGACGGCCGAAGCCTCTACCGCCAGACCCTCCTGAGCCCCCGCCTGGGCGCCTCCTGGGATCCCCAGGGCCTCGGCCTCACCCGCGTGTTCGGTTATTGGGGGCGCATCTACAGCCCTCCCGCACCCGGGAACCTCACCGGCGGCGGCGCCGTGACCGGCGGCCCCGCCCTGGACAAGGCTGTGTGGATTCCCAGCCTGGGGGCCTGGCGCACCTGGCAGACCACCGGCACTCAGGGGGTCAAGAATGTCGCCCTGGGAGATCTGAAGGCGGCTCACACGGATCTCACCCAGTTGGGCCTGGAGCGGGTGCAGACCATCCCCGGCCTGGGCCGCTGGACCCTGGAGGCCGTGCTTACCCGCAAGGTGGTGCGGGATCTCCTGGATACCTACAATCCCGCCTGGGGCTATCTGCCGGAGCTGGATGCGCAGGCCAATGCCACCGC
The DNA here is from genome assembly GCA_041908845.1 of Holophaga sp. GTDB lineage: Bacteria > Acidobacteriota > Holophagae > Holophagales > Holophagaceae > JAYREN01. The sequence goes on along the minus strand of JAYREN010000078.1, from coordinate 4,036 downwards.
CGGAAAGAAGATCATCGCCAACCTCCCGGGCCTCAAGCGGACCTTCAACGGCTTCGATCTGACCGCCCACCGCCGCTTCGAGGGCGGCCACAGGCTCCAGATCAGCTATTCCCACGGCGATCTTCAAGGCAACAGCGAAGTGGGTAATGTGGCCAGCACCACGGGCAAGAACACGGGTTTCGCCCAGATTCCCAGCCTGCGCCAGGACTATCGGCTGCCCCAATACGACGGCCCCCTCAATGAATCCCTGCGCCATGCCTACAAGGCCTTCGGCAGCGCCGCGCTGCCCTGGGGCCTGGAACTCAGCGGCAGCTACCTGCGCCGCTCTGGCCTGCACTACAGCGCGTTGACCAAGACATCCGGCGATCTGGTGTTGGCGCCCGGCACCCGCCGGGGTGACTTCGAGATGCCCTGGGTATCCAGCCTGGACCTCGCCCTGTCCCACTCCTTCCGCATCCAGGCGGTCACCTGGCGGACGACCCTGGAGTGCTACAACACCACCAATCAGCAGCCCATGACCGTCATCAACAACATCGAAGGCGCCTTCAGCACCGGCAACTACCAGCAGCCGCGCGTGTGGCAGGTGAGCGTGAGGGCCAGCTTCTAGGAAGATTCCCACCAGGGCACAAAAGAAAGCACCCCGGAAGCCAAGGCTCTCGGGGTGCTTTCTGGGTTCAGCTGTCTACTGGGCCGAAAGGGTTCCTGGCACCACAGTCACTGTCGTGATCGTACCGTCAGCCGCAATGATCTGGGCCTTGGGCGCGGTCAGGGTCGCGGTGCCCGTGGGGGCTCCGGTCTTGAGATCCAGGGCAACCCGCGCCAGGGCACCGTTCAGGGCAACGGGCGAACCGGTGCCCTTCTGCCCAAGGCCACCCGTGAGCGTAGTGGTGGCCACCTTCCCCTTGAGACCCAGAGGTGTGCTGCCGAGGGTGAACACATCACCGGCCTGGATGTATTCCGCATCCGTTCCGGCCACCTTGGCCCAGGCGGCGCGAGTGGTATCCACCGTGTAGGTGAAGGCGATGCCCACACCGGTGGGGGCGCCCACACCGGTCACATCCAATACCAGATGCGTGGTGGTGCTCAGACCATCGTTCTTCACCAGGCGGTAGGTGCCCGTGGTGGGATTGGTGTAGACCAGGGCCGTGGCGGGGGCGGGGCTCACGGTCACCGTGGCGGTGGCGCTCTTGGTGGTATCGGCCACGCTGGTGGCCACCACATGGTAGGTACCCGGCGTCGCGGGGGCCGTGTAGAGGCCGCCGGTGGTGATGGTGCCGCCGGCAGCGCCTTCGGTCACGGACCAGGTCACGCTGGTGTTGGCGTTGCCGGTCACCGTCGCCGTGAAGGTTTGGGTCTGGGTTGCAGCTCCCACTTCAAAGGATGCCGTGGTGGGCGAGACGGAGACGGCCACCACGGGGGCAGGAGGGGTCTTGCTCCCCCCGCCACCGCAGGCGACCAGAAGAAGCAGGGAAGCTGCTGGGAAGAGTGCGAGACTCGCAGTTCGGAAGTTCATGGTGCGTTCCATTCTCAAAGGGCGTTGAGCAGGGCGGTGAGGTCGGTGTCGTCGATCTGGCCATCGCTGTTGAAGTCGGCCTTGGCGAGGTCGGCGGAGGCGGTGCTGCCGAACCGCTTCAGCAGCTCGAGGAGATCGTATGCATCCGTGGCGCTATCTCCGTTGATGTTGAAGGAGGGGCCCGAGGTCGCCGGCGTGGTCACGATGAGGTTCACGTCATCCACCAGGAAGGCCGTGCCTGTGCCGCTCGCACCGGGTTGGGTGCTTGTGAAGTACACTTGCACCTCCTGACCCGCGTAGGCCTTGAGATCGATGGGCCCCACCTTTGCGTAGGAGCCATGACCCGCCGTCGTGTTGTTGAAGGAGCTCAATGTGGCGAGATCCGCGCTTCCATCAGCATTCTTGAGCTTCAGGGTCATGGTGTTGATCACCGAGGTCGTGCCGGCCCCACTGTCCACGATCCGCAACCAGAAGGTCAGGTTGGCGCTATTGGCATTGGCCGGAATCGTCACCTTCTGGTGGGCGAAATCCGTGGTGGCAGCCTGCCAGTCGCATAGATAGAGGGCCCTCACACCCTCGTGCATGTATCCGGCGTCGGTGATGAACATGTTCGGGTTGAACAGGGTCCAACCCGTGCCGACAGGGGTTGCTTCGAGGTCGGGATTCGCCAGCAATTGGATCGTGTTGGGGGTAAGAGTCAGGATGGCGGCATTGCTGTTGACGGAGCCGGCGGAATTGGTGGCCGTCAGGCGGAACTGTCTGTTGGCGTCCGCAGGCGCGGGGTAGAACTGGTAAAGGTTTGCAGTGGCACCTGTAATGTTGGTCCAGGTGGCCCCGTTGGGCGAGCTCTGCCACTGATACGTGGGGGCGGGAGCAGCTGTCGCCGTCCCAGTGAAATCGGCCCTAAGTCCCGCGATCTGGGTTACATTGGCGGTTTGCTGGGTAAAGACAGGCAGAGTGGCCGCATTCACCGTCAGGGTGGCGGGGTTGCTGGCTACTGAACCCACTGAGTTGGTGGCAACGAGCCGGAATTGCTTGCCATTGTCGGCACTCTGGGCCGAGGTGATGATGTAGGTGCGCCCGGTCCCGTTGGTCGTGATATCGGACCAGTCGGTGCCGTTGGTGGAGACCTGCCACTGGAAGGTGGGGGCCGGAAGCCCGGCGGCCACGGCGCCCAAGGTGGCGGAGTCACCCACGAAGACCGCCTTGTTCTGCGGCTGGGCGCTGAACCTGGGAGCGTAGCTGTCGGTCACGCCCTGCATTTCCCACACCCCGCGGCCATGGGTGCCGATGCGCATGAAGGTGCCATCGGGGGCAATGTAGATGTCCCGCACCGACACCATAGGTAGTCCCGTCCCGAAACGGGCCCAGTTCGCGCCGGAATCCGTGGAGCGATAGAGACCGAGATCGGTGCCCGCGTACACCGTAGTGTGATCAACGGGATCGACCTTCACCATGTGCACCGGCACTCCGAAGGGGAAGCCGTTGGTGGTGCTATCCATTGCGGTCCAGGTGGTGCCGCCATTGATAGATTTCCAGATATGGTTGGCGGTGGCACTAAATGCAACCGATGAGGCGTACAAGATCTGCGGATCCGCCGTGTCGAAGGCCACGCAGTTCATGTAGTTCCCGTTTCCAGGGAAGGCCGTACCCGCCACAGTGGTCCAACTCGTGCCATTGGTCGTGATCCCCACGCGACCACCGTTGAGGGCCACGGCCACATGGTTGGGAGTCAGGGGCGAAGCCACAATGTTGCGGATGGAACTGACCGAGGTCAGTCCGGTGGTGGGCATGGCCGTCCAGTTCGCACCGAAATTCGTGGACACGAAGGGCACAGTGTTGGTGTAGGTGTAGACCCGATCGCCCGTGGGGTCCGACATGTCCTGGGCAATCCGGGTAAAGAAGGGAGCCGTGGTGCCACTGCCCGAACCGGTAATGCCTGAGGCGTAAGCCCAACTGCCACCCCCGTTCACCGTGCGTTGGATGCGTGTGTAATAGAGGGAACCTAGCATCTTGTTGCCGTCGTAGGGATGGATCAGGCAGCCGAAACCGTCGCCGCCGATAGCGAGGTCATAGCTCTGGGTGGCCACACCGGCTTCCGTGCGAAGACGCGTACCCTGATCCTGAAGGCCCACGATCACACGATCCTTCGCCCCGGTGGGAGTGGTGGCGGTGGTGGAGCCCACGTGGTACACCAGCTGGGTGGTGATGTTGCGGTTGCGCCGGTTATCGATGAAGGTGGGGTCGGAAGGGATACCGCCCGAACCGATGGGAATGGTCGCGATATCCGGGTTCCGGACCACAGCCAAACCGCCATCGGTACCCACATAGAGCGTCTTGGTACCGGTGGGGGCCCAGGCATGCACATGGAAATCCGCGTGGATGTAGTGGCGATCGTTGCCCATCCACTGGGTCACTCGGGACCAGCTGGTCCCGCCGTTGAGGGAGCGGTACATGGAGAGGTTGGTGCCGACAAAGACCGTGTTTACATTGGTGGGATCCACGGCGATCATGTGGTTGTAG
>JAYREN010000077.1:0-13306 GCA_041908845.1 Holophaga sp. | reverse complement strand
AACCCGGGGCGCACCGCCGCCTGGGGCATCTGCACCTGACTGTAGGGCTGGCCCGTGGTGAATTCGTAGAGAATGGCGCCGATGGCGTACACGTCGCAGCGCCCGTCCACCCTGCGGGGATCGCCGTGCTGCTCCGGCGCCATATACCCCAGGGTGCCCACCACCATCTGGGAGCGGGTCACCCTCGTGCCTTCGCCCCCTTCCCACATGCACACACCGAAATCCGTCACCTTCAGGCGCCCATCGGCGGCGAAGAGCAGATTGCTGGGCTTGAGATCCCGGTGGATGACCCCCTCCTGGTGGGTGTAGGCCAAAGCCTCGAGCACGGGCAGAAGGCGGCGCAACACCGAGGCCGGGGCCTCGCCACGACAGGCCTTGATGCTGCCGCCGGGCAGCAGCTCCATCAGCAGGTAGGGGGTGTTGCCGGTGCGGCCGAAATCCATGACCTCCACCAGATGGAGATGACGCAGCCGCTTGAGCACTTCGCCTTCCCGCAGGAAGCGGCGCACCATCTCCGCATCCGAGGCCGCCTCGGGACGCAGGAACTTCACCGCCAGCTGACGCTCAGGACGGAACACATCCTCCGCCCGGTGGACGAAGGCCATGCCGCCCTCACCGAGCCGCTCCAGGATGCGCACCGAACCGATCTGCCGAGGGATCTGCACGCTCATGGAAGCCGGTCGAAGTCGACGCGGTTGCGCCCGGCGGCTTTCGCCCGATAGAGGGCCACATCCGCCCGGGCCAGCAGGGAGCCGCCATTGGCATCCCGCTCGGCCAGCTGGGCCACGCCAAAACAGCAGGTAACGCCGATGGGCTGGCCTGATGCCTCGACAGAAATCCTGGCCACCTCCAGGCTCTTGCGAAGGGACTCGGCCACCATGGCCGCCTCGGGGCCCGCCGTCTCCGGGAGGACCAGCAGGAACTCCTCGCCTCCGATGCGCCCCGCCTGATCGCTGGCCCGCAGGCGGCCCAGCAGGAGTTCCCCGAAGAAACGCAGCACCTCGTCCCCAGCGGCGTGACCCCACTGGTCGTTGACCTCCTTGAAGAGGTCGAGGTCACAGAGAATGACCGACAGAGGGCGGCCATGGCGGTGGGCCAGATCGGAATTCTTCTCCAGGAAACTGAGCACCGTAGCGCGGTTGCTCACCCCGGTGAGCGCATCCAGGGTGGTCTGGGCCAGCATCACCTCGTGGTAGTGACGCTCCACAGGGTCCAGATGCTTGAGTTTGAAGGCATGGTTGCCCACCCGCAGCACATCGCCCGGGTGAAGCCTGCAGGGATCATGAGCCACCTCCATGCGGTGCCCATTGATGTAGGTGCCGTTGGTGGAACCCAGGTCCACCACGCAGACGACCGCATGGCCCTCGGCGTTCTGCACCGACTCCAGGATCGCGTGGCGGCGACTCACCTCCGGCTCCGGCAGACAGAGATCGCAATCCGAGGCTCGCCCCAGCGTCATCTGCTCCCGCTGAATGGGGATCACCTCGCCGATGGGATCACCCACGTAGCGAATCAGTGCCCATTGCTCCTGCCCCGCCTCGATGCGGGAAGGCTGTGGAGTCGTATAGAGCGTGGCGTGATCAGGATCCGCCAGGTCGTCGGGCTGTAGGGGTTCCTCGGTCATGGGTGGATCCGGGGCAAGGGATTCTTAGCTTAGCGGAAGGTCACAGGGGATCAGGCCCGGGTTTCTTGGACTGCGACGACGGGAAGTGCTGATCGCGGCAGTCCGGGCAGATGCCGTGGCTGAACTGAGCGCCAGAGTGGTGCGAAATGTAGTGTTCCATCTGTTCCCAGAATCCCCGGTCATCCCGGATTTTCTTGCAGTAGGCACAAATGGGGATTAGGCCCCGCAGGGTCTTGACCTCCGACAGGGCGGAAGAAAGCTCACGGTTGCGATCCAGCAGCTCCAGATTGGAACCCTCCAGGGCCTGGGACTGCTCTTCGATGACCCGAGTCCGCTGGGCCACGGCCGCCTCGAGGATGATCGTGCGTTCTCGAAGGACTCGCGTGCGCAGGCGCAGGACACCCCAGACGACAGCCCCTGCAGCCAGGAGGTACACCACGTAAGCGAGCGGGTGGTTCCACGGCGCCGGGGCCACCTGGAAAGGAAACTCCACCGGGCCCGCGATTCTTCCATCGAAGGTGCGCCCCCAGATCTGCATGACGTAGTTCCCTGCAGGCAGAGTCGCGAACTCTCGCCAGGCTTCCCCGTACCAGGGACGCGGCTCTGTTTCCAGTCCCACCAATTGGGTCTGGTACTGGGTGTCTTCCTTGCGGTGAAGCACCGGGAGAGAAAAAACGAAGCGAAGGTGGTGATCCCGGAAGCCGAGTCGATGCCCCGCAGCAAGCACCCGCTCTGGGTCAGCTATGGTCACCCGCTCCAGCGTGGGTGGTGGAGGAGCCGGAGAAAAGGTCTCCAGGCTGGGGTCTAGGGCGGCGGCCCCCCGGGAGGTACCCACCCAAACCCTGCCCCCAGAATCCACATAAGAGGCGCCCAGATTGCCATCTTGACTGGGTAGGCCGTCACCCAGGGTGAAGGTATCCACCCGGAAGGGCCGCGGGGCGCCGTCTTTCCAATCCAAATGCAGACGCACGACTCCCGCCGACGTGGAGAGGTAGAGTCGGCCCTGGGTATCTTCCTCGATGCGCTGAACGTAGTTGCTGGGCAGGTTCACCAGGCTATCCCGGGTGAAGACCTCCCAGCGCCCCGGAGCCTGCAAATCCAGCCGGGCCAGTCCTCCACCCAGGGTCCCGGCCCACAGCCAGCGGCGACCATCGGGCCCTGTACTCACATGGAGGGCGTAGATGTTGCCGTTGGGAATCCCGGTATCGGCGCCGAAGGTGGTCCAGGTTGTCCCATCCAAGCGGCAGACGCCCCCACCCCGGGTGCCGATCCACAGGACTGGCTCACCGTCGGCCCCCGGCACCGCACAGAGAGCCGAGGCGTAATCCTGGGGTAGGCCATCCCGACTGGTGAGTAGTCGCCAGCGTCCCTCCCGGTACCGGTAGAGGCCCCTCGGCGTCCCCACCCAGAGGGTTCTTGCCCCACTCGCGGACCGGGTTTCCAGGAGGCTGATCACGAGTCCATCCCTGGGTGTTTCTCCGCCTTCCACACGGTGCCACCCGTTCGCGTCCTTGCGAACCAGGCCGTTGAGAGTACCCACCCAGAGGGCGTCCTCAGTTGGGAGGAGGGCGATGATGTAGCTGCTGGGGAACGCGCGCGGATCCACCCTCTCCACCGGCCGACCCGGCCGATAGCAGGCAAGTCCCGCGGTGGTACCTATCCAAAACGCACCCTTGTCAACCTTCCCCGAGGTCTCGGCGAAGCAAGTCACCTCCAGGCCCGGTAGGCCAAGGGACTCGTCAAGAGTGCGCCATCCGCCCAGGTCCAGGCTGGCCACGCCGCCCCCTCGAGTTCCGATCAGCAGCGTGGGCTTGCCTTCAGGCACAGGGAAGAGACTCAGCACCCCCACCGTCATGAAGCCCTGGGTGCGCCCCAGGGACTGCCAGCGTCCGTCCCTGAACCACCAGAGGCCCTGGTTCAGGGTTCCGATCCAGACGATGGGGCGTCCCGCAGAATCAAGGGTGCTGCAGAGACTCGAGGTCGGAAAGGAGGCGGGGAAATCCTTGCCAGAAGCGAAGTATGTCCAGCCCCGACGATCCCACCGGGCAAGGCCCTTGTTCCAGAGGGAAACCCAGACACTCCGGGTGCCATCCGCCTCTTGAACGTCGAGGATATCGTTGGCATCCCGCCCCTGAAAGCCGTCCTTCGCTCCCAGCTCTCGCCAGCGCTCCCCCTCCAACACACAGAGCCCCTTCTCAGTGGCCGCCCACATCCGGCGAGCGCCGTCAGGCTCATGGATCTGCCGGAGCCTCCACACCGTGCCCAGAGGAACGCCGTGTTCCAGTCCATAGGTCCGCCACCGGCCTTCGACCAGCGAGGCAATGCCCCGATCCGTGCCGACCCAGCGGGTAAGAACTCCCTTGGCATCCGAGGTCTCGGCAACGCTGAACACATGGTCCGAGGGAAGCTCTCGGCCCCCCTGAAAGTGGGTCCACCGTTCGTCCTGCAAGCACCACAACCCACCGTCCTGGGTAGCGAACCAGATACTTCCATCCCGGGAAGCCAAGATGCCGCGCACGTACTGCGAGGGGCTTTCCCGGGGAAGGCGCACTCCAATCCAACCCCGCCCAGTGTAGTAGGCCGCTCCATCCAGAGTGCCAACCCAGAGCCGTCCCTTGGTGTCCCGGGCGAAGCCGTAGATGGTGCTGCTGGGCAGGCCGTCCTCCATCCCATACACGCGAAGCGCCGGTCGGGCTGAGTCAAAGGGCCCCTGAGCCACCAGCGCCAGGGTCGCCATCAGGAGAAAGAGGATCACCCTCACGGGGGCGGGGCACTTTGGTTGCAAGGCATTCTCCATGTCCAGCCCACGGTTTCCTTGGAACCTATCGGACGAAGGGAGCGATCTCAGAAGAAGACCAGAAGTCTGATCAACGGCGTAGCGCTAACCCCTGACCGCCATCACCGCCCGATCCCTTCCCTGCCGTTTGGCCTGGTAGAGAGCGCCATCGGCACGACCAAGCAGCATGCCGCCGTCGCGATCGGCGGCATTGCGCTCGGCCACTCCCAGACTGCAGGTCACCGTGATCACCGCATTGGTGATTACCTGGGGCGTATTCTTCAGCGCTGCGCGCAAGCGCTCGGCCAGGAACATGGCTCCCTCCATCTCGGTCTCGGGGAGCACGATGAGAAACTCTTCACCGCCGATGCGCCCCGCCAAGTCGGTGCCCCGCAGGTTCTGACGCACCAGCTCGCCGAAATTACTGAGCACCAGGTCCCCTGCTCCGTGGCCGTAAGTATCGTTGATCGACTTGAAATGATCCAGATCGCACACCACCACCGTGAGGGGGCGCCCGTGACGACGACTGAGGTCGAAGCGGCTCTGCAGCTCCCCCAGGATCGCGCCCCGGTTGGCCAACCCCGTCAGATGATCCTTGGTGCTCTGATCCAACAGGGTTTCGTGGAAGCTGCGTTCCAGGGGGTCCATGGCCACGAGCTTGAGCACGTGGCCGCCGATGGCGAAGCGGTCCCCGGCGGCCACGGGACGGCTCCCCACCAGTGCCTGTCCGTTCACAAAGGTCCCATTGGTGGAGCCCATGTCTTCCAGAATGAGGCGATCCCCATGTTCCGTATTCTCCAGCCGGAGTGTGCTGTGGATCCGGCTGACCTCTTCGTCCAGCAGGGTTACGCTGGCTGTAGGCGACCGCCCGATGACGTTCTCGCCCGCCACCAGGGGAAAGACTCTCCCAAGCTGCGCGCCGGCATAGACCACCAGGACCCATCCGCAGGGTTGTGGCACAAGATCATCCTCCTTGCGCTTGCGCAGGGTGGTTTCAAAGTCTCCCCAGGCGGTTTCGGGCAGGGTGGGATCCGGCGCGTCAGGATCCTCGGCCCACGAATTCGGAATGGCATCCATCAGCCTTCCTCCAGGAAACAGCTTACGAGGGTCCGATCATCCTTGCGCCGGGCCAGCAGAAAGGGCAGCCGAGAGGCGCCTGCCGCATCGCGGTTCAGCTCCAACAACAGCCGCCCGGACTTCGCGTCATGGCGCATGTTTGCCACCCCCTTGGAGGGAATCTGGTAGAGCCCCAGCACATCCAGATTGCGGATGTTCTCGCCGGTCGCCTTCACCAGCTGCAGGCTGTACCGCATCCACTGGACCTTGGGAAGCTCCTGCACATCCTGGCCCTGGAGGGCGATGGGCAGGCTCATCACTACCTCCAGCCCACCGCGCACCACAGCCCGGGCCAGTTCGGGAGAACCTCCGCGCACGGCGGGTGAGCCCAACCCTTCCCGATAGCCGCGACTCCCGGCGCGAAAGGCCTCGGGCTCCACCCGGACGCATCCGGGTCGGCGGGGCAAGGGTGGGACCTCCAGGCGCCGCTGGGCTCCAGCGCTGAACCGAGTCATCTCGAAAACCCTGGCCCCGGCGGCCCATCTGGCCCAACCCTCCTCGGCCTGTATTTGCCCCAAGAAAACCATGGGTTCTTGGGAGACTCCAGCCCGGAAGTCCAGGGGGATCGGTAGGGACTCTGCGACCAATTGAAAGGCCCGTGGCGGTGACTCGGCTTGCAGGGCAGGAACCCCCTCGGAGCGCACCATCAGACGCCCCGGGTCCACCGCATGGGAAGGCGGATCCTGGAACACTCGGCGCAGGGTCTCTGTGAGATCCGAAACGGCGTCCCTGAATTTCCCGAAGCCCATGCCCGTCCTCAATCGGGCCGAACCAGGGCCAAGAGAGCCGCCGTCACCCGCTCCAGAGGTTCGACCACATCCATGTGGTAGCCCGCTTCCAGCAGCTTCTGGGCCGCCGCATCCTGGGCCGCCAGATCCACGGAGCCCGCGAAGATGACCCGCAGGGGCGCCGCGCCCTCACTGATCTGCAGCAGAATCTCGCGCTGCGATGCGCGGAACACTTCGCCTGCACGGGCCAGAGGCGCTTCCTGGGTCTTCTGCACCGCCAGCACGGGGCACCGAGTGTCCCCATTCCACCCTCCGGCCAATTCCGTGGCCGAGAGGATGAAGAGATCCGGCGCGCCCTTCAATTCCTTCAGGAGCGTCTTCTGGATCACCTCTTCCTTGAGGTGGGGTTCCAGCGCCTTGCCGTAGAGCACGGATTGCAGCTTGGTGGGCGTGATGGGCTCGGTATAGCGGAAATCCAGGGGAATGCCCGAGGTGTCCGTCAACAGCAGACCACCCAGGTAGCTTCCGCCCTCTTTCATGGCGACGAAGTACGCAAGTTTCAGACTCTCGGCCATGGTGAATCCTCATTTGAAGCAAGGATACCGCCGCCTTGAGCCCGGCGCGCCCCTCCGTCATCGCTCGCCCCTTGTTTTCCGTTACGGATTGGCTATTCTGAAGTGCGCCGTTTGGGGAATAGGCTAACGGTAAACCAGCGGATTCTGATTCCGCCTTTCTTGGTTCGAATCCAGGTTCCCCAACCAAAAACAAAGGGCCTCTCGCGAGGCCCTTTGTCGTGTATCAAGAGAGCGGGAGGTTCCCATGCTGCGGCTCCGTTCCATTCTCTGGGTGATCTTGTTGACCGTAGGCGGGCTGATGGCGTGCGGCCCCACGGGGCCCGCCGCCAATGCCATCACCCGGGCCGAAACCACCTCCAGCCGTGTCGAGGCACGGGCGGTGCCCCGGGAGGCCCTCGCCACCCTGGCCTATATCCGGACCCACGATACGGCCCCGCCGGGGCATGTCGGCGGGCGGCGCTTCGGAAACTACGGTCGGGGCGGGGAGCAGAAGCTGCCCCAGCGGGATGCCTCGGGGCGGTCCATCGAGTATCGGGAGTGGGACATCCACCCCAAGGTGCCCGGCCGCAACCGAGGCCCTCAGCGCCTGGTGACCGGGAGTGATGGCCGGGCCTGGTACACTTCGGACCACTACGCCACCTACACGGAAATCAAATGATGATCCTGGATTTTCTCCAGCACACCGCACCGCCCTTTTTCCATCTGGCCCAAGGCGATCCCGATTCCGTCCTGGCGCGGCTGGCGCCCCTCGGCGCCGAGCCTCACGCCCTGGTGCGCCATCTGCGAGGCACCAGGATGCGCACCCTTCAGGGGCTATTCGATGAGCTGGCCTCCGCCCTCCAGTTTCCGCCCTACTTCGGGGGGAACTGGGACGCCTTCGACGAGTGCCTCAACGACCTGGACTGGCTCCCCGTCGGTGCCTGTACGCTGCTGCTGCTGGACACCCAGCATGTGCTGGATCGGGCCGAACCCGCGGATCGGGCGGCCCTTGCGGAGATCATGAAAGGTGCCGCTGAGGCCTGGAACGGTTCGCGCCCCTTCCATGTGGTGCTCCATCGCGCCGAGGGCACCAACCTGCCGCCCCTGGCCCGAGAACTGCGCGGCCTGGGCGCCGAACTCGACGCCCCCGCCTGGCTGGCCTGAACCATGCCGCTCAACGCGCTCCTCCTGATGGCAGGGCTCGCCGCAGATCCGCCACCGCCGCCCCGCAATGCTCACCCCATCGTGCTGGTGGGCGGCTTCAGCGTCTGGGGCCGGGATGAAGTCTTCGGCCTGAAATACTGGGGCGGCAAGCGGGATCTCCAGGAGGATCTCCGCGCCGAGGGCTTCCCCGTCATCACTGCGGCTCCAGGCCCTTTTTCCAGCAACTGGGACCGGGCCTGCGAGATCTACGCCATCCTCAAGGGCGGCCGGGTGGATTACGGCAAGGCCCACGCCGCCGCCCACGGCCATGCCCGCTTCGGTCGCACCTATCCCGCGCTCCTGCCCACCTGGGGCGACTCCACGCCCAAGATCCATCTCCTGGGCCACAGCATGGGCGGCCAGACCGCCCGGATGCTGACCCACCTCCTTGTCCAGGGCGATGAGACCGAACGCAACGCGACTCCCGAAACGGAACTGAGCCCCCTCTTCCGGGGTGGCAATCCCTGGGTTTCCAGCGTGACGACCCTGGCCGCGCCCCACGACGGCACCACCCTCACCTGGCGGCGGGAGGGCCTCGTGGGCCCCGCCCAGAAGCTCTTCGCCCTGGCGACGAGCCTGCAGCGGAAGCAAGCCCGCTTCTACGACGTGAAGCTGGACCATTGGCGCCTCACCCGCCAGGAGAACGAGGGCTCCGCGGCCTTCCTGCGCCGGGTCTTCGCGAGCCCCCTCTGGCAGGGCCCGGGCGACTTCAGCGCCCCGGAACTGAGCCCCGAGGGAGCCCGGAATTTCAATGCGTGGATCAGGATTCAACCCGGTGTGTTCTATTTCAGCTGGTCCACCGCCAAAACTCGGCCCGATGCCAAGGGCCACCAAGTGCCGCGGTTCCGCATGACCCCCCTATGGCAGCCGGGCGCGCGCTTCATGGGCCGAACCATCGGCAAGCCCGGGCATCCGGAGCTGGACGGCACCTGGTTCCGCAATGACGGCGTGGTGAACACCCGCTCCATGGCCGGCCCCAGCACCGAGACCGTCCGCCTCTTCGAGGGCACGCCCCAGCGGGGCGAGTGGAACCACATGGGCGTGCTGGAGGGCTGGGACCATTCGGAAGTCATCGGCCTCGGCCCCGAGCACGGGGACGAAGTGCTGCCCTTCTATCGCAAGTGGGCGCAGTTCCTGGGGGGGCTGGACTGAGATTTGCGATGCAGGGCGCAACAGCCTGCCGCGCCACACGACATCAGATCGATTCGCGTTTTTCCAATTGATGATTTGATTTGATTTTTAAATTGGCACGGGTCGTGAACATCGGAAGACAGCGGGAAACCCACCCCCCCGCCCACCCGAAAGGGACGACCATGCGAATCACTGCGACCCTCTTCCTGCTTCTGGCGATGAGCCTTCCCGCCTTCGCTGATCGCGACCGGGATGATCGCGATTACCACCGCTCCCACCGACATCGGCGTGTGGTCGTGGATGATTGCGGCCCTCGGGTCTACATCCAGCGCCGCCACGTAAATCCTTACGCCTATCCTCCCCCCAGCATGGTCCGTCATCCCCGCCACTGGCGTGAATCCCGCCACGGCGTTGTGTTCCTCCCCCCGCCTCCCATCATCGTCAGGCCCCATGGAAGCATCTGGATCGGCTTCTGAGGCTAACCCCGGCGAAAAGCATCCTCTCCATCCCGAGTAAACCTTTGGCCCCTTGCCCGGATCTACCTCAGAACCCCGGAGCAACCCGGAACCCACCCTGGAGCCACGATGAACCTCAAGCACAGCCTTCTCGCCCTGGCAGGCCTCGCCCTCGCCGGAAGCGCCCTCCTCGCTCAGACTCCGGCAACCACCCCCTCTGAGAAGCGCGAGACCCGCATCGAAAACCGCGCCGATCGCCAGCAGAAGCGCATCGGGAAGGGCGCCGCCAGCGGCCAGCTCACCCCCAAGGAGACCATCCGCCTGGAACGCAGGCAGGCCCGGATCGATCGGCACATCGACAAGGCGGAGGCCGATGGCAAGGTCACCAAGAAGGAAGCCGCCGTGATCAACCGCGAGCAGAACCGCGAAAGCCGCCGCATTCGTCGGCAGAAGCACGACGGTCAGACACGCTGAAGCCTTCCGCTTGCTAGCGGATCCATCCGCCCAGGATCGCCGCCAGAGTGCCCGCGCCCACCAGGATCCACAGCAGGAGGCCCTGGAGAAGGGGCCGGGGACCGACCTTGGCGAGACGCTCCCGGCTGAGCCCCAGTCCCAGCAGGAAGAGCGTCAGCACGAGGCTGCGCTTGGCCAACTCGGCCACTCCACGCCCCGCGGGCTGCAGGACCGGGAAGAACGTAACGCACGCCGCCGCGGCCAGGAACCCGAGAATGAACCAGGGGCGCTTGGCCTTCGCCCGGGCCTGGGCGGGGGCTTCGCGGCGGGCCAGCCAGAAGCCCAACCCCAGCGTGACGGGCACGATCCACAGGGCCCGCGCTAGCTTGGTGGCCGTAGCGACCACCAGAGCCTCGTTCCCATAGCTGGCGGAAGCACCGACCACGCTGGATGTGTCGTGGATGGCCAAGGCCGCCCAGAGCCCGAAGGCAGGCTCGCTCAGATGAACCCGATGACCGATCGCGGGAAAGACCAGCAGGGCAACGGCGTTGAGAAGGAAGACGGTGGCCAGGGCCAGGCTGGTGTCTTCGTCCTCCGCCCGCAGCACCGGGGCCACGGCGGCAATGGCGCTGCCGCCGCAGATGGCCGTCCCCACGCTCACCAGCAGGGAGGTATCACGGCGGACTCCGAGCCACCGCCCGAGCAGGACCCCCAGCAGCAGCGTGGCCGCGATGCCCACCATCGTGTAGCCGAAACCATGAAGCCCCACCACCGCCACGGTCCGCAGATTCATCGCCGCGCCCAACCCGACCACGGACCAAGCCAGCAGCCTGGGCGTGAGTTCCCGGGTCCGAGTCTGGTGGGGATTCCCGAGGGTCAAGGCCACCGTGACTCCCGCCAGCAGCCCCACCCAGGCCGGCCAGCCATGCCAGTGCAGGGCCGGAATATCCGGCAGCAGACAGAGGAAGGCCAGGATCGGAATCAGAACGGAGGCCATGGAACTCCCGGTGGTGGTGCTCAGAACCTCAGGGACATGCAGGTGAGTCCGCCGTCCATGTGCCGGGCTTCACTCACGTCCAAGGTCACCATGGGCAGGCCCAAGGCTTCGAGCTGCTTATGGGTCTTGGGGAAACCCGCTGGCACGATCAAGGTACCGTTGATCCAGAGCACGTTGGCGCAGTAGGTTTCGGCCGGGTCCACCACGATCTGTCGGAACCCCGCCAGTTCCTCGATACCCGCGAAATCCTCCGTGAGGAGCAGGGTCGTGCCTCCCACCCAGTTCACGCTGGACTTGAAGTGCAGCCCCTCGGCCACGGGCACCGCCGTCCAGGCATAGCCGTGTTCTTCGAGGATCTCTCCCAACATGGAGGCGCCCTCGGGATTGCTGCGCTCGGAGATGCCGATGAGCGCGTGGCGCCCCACCAGCAGCACATCACCGCCATCGAGCTTGCCCGGCGCCTCGATGTGGGCCAGGGGGCGGTACTTGGCCAGCACCGGCTCCAGGGCCGCCGCCTCGCCCCGCCTCGCCTTGGCGCCGGGCCGGGTGACGATGGCCACCTCGGCGGTCATGATCGCGGCATCCTCCACAAAGTACGCATCGGGAAATTCGCCCAGGGGCTCCAGGACTTCCACCTGCAGCCCCAGCTTCTTCAGCGTGTCCACGTAGGCATCATGCTGGGTCATCATCCGCGCGTAGTCCGGCTTTCCCCCCTGCACGGTGGTAAGGCCGTGGGAAAAGTTGAGACCGGGCTTGCGGCAGATGGCGCGGGTGAACATGGTGTCTCCGAGAATGGCTCATTGTAGCGCCTGCAAAGCCCGACCGGCCTTGGAGCATTCCCGGGCGCGCGGTCATCCAAGGCGAACAAGGCCCGGCGCCCCGGCCGGTATCATGGACATGCACCCGGAGTCCCTCGCTTGAAGCGCATCTATCTGGACCACAACGCCACCACCCCGCCCCGCCCCGAAGTGATCGAGGCCATGAAGACCTGCCTGGAAGAAGCCTGGGGCAATCCCTCCAGCCTGCATGCGTGGGGGCAGGAGGCCAAACGGCGACTGGACCGGGCCCGCGCCCAGGTGGCGGCCCTCATCGGCGCCGATCCCGAAGAGATCCTCTTCACCAGCGGGGGCACCGAGGCCGACAACCACGCCCTGCGTCTGGGAGCCGCCTCCAAGGCTGGAGGTTGCATCCTGACCACCGCCATCGAGCATTCCGCGGTGCTGGAGACCTGCCGGGCCCTGCAATCCCAAGGCTTCACCTTCCTTACGCTGCCCGTGGACGCCGATGGCCTCGTGGAATTCAGCCAGGCGGAGGCAGCCCTGGACGCCCGCCCGGCGCTGCTCTCCATGATGCTGGCCAATAACGACCTCGGCACCATCCAACCCGTGAAGGCCTGTGCCAGCGCCGCCCGCGGCCTGGGCATCCCCATCCACACGGACGCCATCCAGGCCGCGGGCAAGATCCCTGTGGATGTGCGGGAGCTCGCCGTGGACCTGCTCTCCCTCTCCGCGCACAAGCTCAACGGCCCCAAGGGCGTGGGCGCGCTTTACGTGCGTCGGGGCTTCACGCTTCCGGCCCTCCTCACGGGCGGCCCCCAGGAGCGCCGTCTGCGGGCGGGCACCGAAAACCTGCCAGGCATCGTGGGCTTTGGCATGGCCTGCGAACTGGCCCGGACCCACCTGGAGGCCCGCAGCGCCCATGCGGCCCGGCTGCGCGATCGCCTCGAACTGGGCATCCTCGAAGGCATTCCAGGCACCCGGCGCAATGGCCACCGGGAACGGCGGTTACCCAACACTCTCAGCATCAGCTTCGACGGCCTGATGGGCGCCGACCTCCTGATGAACCTGGACCTGGAAGGCATCGCCGTTTCGCTGGGCGCCGCCTGCAGCTCCGAGAGCCGCAAGCCCAGCCCCGTGCTCCTGGCCCTGGGCCGCAGCGAAACCGAAGCCAAGGCCTCGCTGCGCTTCTCCCTGGGCGAGACCAACACCGAGGAGGATGTCCTGCGCACGCTCGAAGTCCTGAAAGTCGCCGTCCCGCGCCTGCGCGCAAGGACCGCCTGATGCGGCCCCGCATGGTCATCGCCATGAGCGGCGGCGTGGATTCCAGCGTCGTGGCGGCCCTCATGGTGAAGGCGGGCTGGGATGCCGTGGGCGTCACCCTGCAACTGCGCAGCTGCGACGACCGCATGGCCAGCCGCTCCTGCTGCTCCGCCGACGGCATCACCCAGGCCAGGGCCGTGGCCGGCGCGCTGGGCATTCCCCACTACGTG